>JBAZGB010000028.1:0-32000 GCA_041653135.1 Eubacteriales bacterium | reverse complement strand
CTACCTGAATGAATTTTGTTACCGTTTTAATCGCCGCTTTTGGGAACCTGAGCTTTTCAACCGTCTCCTTAAAGCTTGCGTAACTGCCGGGCCAGTGACGCTTTCTGAGCTAACTGGATAACCATATTTTAAAGGGGGTATTAAAATGAAAAAAACTATTATAGGCGCTTTAACTGCATTATTGATTTTTTGCGGGATTGCTTTTGCGTCTTATGCAGCAGGTAATATTAAAATTTTTGTTAACGGGAAAGAGGTTTATACTGACGTTCCTCCCATAATGGTTTCCGGCAGGGTAATGGTTCCTTTAAGGGCTGTTGCTGAGGCATTAAACGCAACTGTTAAATGGAACGCTGCGACTAATGCAGTTATGATTACAACTAACGCAGTTTCTCAACCTATACCCACACCTATTACAAAAAACTTTTCAGGTAATGGGGTAAGCTATATTGATAAATTCGCCTTGAATAATGGACCGGCTTATGTAAGTTATCAATTTTCAGGAGATGGTAACTTCATTTTTTGGTTGCTTGATGGAAATGGAAAAGAAAAAGAACTAATAGCTAATGAGATTGGAAGCTGTTCAGGAAAAACTGTAATATCAATAGAACAAGGGATGTATTTTGTTAGAGTTAATTCCAATGGTCCATGGTCAATTACGATAGAGCAGAAATAAAAACTTACTTGAAGTGTCGGCATGTATCTTTACATGGTTAAAACAGGATAACCCTAACAAGCAGTAAGGCCGAAGGCCAGTCATAGCAGTTGGTTTTTGGCCTTATTTTTTACGGAAATCAAAGTGTGTTTGCTGATTAATTCGGGAAACCTGTCCATAACCTACCTTTAAGTGGTAATATTAGCCTAAAGGAAGTGGTCATTATGTCCCGGAAGAAGAATCCGATCAGTCAAACGAGAAGCGCCCTGTATCAAGCCGGAAAGCTCCTGGGTGATGTCTCAGCGGTTCAAAGGGGGGCCGTAGGTAAACGCATTGCCAGAAGGGCTGCCGGGAAAGCGGTTGGCAGGCTGTTTGGCAAGCTGTTTAAATAGGTTTCTGGAATTAATTAAACTGATTTTATCCAATTCAGGATTCTGTCTTTATAAATAATAAATCTTGATTTTTGCTTATAGGAATATGGTTTTGTGTATTTATTTAGTGTCCTCGCAATATTATTTGCCGTTGGTGTGGGTTTTTCTCTTACAATTTTCATCGCTAATCTGTACATTTTGTTATTAGGAGCAGCAACTTCATAACCGTTTTCTTCCAGAAAAATAATTGTAGCCATCATTGCAGTTCTTTTATTGCCATCATGGAAACAATGATTTTGTATTAATGACCGCATAAGTGCTGCTGCTTTCAAAAGGATATCCTCATATAAATCTTGACCATCGAAAGTTTGTTTTGGTTCTCCCAAAGCAGAAAGCAATAAAGAGGAGTTCATCACTCCTCTTTATTCTCTACCCTCATGATCGTAATATTCACTTAGAAAAACATCTGCCACAAAATAATGAATAACTAAAACTTCTTTAACATCAAGGTACTTTACGTCCTTAACGCTTGGACAACTCCTTTAAGTCCTTTTTAAAGCGTTCAGCAGTCTTTACCACTTTCTCAATATACTGATCGGTTATATTTTTTTGCCAGTCTTTTTCCAAGCCCAGTTCGCGAAGCTGATGAGGCGGCAAATCAATATTATGTATTTTTTTGACATATTTAGTAGTCATATTAATTGCCTCCTCATTATCATTTTTCTGATTAATTCTATTATAGAGGGACAACCACTTAAATGTAAAAGTCCATATTCGTTTAATCATTCTTTCATGGTTCCCCTATCTTTCTTAATCGGTTTATTCCTATTATTATGAACAAAATTTAAAAATAACTTATAGTTATATAAAAGGCCAAAAATACTCCCCCGGCCAGGCGTTTAAAGCCAAGCCGGGGTTTATCTGATAGGAGGAAAACCTAATTAAATTAATATCCTGAAGCATATCGTTCGGCGTCCGCTTCGGAAATCGTCCATCTTCCCGCATATTGAAAAATATGGCGCATTTCATGAGCGACCGTTTTCTTGATTTCGTCTAAAGGCTGATCCATGTTTACCCAAACTTCATTATGTTTACCGTCAAATTTCCCCCATGCGCGCATTTTTGCTTCAAAAGCAGATCCCGAATGTATGCTTTTGCCGCTGTAGGCTCCTAACTCACGGAACCAATGCAAGCTGATTTTCCGGTCTTGAAGCATCAGGTCATGTTTGCAAAAGGTCAAGATCCGATTTGCTGTAGCCCGCTTTTTTATATCTACATACCAGGAAGGAACCTTTTCATAAAAGTGCATTCTAATAATCATCCTTTCGTTTAGACGTTATACCCCCGCTCTCTTAATCTATTTAGTAAAATAGCAAGACTGGAGAAAGGTTGATCTTCTCTCCCAGGACAACTGCCTATATAATTGGACAATGGAAACAAGACGATATTGTACCCTATTGATTTTGAAAGCCCTATGTAGATTTCTCTTTCTTTCTCAATGATCTCATTCAGTGCCTTCAGTACTGGAATGGCCTCTTTTACTAATTTTTCATGATCGCTTTTCGCTTCCTTTGCAACGCGAATACTTGCTTCCTCTTTAGTGGTCCTTATAATTTCCTGAATCTTGTCTTTCGCCATACTGCAGCTACGATGCTTATTAACCAGGGCCTTAACGCTAAAAACATAAGCTCCCGGCTGGGCCACGCTGATATAGGGGTAACATACAACATCTATGGCCACGCCCTGCGCAGCGCTGACCAAGAAGCAGCGGATAAATTGAATAACCTGTACAACACCAAATTAAAAAAGCCGGATGAACAAATGCCACCTCAGCCTTCAAAGAAACCATATTTAAGATTAGTAAAATAGGCGGTTAACCCGTCTATTTTTTTTTGCTCATTCTTAGCCTCCGGGAGACTTTGCTCCCATATTGCTCCCAAAACGCCTCAGATATCATTTTAACGCAAAATTAAAAGCGCCCCAATCCTTTGAGGCGCTTGACTTTTCTTGGTTGCGGGGGTAGGATTTGAACCTACGACCTTCGGGTTATGAGCCCGACGAGCTACCAGCTGCTCCACCCCGCGATAAGATGTATTAAATTGAGCTTTATTGGTGGAGGGGGTAGGATTCGAACCTACGAAGGCGACAGCCGGCAGATTTACAGTCTGCTCCCTTTAACCACTCGGGAACCCCTCCAGGATTTTTTCATATCTGGAGCCGGCGAGGGGACTCGAACCCTTAAACCTGCTGATTACAAATCAGCCGCTCTACCAATTGAGCTACGCCGGCGCCACAATTTTAAAGCCGCCTGGCGGCTTTATTAATGCGTGTAAAGTTTATGATAGCAAAAAATACTGCCTGTGTCAATAAGATTGCGTCTTTTAAATTAATAACGGGCCGGGCCCGCCGGCTGTTATGAGCCGGATAATAAATTTACTCAAGAAGGATTTAGTCGAATACTGTCAAATAAGAACCATACCGGATAATAATTTGGGTTTTTGCTAAAACTTTAATGAAAAAGAAACACGCCATAACAGTAAACGGAGGTATCAATTTGAAAAAAACTATTTTGATCCTGACAGGCATATTAATTGCTGCGGTAGTTACCGGCTATGCAAGCAAGAATCTGTATTTTTCCTGGAAAAGCAATCTAAAAACTGAACAAACCAGCCAAAAGGTAAGCCAGGAAAAAGTTCTTCCGAAAACTCAGCCCCAAAATGGGTCAAGTCAAAATAAATCTTCGACTAAGAAGCCTGAAACACAGGCAAACGGAGGAAAATCGGAAGGTGTACCCGCATCTTCCCAGAGCGGCAGCGTTTCTGACAACCTGCATGGCTGGGGTTTGAAAAGAAACAGCAGTCACCTCCAGCCTGAAATGCCGTCAGGTATCCGGCAAACCTTAGCCCAAAACAATGCCTATTGGATAGGCAGCCCGGATGAAAAAACAGTCTACCTGACTTTTGACGAAGGCTATGAAAACGGCTATACGCCGGGTATTTTAGATATCCTTAAAAAACAAAATGTTCAAGCAGCTTTCTTTATTACGGGGCATTACCTGGAATCGCAGCCGGAACTGGTTAAGAGGATGCTTCAGGAAGGGCACATTGTGGGGAATCATACGGTAAACCACCCCTCAATGCCGGGTTTGACAAACGAGAAGATCAAGGAAGAGATTGAAAAACTGGCGTCTGATTTCACTGCTTTAACAGGAAACAAGATGGTGTATTTCCGCCCTCCAATGGGCGAATACAGTGAAATGACACTAGCTGAAACAAAGGACCTCGGCTATTATACTGTTTTTTGGAGCTTTGCTATGGCTGACTGGATACCTTTGCCGGGCGGGCCGCAGGAGGCATATCAGACTGTAATGGATAATCTGCATAACGGCGACTTAATACTTTTACACGCCGTATCAAAGGATAATCTGGATTCCCTTGACAGAACAATCAGTGATATCAAAGCTCAGGGGTACACATTCAAAACACTGGACGACCTGGTTAAAAAATAAGCGCATTATTCTTTTTTTGTAGTGCTCAGTACGGCCATAAAAGCTTCCTGGGGAATTTCCACATTGCCGACCTGCTTCATGCGCTTCTTTCCTTCTTTTTGTTTTTCCAGAAGTTTGCGCTTGCGGGTAATATCCCCGCCATAGCACTTGGAAAGCACATCTTTTCGCCTCGCCTTGACGGTTTCCCGCGCAATTACCTTGCTGCCGACCGCAGCCTGAATGGGCACGTCAAAAAGCTGTCTCGGCATCAGGGAGCGCAGTTTTTCCACCAGCTGACGCCCGCGCTGGTACGCCTTATCAGCGTGAACAATACAGGTAAGGGCATCTACAGGCTCGCCGTTAACCATAATATCAAGCCTGACCAGCCTGCCTTCCCTGTATCCGGCAAGTTCATAATCCAGGGAAGCATACCCCCGGGTGCGGGACTTTAAATGGTCAAAAAAGTCATAAATAATTTCGCTTAAGGGAATTTCATAAGTAATCATAACCCGGTTTTCTCCAAGGTACTCCATATTCAAAAACATACCCCGTCGCTCCTGGCAAAGCTCCATGACGGATCCGATGTATTCCTTGGGCATCATGATCACAGCCGAAACAAAAGGTTCTTCCGTTTTCTCCAGGCTTCCGGCAGAAGGAAGTTTTGCGGGGTTCTCGATAAAGAACTCTTCCCTGTGTACGTTGGTTACCCTGTAAACCACACTGGGCGCGGTTATAATCATGTTTAAACCGTATTCACGCTCTATTCTTTCCTGAACAATTTCCATATGCAGCAGCCCCAGAAACCCGCATCTGAAACCGAAACCCAGCGCAATGGAAGTCTCCGGTTCAAAAATCAGGGAAGCGTCATTTAACTGCAGCTTCTGCAGGGCATCCTGCAAATTTCCGTAATCCCCCGCTTCAACCGGGTATAAACCGCAATAAACCATAGGCGTCACTTTGCGGTAGCCAGGCAAAGGTTCTGCTGTAAAATCTCCCTTCGCGGTAATCGTATCACCAACCCGCGTATCTTTGAGATTTTTCATACTTGCCGCAATGAAACCGACTTCACCGGTTCCCAACTTGTCCACAGGTGTCATGGCAGGCCGAAAAATTCCAACCTCGTTTATTTCAAAATCCCTGCCCGACGACAGTATGCTAATCCCCATCCCGTTGCTGAAACACCCGTCAACGACACGCACATAAGCTATTACGCCTTTATAAGGATCATAATGCGAATCAAAGATAAGGGCTCTTGGAGGGGATGCTTCGCTGCCGCCCGGCGGAGGAATATGCAAAACTATCTGCTCCAGCACTTCTTCAACACCGGTCCCCAACTTGGCGGAAGCAAGCACCACACCGGACACATCCAGGCCCATGATATCCTCGAGTTCTTTTATAACTACTGCCGGTTCAGCGTTTGGCAGGTCAATTTTATTTATCACAGGAACCAAAACCAGGTCGTTTTCTACGGCCAGATAGGCATTTGCCAATGTCTGCGCTTCAATACCCTGGACTGCGTCAACAACCAGCAAAGCGCCCTCACAGGCAGCCAGGCTCCGGGATACCTCATAATTAAAGTCCACGTGGCCGGGAGTATCGATGAGATTCAGTTGATAAACCAGACCGTCGCGCGCTCTATAGTTAAGCCTTACCGCCTGCGCTTTAATTGTAATTCCGCGTTCGCGCTCCAAGTCCATCTGGTCTAAAACCTGATCGGTCATTTCCCTTTTGCTTAATGCGCCGGTATATTCAAGCAGCCTGTCAGCCAGGGTTGATTTTCCGTGATCAATATGAGCTATAATACAAAAATTTCTGATTAGCTCCTTGCCATTTCCCATAAAACGATTTACCTCCTATATTAGAAACAAGGTTTATTATACATCGGACATACAAATCTTACAAACTCCTTTACATAGAAAAACGGTTGTTAAGAAAAACTATTACCAAACAGTTGTGGGGGGAACAAGAAAATGAATAAATACAAATCAGCTGTCGTTTTATTCATCGCCTTTCTTGTCCTGGGTGTTATTGTTATACTCTCAGACGCTGAAAAAGCCCCGGCGCAAAACAGGACGGTTTACTGGGGCCTTTCCGGAAACGACGTATCCCGGCTCCAGCAAACGTTGTATGACTGGGGTTACTACCCGGGCACGGTTGACGGTGTATTCGGAAACGTTACTTACCGGTCGCTGATCAACTTTCAGGCCAATAACGGATTGGCAGGTGACGGTGTTGCAGGACCGGCGACATGGGCTGCGCTGGGGTTTTCCTCAGTCAGTAATTCTGCCGTTCAGCCGGCGCCGGCTGGCGTTTCCCGGAGTGTAAGCAACCGGGATGACACATACCTTCTGGCCAGAGTTATCGAGGGAGAGGCTGCCAACGAATCCTTTACCGGCAAGGTAGCCGTAGGCGCTGTAATTCTGAACAGGATGCAAAGCGCTGCTTTTCCTCATTCGCTTGCAGGTATTATTTACCAGCCAGGGGCTTTCGAATCGGTCAGCAACGGGCAATACGACCGCCCGCTGACAGACGATTCAGTCAGGGCGGCTACGCTGGCCATGAGCGGTTGGGACCCCACCGGGGGCGCCCTGTTTTTCTGGAACCCGGCCAAACCAGTCAGCCCCTGGGTATGGACCCGTAATGTAGTTACCCAAATCGGGCGCCATATTTTCGCCAGATAAGGACATTAAGGTTTTAAAATTTTTTAATATATTGCGGGAGGAGTTATCAAATGTCTACGATACGCTGGCGCCGGCTTCTGCCTTTGGTAATCGCTGTGGTATTGCTGGGCGGCCTGTTCCTGTGGGGCCAACAGCAGTATACTGTCCGCAAACAACTGGAAGTGTCTTTGAACAATAAATATTACCGCTCATTTTATGATCTTCTGGAAAACGTCCAAAACGTCGAAGTGCTTCTTTCCAAAGTACTTGTAGCACAGGCGACCGAACAGGACAGCAAATTTTTTACACAAATATGGCAGCGGGCCAATGCCGCCCAGGCAAACTTAAACCAGCTGCCGCTGCCTGATATCACAACAGGCCGCACTTCCAAGTTTTTAACACAGGTTGGAGATTATTCCTTCATGTTGCTTCAAAAAGTAGCCGCCGGCCAACCCAAGTGTCAAAAAGATTGGGATACCCTGCAAACACTGTACAAACAGACCTCAACACTGAATACAGAGCTTCAGGACACTGAAAGAAAAATTGCCGAAGGCAAATTATACTTAAGCGAACTGGCTCAGCAAACGAGCCGGGTTGTTCAAAAAGAAGGGCCAAAACTGGCTAACGGGAACTTCCAGGAAATCGAGGACAATTTGAAAAGCTTTCCGACACTGATCTACGACGGCCCCTTTTCAGATAAACTGGAAGAAAGAACGGCAAGGGGAATCACAGGCGCAAAAATTAATGTCTTTCAGGCAAAAGCCCGGGTTTTAGAGCTTGTCGAACACCGGCCGGGAACTAAATATAAGGTTGAAGGGATCCGTAAAACAGAAGGTAAAATACCCGCTTATCAGGCCGATCTTATTTCAACGTCCGCGAGTTCCGGAGAAAAAGAAAGACTGAGTGTAGCTGTCAGCAGGCAGGGCGGCAAACTGCTCTGGTATACTTTGTCCCGTAAAGTCGCCTCCAATAAAATAACCCTCGCCGAGGCCAGGGAAAAAGCTGTGAAGTTCCTTTCGGAGAAAGGTTACATAAATATGACCCCCATTTATTATGAACAGGGGGCGGGGATGGTTGTATTTAACTTTACCGCAACACAGAACGGAGTAACCCTTTATCCTGATCAAATCAAAGTGACAGTGGCCCTGGATAACGGCCAAATTCTCGGAATCGAGGCAACGGATTACCTGATGTCTCACCATCAACGTACTATTGCCAAGCCCGGCCTTACGCTTGCCCAGGCCAGGGGGAAGTTGAGTTCCCATCTAACAAAAACCGGCGGCGGCCGTCTGACCTTAATCCCCAGGGGGACGGACAACGAAGTGCTGGCCTATGAATTCCGGGGCGAACTTGAACATGACACATTCCTGATCTATATAAATGCGATAAACGGAAAAGAAGAGCAGGTCTTGCGGCTGGTAAGAAACAAGGAAGGGATCCTGAGTTTTTAATCCCGGCAAGGGAATACAAGGGGAAGGAATACAAGGGGACGGTTCTTGTGTATTTTTTAAAAAATACACAAGAACCGTCCCCTTGTATTCCCCTTGTATTCCTTCCTAAATATCTATACGCATCCGAGCGGTTTGGGCAGACCAGCCGTCTTGCAGGCACCTTTGGCCGGCCCGGACGGAAACAATTCATAAATATATTTCAGGTTAAAGCCGGTTTCCTTGCAAAGCTTTCTAATCATTGGCGCAACCTGGAAGTTTAAATAATATTCTCTTATATAACTGACGACTTTCCAGTGATCATCACTTAGTTCAGTAATGCCCTCCGCGGCTGCGAGGACAGCGGCAATATCCCTGTCCCAGGAATTCGGGTCTTTAATAAAGCCATCGTCATCCAATTCAATTTCCCTGTCGCCGATCTTAATTGCTGACATTAAAAACCTCCTCACAAACCTTTTTATGAAAAGTTCAACATAGATTAAGATCTGAAGACCGAGCCCCCGAGAGAAGATAATTTATCTTCCAACTTGTAATAGCCCCTGTCAATGTAATCCGCTCCGCTTATTTCCGTTTCCCCTTCAGCCATCAATCCGGCGACAACTAAAGCCGCCCCGGCTCTTAAATCAGTGGCTCTTACCTGTGCGCCGTATAATTTTGGCACACCCTTAATCAATGCCATTCTGCCCTTTATTTTAATGGCAGCCCCCATGCGCCTTAGTTCGTCAGCGACGCGAAAACGGTTTTCAAAAATGTTTTCAATAATTTCACTTGTTCCAGGCGCAGTCGAAAGCAAAGTCATCATCTGTGACTGAAGGTCGGTCGGAAAACCGGGGTAAGGCATTGTTTTTATATCCAGGGAACGCAGGCTATCAACCGCCCTTACCCGAAGAGAGTCTTCCTCTTCGACAACCTCCAATCCGGCCTCACGCAGCTTTGCGCTCAATGGTTCCACATGAAGCGGAATAACATTTTCCAGTTTGACATTACCGCCGGTAGCTGCGGCGGCAATCATAAAAGTACCCGCTTCTATACGGTCGGGTATAACATTGTAATGGTTGCAACCGTTTAAGTATTTTACTCCCTCTATTTTGATAATATCAGTGCCTGCGCCTCTGACCTTCCCGCCAAGACAGTTCAAAAAACTTGCCAGGTCAACTATTTCCGGTTCTTTGGCGCAGTTTTCAATAAAGGTTTGTCCCCTGGCGAGGCATGCCGCCATCATAATATTTTCGGTTGCCCCTACGCTTGGAAAATCCAAATAAACCCTGGCCCCCTCAAGATGGCCTGCTTGTGCCTTCATGATTCCTTTTTCAAGGACCATTTTTGCCCCTAAAGCAGTAAAACCTTTAAAATGAAGATCCATAGGTCTCAAACCTATATCACATCCACCCGGCAGGCATATTTCAGCCCGGCCGAAACGGGCAAGCATGGGACCGATGAGTAGGTTCGACGCTCTTAATTTTTTAGCCAGCGTGTACGTTGGCATTCCTGTACAGTCACCCGGCATGGATATCGTCAAAGAGTCGTCTTCCGTCCATTTTAAAACGGCGCCTATACTTTTAATCAGTTCCGTCATAACCCGGAGATCTTCAATTTTGGGAATGTTTTCAAGCAATACGTCTCTTTGAGCCATAACGGAAGCGCATAAAATAGCCAGCGCAGCATTCTTGGCGCCGCTAACCCGAACCTTCCCTGAAAGTACTCTGCCACCCCTGACTACAAGTTTACCCACACTTAAAGGGCCTCCCGAAAATTAAACGAATTAACCTTAACCCTTAAAAGGCATCAAACTCCTGACTGTCTATAAAAAGATCTTTCTTAAAAACCCAGTTTTGCCAGTTAGATTGAAACTCTTCAAGGTTCACTCCCAATACTTTATCCATTACTTTACTTATACTACCACCACCTGCCAGCACATTCAAGATTCGATGTACACTATCCGGCCCATATTTCTTTTCCAGATACTGAATCGCGGAAAAACATTGCCGGTAAGCAAGAGTCTGGTCAGGCAGATTGTCAAAGTCCCCGTCCATCTTTTTAAAATCATACGGCGATTTTTTATCAAAAAAGTAATTGCCTCCGCCAAATTGAAAACCGGTCAGCTTATACTCTTCATTCTGAGCAACTCCTTCAGTAAACCAGCGGGGTATATTTCCTTGTGTTACCTTATCCAAAATAAGATGAGTTAACTCATGCGCCATAGGCCCTGAATTCATGAAGACACTTTCTATTTGCACTTCGTCCCCCGGCAAAATCCATACCTGGGGAGCCAGCACACGTATTACCCCGACGTGATATACCCCCATCGCGCTTATACTGGCAGGCCAGCCAAAAAAGCCGTTAAGCTCCTGGCGGGAAGAATAGACGACTAATACCAGGGGTTTCGTGCTTTTAAAAGAGTAATCATCGGCTACGGAATCATAATAGCGCTCTGCAGTTTTAAGCACAATCCGGGCGCCTTCCAGATCGCCCTTATTATACTTTACTAAAAAATGCTCTCCTGTTAAAGACGGCATGGCGCATGTATTGAGTAAAACCTGTATACGACAGGCTTCCCAGAATAAATTGTGGGCGTATCCCCTTATTTCGGAGGGCATTCTAACTAACAACGCTATAATAACAGTTAAAATAACGGTAAATAATTTTACAAACACGGACGGTGATAACCGCCTGCCGGAAAGCGCTTGCTGATTTTCAAAAGAAGTTATGCTCATTTTTACCTTTCTAATCAACTAAAATGATTAATTAAATATTTAGTTGAACTAACCTGTAGCCGGTAAATTTGCCTTCCACTCCTTGATCATCTGCATCGCCTTAGCTTTCTCATCACTGTCTTTGGTCATCGAAATAAACTTTTCAACATCCTGAATACCCTTTTTATAATCCTTCTTGCCAGCAAAAACTATTCCGCGAAAGTAATAAGCTTGCGCATTTACCGGATGACGTTTTATTTCCCCTTCCAGGTACTGGATTGTTTTATCAAACTCACCCAGCTGATAACCCATTGCAGCCAGTTCCAGAACTAAATCACTGTTATCCGGGGTTTTTTGAACAGCCCGTTCATACATACCAAAGGCGTCTTTATACCGCCCCGCGCTTACATAAGCCCTGGCCAATCCGGTCAACGCCACTGCATTGTCCGGATTGCTCTTTACACTGGCTTCCAGACTTTTAATACTGTCTTGCAGCGTTACATTTTGTTTTTCGTTTTCCACAGACTGGATCTGGCTTGAGCCCCCGGCTATCCAGACAATTGACGAACCGATTAAACCGACTGATAAAACCACAGCAAGAATAATAAAAACAATCTTTTGCTTATTCCTGCGCTTTTCATGGTAGTTAGTTTTTTTGTTCTTAGGCATACGTCCTCCTTAACCATTTAAATCTCTGCGCAATTTATCCCGTTATTTTCTTTCATTGCCTGATAAGCCTTTAAATAAAGGGCGCATTCCAAGCGTTTTTTGATTATCCGGCAGGCAAGCTGATCGGGTTTGTAAATCGAGCCGTTAAATAAATGAGCGTTAGCATGGCAGCCTCCGCTGCAATAGTTCCTCGCCCAGCATGATCCGCAGCCTTCCTTCTTATACACATGGGCATTGCGGAATAATTGACGCAAGTCCTCCCGGACCACTCCGGAATTCACATTACCCATCAAAAAACCCTCCCGGCCGGCAAACTGATGGCAGGGGTAAAGATCTCCCCCACTGGTTACGGACAGGTATTCAACACCTGCGCCACATCCCCCCAGACGCTTGGGCAGGCAAACTCCTTCATCAAAATCAATATTAAAGTGGTAAAAATCTACTTCTTGCCCTTCTTCCAGCCGTGATACTATCTCTCTGGTTAGTTTTTCGTACTCCTTTGCTATAACAGGAAGGTCTTCCTCCGCCAGAGCATAATCCTCCTGAGCAAGGGCTATCACAGGTTCTATGGACACTCTGCTGAACCCCTGCCTGAGCATATGGGTTATATCATCGGAGAAATCCAGATTATAAGCCGAATAAGTCCCCCTCAGGTAATAATTTGCCCGGGGGTGAGCTTGAATAAATCCCAAAATGTTTTTAAAAACTGATTGATAAGAACCTTTTCCATTTGAAAAAACCCTCATTCGGTCATGGACTTCCTGACGTCCGTCAAGGCTAAGGATTATGCTGATCTGGTTTTCGCACAGATAGTCTCCTATCTTCCTGGTAAGCCCCAATGCATTTGTGGTAACTGTATAGTTTATTTCTTTGCCGAGCGCCAAAGATCTTTCCCTGCCGTAAGAAACAAGACGCTCGAGCACTGGAAAATTAAGCAAAGGCTCTCCGCCGAAAAAATCTACTTCTATTCTTCGGCGGGATCCGGAAGCCCTCAAGAGAAAATCTATCGCCTGAGCGCCTACTTCTTCTGTCATCAAGCCGGCAGAACGTGCTGAAGAAACATTGGGCCTTGCAAAGCAATACCTGCATTGCAGGCTGCACTTATCAGAAAGGAATAGACACAAGGCTTTTACAACCCGGTGGTCAGGCTGTTCCCAGGAACCGTGAAAAGGATCCCCGGTAAATAAAAAACCCTGTTCAACCAGGAGTTCAATCTCCCCCACAGCTTGCTCAACTTCATGTCTTGGATGCAGGGCAGAGTATTTATTGACGAGTTCTTCACACTTGCCCGGAATATACCCGCCTATAACATCCCAGGCCACTTCATCTACCGAATGCAGGGCTCCGCTGTTGACGTCGAGCACAAGTCTTGTCCCATCAAAAATAAACTTATGGATCATTGATTTAAATAATAATCAGATCTATTCATTCTTTTTTTTAAGACATATTTGATTGCTGACCGTAATAGATGTCTTGCAGGCAGACTGACAGGACGTCTGGCATTCACCGCATCCACGGTCTTTGATCGCTTTGGTCAGGTATGGTCCCACTATGGTTTTGATGTGCTTGCTCATCTTGATTTTCTACCCCCTGAACAGCAATATATTAAAATGCTACCTTTAAAATTATACTAGCGGTCACGGGAAAATACAATAAATAATACATTCTCTGTTGCTTTTCATATAATATATGATAATTTATAGTATAATGGTAAGATATTGAATTTTCTATAATTTATATCGCGGGAGCAGTTCTAACAATGGAATGGGTAAAACTAGTTGTCGCCGCAAATGAACTTGAAGCGGATATTATCTGCAGCCTCCTGGAAAATGAATCTATTCCAACAAAAAGAAGGTGCAGGGGGATTAACTCAAAGGTAATTATGGGGCAGGCAGTCGAAGCGGAAATTATTGTACCGAAGGACAAAAAAGAAGAAGCTCAGCTGATTTTAAGCGCTTTTTCCAGTCAGGAAGAAAACGGGCAATCCAAGGAGGTATAAAGCTATGGTTCCGATTGACTCTGCGGCAGCCGAAATTTATGCAGCGGCAAACAATACAATTGCCCTTACGGGGGCTGGTATTTCGGTCGCCAGCGGTATACCCCATTTCAGAGGAAGCGGTGGAATATGGGAAAACCATGACCCGGAAGAGTACGGGGCGATCCAGGCTTTTCAGCGAAACCCCGCCAAAGTTTGGGGAGCTTTAAAGATTTTTTGCGATATTATAGACAAGGCCAATCCCAACCCTGCTCACTTTGCCCTGGCCCGTCTTGAAGAACTCGGGTATCTGCGTACCATTATCACTCAAAACATAGACGGACTGCACCAGGAAGCAGGAAGCAACAACGTGATTGAATTTCACGGCAATAATCGTTGGCTTGTCTGCCAAAAATGCAGTGGACGCTATCCAAGCACGGAAATTGTAATCGATCTGCTTCCTCCGCTGTGCGCCTGCGGAGGGGTTTTAAAGCCTGATATTGTGCTTTTCGGCGAAATGATACCGCGTGACGCACTTTACCGTTCCTGCCTGGAAGCAAATAACTGCATTGCAGTTATTGTTATTGGAACCTCCGCCGTTGTTGAGCCTGCGGCAAGCATACCCCGCATCGCAAGCAAGGCCGGGGCAAAAATAATAGAAATAAACCCCGAAAAAGAAATGCCTTCAGATATTCACTTGAGCGGGTTTGCCGAAGAAGTATTGCCAATTTTGCTCGAGAAAATCAACCGTCTTTCGATTCAACAAGATGTGTTACAGCCCAGGCAGCTATCCCTTCTCCAGTCCCTGTAAAACCAAGCCCTTCAGTCGTGGTCGCCTTTACGTTTACTTGTTTGTTGCTGATTGCCAGGATGCCGGCAATTTTCTTTTCCATTGAGGGAAGGTAACCGGCCAGGGTTGGTTTTTCCGCTGCTATAACCGCATCAATGTTACCTACTGAAAACCCTGCCCCGGACAGTATCTGCCCAACCTTGTCCAGCAATAAAAGGCTCGAGACTCCCTTGTAACCGGGATCGGTATTGGGGAAGCGCCTTCCTATGTCTCCTTGCCCCGCGGCTCCCAAGAGGGCATCCATTACCGCATGCACCAGCACATCAGCGTCTGAATGACCATCCAGGCCTTTTTCAAAAGGTATTGTTACACCTCCCAGGATCAAGGGGCGGCCCGTGACCAACCTGTGCACATCATAGCCAAAACCCACTCTTAACGACATCCGTATCCCCCTAATAAATCCCGCCCCTGCAGGAAAAATTCGATCATGGACAAATCCTCGGCAGTAGTGACTTTAATATTTCTGTACGAACCCTCGATAATTTTTACCGGGACGCCCATCGCTTCCACCAGACCGGCATCATCAGTGGCAGCCCTTTGATTACGGCGGGCTATGCGGTGGGCGTCCATCAAAAGAGAATAAGAAAAGGCTTGCGGTGTTTGAGCAAGCCATAAAGATTCTCTGTCTAAGGTACGGATAATAAAATCTTCCAGGCCGGTTTCCTTCACAGTATCTTTTACGGGAACCGCCAGCGTTGCTGCGCTCCAACGCAGAGCTCCGGAGACAACCTGATCAAACTGATCAACCGTGACAAGGGGGCGGGCGCCGTCATGAACAATTACCACCCGCGTATCTTCAGGCAGGACGTTTAACCCTTCCCGGACCGAATCCTGCCGGGTCTCGCCTCCCGTTACCAGGCTGAGCATCTTTGTGCAGCCCCATTGCTCCGCAAGCGTCCTGTACGCATCCAACTCCTTTTCGCCCACCACCAGGACATACCCTTTTACAAAGGGCGCTTCCTGCAGCGCAGCCAGGGAATAAGACAGAACAGGACGCCCGGCCAGGGGTAAAAGCAGTTTGTTCACATTTTCGCCCATTCTTCTGCTTTGGCCTGCAGCCACCACCACAGCCAAAACATTATCCAAGAACATTCACCTCATCGTACCTGGCCATGGTATTGCTTTCATCCTGACGCAGCTTTGCGAAAATCATCCGCCCCGCGGCGGTTTGCAAAACACTGGTGACCAGTACATGGGCAGTTTGCCCGACATACCTTTTACCCCCGTCGATTACAATCATAGTGCCGTCATCCAGATAGGCCACGCCCTGACCCATTTCTTTGCCATCTTTGATTACCTGAACCTGCATTTCTTCTCCCGGTAAAACAACTGACTTAATGGCATTGGCCAGTTCATTTATGTTTAGAACCTCAACACCATGAAGCTCGGCTACTTTATTCAGATTATAATCATTGGTAACTATTTTGGCTCCGATATACTGGCCCAGTTTAACCAGTCTTGTATCCACATCACCTGTGCTTTCCAAATTCCTTTTATTATCATAGATCTGTACTTTGACTCTGGAATTCTTTCTGATTGAATTTAAAACGTCCAGACCGCGTCTGCCCCGGTTGCGCTTGAGCACATCCTCGGAATCTGCAATGTGCCTTAACTCCTCAAGCACGAAAGCCGGGACCAGCAATGTTCCCTCCAGAAAGCCGCTCTCGCAAAGATCCGCAATACGCCCATCAATAATTACGCTTGTGTCAAGGAGTTTATGACTCCCCGCCCTTTTCTCGCTCCTGGCGCCTTTTTCCTTTCCCAAACGCGGCAGGTTGTTAAATATACCGATCAGTTCCTCTCTTCTTTTTACCGCAATACTAATTCCAAGGTAACAAATGAAAATAGTAATTAAAACCCAGGCAATTATACCCATTATTCCCATAACCATTAAAATAGAACGAATTAAATTACAAATTATTAGTCCGATAATCAAACCGACTGCACCCGCAATAAGATCCTGAAGCGGTGTTTTCTGCAAATTCTGCTCTATAAAAATTGCCATTCCCTTAGAACCGCGCACAATCCAGGGAGCCAGTATCAAACCCACTACCAGCCCGATTAATGCTCCCAGTACAAGAATCCAGATACGAAGCTGCAACCAGTCAGCGCGAAGATGAATTAAACCCAACCACAGTATCCTTGATGAAGCATAAAGACCAACCAAAGCAAATAAAGCGCCAATAAGAAAAAAAACTATCCTTTTTATGATCATCCTTTTCACCTCCTTTGTCCTTCATGTAGTTTACCCTTTAATTATAAGCCTTTTTGCAATTCACCGTCCAATACAAAAATTGGCGATCTTTGTCTAAAAAACAAAAAAACGCCGGTTGCCCGACGTATCCCTAATAATTATCTTAAGCCAGTGCGCTGTCAATCAAAAACCTGGTTTTTTCTTCCTCAAGCTCAATTGCCAGGGCCAGTTCACTGATCAAAATCTGGCGTGCATTTTCCAGCATCTTTTTTTCACCGGAAGAAAGGGCTTTTTCTTTTTCCCGCCTTATTAAATTGCGAACAACTTCAGCTACCTCAAAAATATCACCGCTTTTGATTTTTTCAAGGTTAGCGCGGTAACGCCTGTTCCAGTTTGTCGACATTGCGGTGGAGGTTCCCTTTAGAACCCGGAAGACCTGCTTTATTTCCTCCTTGCCGACAACCTCCCGCAGACCTGCCTCCCGTGAAGTTGTAATCGGCACCATTACCTTCATATCGCCTACGGGAAGGCGAAGAATATAATACTGATTTCTCTCTCCCAGAACTTCTTTTTCCTCAATAGCCTCAATAACCCCCGCGCCGTGCATTGGATAAACAACCTTATCACCAATTTTAAACAACAGCCAACCTCCTTTTTAGGAGAACAACCCGTTATTTGGGGGGAATTTTAACTTTATTTATCCTTTAGATGATAACATACATTGTAACCTTTGTCAAATAAAACAAAGGTTAACGCATCCGTCTAAGGAGCGCTTCTGATTGTTAAATTTAAAATACTTAAACATTTGACAGAACTTTCGATTCAAGCTATACTTAAAAAAAATTGCAAGGAGCGAAACCGTTTATGGTAAAAAACTTAATTTACAGCGAATTTCAAAATACGGTTTCAGAGGTGCTGGTCTGCAATAGAAGTGTACTTGACGTTCTTTCCCAGATCCAGGAAGCAAATGCAAGGCTAACCAGGGCTGTTACAAAAGCGGTAACAGGTTGCGGTTGCCTTAGGATTCAGACCGGCAAAAAGGAAATCCCCTCGGACGTTTTGCTGGCTGATTTAAAAAAAATTATGGAATCCCATCTTATAGGAGAAATGTGCGAGGACTGTCGGGAAACAGTGGAAACAGCTGTCGGACGGTCCCTTTTTTATCTGGCTGCATTATGTGAACTGCTTGAACTGGACCTGCACGACGTTTTAGTTAAAGAGCAGAAGCAGCTTAAAATCCTCGGTATTTTCAACCTGGCTTAAATCAAAAATGCCTTTCCTGGAAAAGCTGTTTGCGATAGCGAGCCAGGCCTTCCTTTATTGAACGGGCCCGCGCTTCACCTATGCCTTCGACTTCATCCAATTCCTGAATGGTAGCGTTGAGGATATTTTTCAAAACCCCGAATTCCCTGACCAGGTTTTCTATAACCGGCAAGGGCAGCCGGGGGATTTTGCTTAAAATACGGTATCCTCGCGGCGAAACTATTTGATCCAGGACACCGATGTTTCCGGGGTATCCAAGTGCGCGTGCGATCAGCGAGAAATCAAGCAGGTCCTCTGCCGGCCAACTGTTTATTATATTTATAATCTGAGCGGGTGTTTTATCCCCTACGGCAGCAGCATAGTCCTGAATGATCAGCAGGCTTTCCGGCTCGACATTGCTGACCAGTTCTTCCATTTGCATGGTGATCAGACGGCCTTCGGTACCAAGTTCGCTGACATACTTTTCAATTTCGCTGACAACGCGAAGCACCATATCAACACGCTGAATATACCTTGACACATCAATTAGCGCCACGGAATCTTCAAACTCGAGGATGCCCAGCTCATTAACAACCTTATCCAGCACAATACGGTATTTTTCAAGTGTTTGAATGGCCTGGTTCGCCTTGGTAAGAATAACACCTAAATCGCGTAAAACGTATTTTAAGTTTCCCTTATAGATAGTAACTACGTTACGCCGCTGTGATATGGATATAACCATGGCGCTTGTTTGCCTGGCAACGCGTTCGGCTGTCCGGTGCCTGATTCCAGTCTCGGTGGATGGAATGCTTAAATTTGGAATAAGCTGTGTATTTGCCGCCAGAATCCGCCTGGCGTCCGAACTTAAGATTATAGCTCCGTCCATTTTTGCCAGTTCATATAGACTGGCGGGGCTGAAGTCAGCATTGATCGTAAAACCGCCCTCCGAAATATCCATAATCTCCTGGCCGTCACCAAGAATGATCAGGCCTCCGGTATTGGCTTTTAAGATATTATCCAGTCCTTCCCTTAAAAGTGTTCCCGGCGCTACAGATCTCAGCATTTTTAAAAGTTTATCTTCGGACCTGTCTTCCCTCACTTATATTACACCCCCAAGGCCGTTTCCATAGCTTCAGACATTGTTTCAACACCTGTTATAATCATACCTGGCTCGTTTATTAAAGATGCGTTGTTTAACGGCGCCAGACACTTTGTGAAACCCAATTTTACCGCTTCATTAATTCTTTTGGAAATCCCGCTGACAGGCCTTATTTCACCTGTCAAAGCCACTTCTCCAATGGTTACAAGAGAAGGGTCAACTGCGCGATCACGATAACTCGAGGCTATAGCCAGAGCAATACCCAAATCAACGGCCGGTTCATCAAGATGAACCCCGCCAACTGCTTTTACATAAATGTCATAACCGGCTAAAGGCAGCCCCGCTCTTTTTTCGAGAACCGCCGCCAGTAGAACCACACGGTTGTAATCAACTCCCGCTGTCATCCTGCGCGGAGCGCCAAAAGCAGCCGGCGCCACAAGAGCCTGGATCTCGACAAGCAGCGGCCTTGTTCCTTCCAGCACCGGGACAACGACTGTTCCCGGCAAGGGGGCTTTGTGGTAATTCATCATAAAAAAAGCCGACGGGTTATTGACCTCTGTTAAACCGTCCCCGCACATTTCAAAAACACCAATTTCATTTGTCGAACCAAACCTGTTTTTGCATGCCCTTAAGATACGGTAGAACTGGTGCCTTTCCCCTTCAAAGTAAAGCACAGTGTCAACTATATGCTCCAGAAGCCTCGGGCCTGCAAGAACACCTTCTTTTGTTACATGACCAACTATAAAAATACTTACACCCTTGTCTTTGGCAAGCCTCATCAACTGCATCGTGCACTCGCGCACCTGGCCGACGCTGCCTGGCGCTGAGCTGATTTCACTTTTAAAAACGGTTTGAATCGAATCGACTACCACCAGGGCGGGCGCCAGGTCGACGATATGCTGTTCAAGCCTGCCGATATCTGTCTCAAAAACCAGGTACAGTTCACGGCCGCTGGCCTTTAAACGCTGCGCACGCAACTGTATCTGCTGAACCGATTCTTCACCTGAGGCATAGAGGACCCGCCGTCCGCTGTTGCTTACCCGTTCGGCAGCCTGAAGCAGCAGCGTGGATTTGCCGATGCCCGGGTCTCCGCCCAGCAAAACGACCGAGGCATTGACGATTCCGCCACCCAATACCCTGTCAAGCTCTTTTATACCGGATGAAAACCTTTCCTCTGCTTCCGTCCGGATTTCAGACATGACCACAGGCAGAGCGCCTGGCAAGACAGACGGAGAACTGGCTGCCGCCGATCCCGGTTCCTCTATAAAGGTGTTCCAGGAACTGCAGCCAGGACAGCGGCCCAGCCACCTGTGTGACTGGTATCCGCATTCCTGGCAACAAAAAGTCGTTTTAACGGCCATTCACGGGCTCCTTAAGTTAAAAAACATTTTTATTGTATTTTTTATTGTAACTTAATTTTACTGATTCATCCAGAATTATCGCAGCCGTTGATGCAAATTAAAAATATTTTTAACCATTAATTACTTTAATGGCAAAACCACTATCCGTCCATCCTTTAAATCAATAATTACTTTGTCGCCGCGTGAAAAAGTACCGCGAAGCAATTCTTCAGACAGACTGTCCTCAACCTGACGCTGGATGGCCCTTCGCAGCGGTCTTGCGCCGTATGCCTCGTCAAAGCCCTCCCTGGCGAGCCAGTCTTTAGCGGCTTCGGTGACACTAATTTCAACCTCGTTTTCCTTCATGCGTTTGGCGACATCTTCAATCATCAGGCCGACAATCTCTTTAATGTGTTCTGCGCTGAGAGCGTGAAATACGATAAGCTCATCAATCCTGTTTAAAAATTCCGGCCGGAAGGTCCGTTTTAACTCATCTGTAATTTTCCCTTTCATTCTTTCATAACCGGCCTGCTGATCATCCGCAGTGTGAAAACCAAGCGTACCCTCGCGGCGGAGCGTCTGCACCCCAACATTTGAAGTCATAATGATTACCGTATTTCTGAAGTCGACAACACGCCCCTTGGAATCGGTCAAGCGGCCGTCCTCAAGCACCTGAAGGAGAATATTAAAAACGTCCGGATGGGCTTTTTCAATTTCGTCAAGCAGCAAAACCGAATACGGTTTTCGGCGGACAGATTCAGTAAGCTGACCGCCTTCATCATACCCCACGTAACCGGGAGGCGCTCCGATCAGCCTCGATACTGCAAACCTTTCCATGTATTCACTCATATCCAGACGGATCAGGAGATCCTCATCACCAAACAAGGCCTCGGCCAATGCCCGGGCCAGTTCAGTTTTGCCAACACCTGTAGGTCCGAGAAAGATGAATGAGCCAATCGGACGTTTTGGATCCTTCAAACCTGCCCTGGCGCGGCGGATAGCTCTGGAAACTGCCTGGACAGCTTCCTCCTGGCCAATGACCCTTTTATGAATCAGTTCCTCCAGATGAAGCAGTCTTTCTGATTCTTCCTGGGCAAGTTTTTTTACCGGGATACCTGTCCAACTGCTCACAATATGAGAAATATCCTCTTCTCCGACAACAAGTTCCTCGCCGCGCTTTTGTGTCTTCCAGGCCTCTTTCATTGCCTCTAAATCCTTTTTTATCTGCTGTTCCTGATCCCGGAGCTGGGCAGCTTTTTCATATTCCTGGTTATTTATGGCCGCTTCTTTTTCCTTGCTTGTTTCCTCAAGATGTTTTTCCATTTCCTTAATCCCCGGAGGAGCGGTAAAAGCCTGAAGCCTCACCCTTGAACTGGCCTCGTCAATAAGATCGATAGCTTTGTCAGGCAGAAAACGATCGGTAATGTACCGGTCAGACAGACGCGCCGCTGAATTAAGGGCATCATCAGTAATGCGCACCCGGTGATGAGCCTCGTATTTATCCCTTAAACCCTTCAAGATTTCTATTGTCTCGTCAACAGTCGGCTCGCTTACTTTTATCTGCTGGAACCTGCGCTCCAAAGCAGGATCTCTTTCAATATGCTTCCGGTATTCGTCAAGGGTGGTTGCGCCAATACACTGCAGCTCACCCCTGGCCAGCGCGGGTTTTAAAATGTTCGCGGCGTCAATCGCCCCTTCCGCCGCCCCGGCGCCGATAAGCGTGTGCAACTCGTCGATAAAGACGATAACGTTGCCTGCCTTGATAATTTCATCAACAGCTTTTTTAATGCGCTCCTCAAATTCACCGCGGTATTTTGTGCCGGCAACCATAGAAGGCAGGTCTAAAGTTACCACCCGCCTGTTCAGCAATATTTCCTGGACATTACCGTTTACTATACGCTGCGCCAAACCCTCGGCTATGGCGGTTTTACCCACCCCCGGCTCACCGATTAACACCGGATTATTCTTGGTGCGCCTGCTTAAAATTTGGACTACCCGTTCAATCTCTTTTTCGCGGCCTACTACAGGGTCAAGCTTGTCTTCCTGGGCAAGGACGGTCAAATCCCTGCTGTAACGGTCAAGGGTGGGGGTGTTGGAAGCTCCGCCTTTTCTTGTTTGCGGCTGTCCCTGCGCGGGGCTGCTCCCCAGCATTTGAAAGATGGTTTGTCTGACTTTTTCCTGGTCGGCCCCGAAAGAATTAAGCACCTGAGCGGCGACGCCTTCACCCTCACGGATCAGCCCCAGGAGAAGGTGTTCGGTTCCCACATAGTTATGCCCCATCCTGCGGGCTTCGTCTACCGCAAGCTCCAATACCCGTTTGGCCCGGGGCGTCAGCGTCATTTCGCTCGAAACAGGACCCTGTACGACCTTTTCGACCATTTCCTCAACCATTGTTCTTACCCTGTCCGCCTCAATTCCTAAAGAGGCCAGGGCACGGGCGGCGACACCTTCACCCTCCCCGATTAAGCCCAATAAGAGATGTTCAGTGCCGACAAACGGGTAATTAAGCCTTTTTGCTTCTTCCTGAGCCAAATATAATACTTTTTGAGCACGTTGCGTAAAACGGGCAAACATTCTAATTCCCCCTAAAAATAATTCTTATGCCTGCTCAACCTGAGCAAGCTTTTCCCTGATCATTTTCATCCGGTACAGATCACACTCAAAGGGAGTCAGATCTTTACCGGCCTGTTTATTTAAAAAAGCCGGTTTAGTCAATACAATAAGCTCACTGACCAGATTGGCCGGGATGTTCTTAATAAAACCAAGATCAATACCAAGCCTGAAATCTGATAATAACTGCATTACCTCGTCAGAAGACATCAGATGGGCATGTTTCAGTAACCCGTAGGCCCTTCCGGAGCGGTCCTCCATCTGCTCGCGGCGCTGCTTGAGCAAAACCTCCCTGGCCGCTCTTTCCTGATTGAGCAGCTGCCTGGCGACAGAAATCAGGTTTGTTATAATATCTTCTTCCGTCTGACCAAGTGTTATTTGATTTGAAAACTGAAAAAGGTTGCCTGAAGCTTCCGTACCTTCCCCATACAAACCGCGAACTGCCAGACCGAGTTTATTAATGGTAAATAAAACGCTTTTAATCTGGTTGATCTTCACAAGCCCGGGAAGGTGGAGCATGACTGAAGCTCGTATACCCGTACCCACATTGGTCGGACAGGCGGTCAGATAACCCAGGTGCTCGTCAAAACTGTAATCCAGGCCTGCTTCCAACTCATCATCAAGCAGGTTGATTATACTCCATGCTTCGTCCAGGTTAAGTCCGGCCATAAGGCACTGAAGCCTTAAATGATCTTCTTCGTTGATCATCACGCTTAAAATTTCATCTTCCCTGATAGCAACGGCCTTTTTTTGAAAATCTTCAAGCAGATCAGGGCTGATGAGATGCTTTTCAACCAATATTTGCCTTTCCACAGGCGACAAATCCGTCATCCTGGTTAATTCAAAATCACCTTTTTTTTCAAGTGGTGAATTCTTCCTGATCGCATCTTTAACCAGAGAGATGACCTGATCAGCCTGTTCAAAAGACAATAAATGGGGAAAGGGCAGATTGGCCAGATTCCTTGCAATTCGAATCCGGCTGCTGATTATTATATCTGATTCCCGCCCTTGATCATCCATCCAGGGACTGTGGGCATCCTTTAAAATCTGTTTTAGGGACATAAATCCTACTCCTTTTTTAGATCGTTTTCCAGTCCTCTGATTTCATCCCGCAGCAGGGCCGCCTGCTCAAATTCTTCACGGCTGATCGCTTCCTTAAGCATGTTCTTCAAATTATCAATCTTATTTATAATTCTTGCTTTTCCCCCTGAGCGTTCTGGAACTTTGCCGGTATGACGGGCTGCGCCGTGTATTCTTCTCAGCACAGGTTCAAGGCGTCCGCCGAAACTGCGGTAGCAGGCGCCGCAGCCAAGCAGCCCCTGTTCGATAAACATTGATTCCGTAATCCCGCAGGATGAGCACCTTGTCTGCTCGGAAATATCCTCTTGCGCCGGAGAAGCCGCAGATCCGAAAAACTCGTTGTTTAAAAGGCTGGAAAGAAAGCTGTGCAGGTTCATCTGCGGCATCTGGCTAAAACTTTCCGCCTGAATTTTACGCGCGCAGTTTTCACATAAACGGATTGTTTTTTTCGTATTGTTAATAATCTCCGTTAGATAAACTGTAGCGGGATGCTGGTGACAACGCTCGCATTCCATTACTCTTGCAAACTCCTTTTTGAAAAATATTTTTATTTCTTTTCCCGCAGAACAGCAAGAATCATAGCTTTTAAAACAGACGCCGTAAGTTGATCACGAACCGGCAAATTTGCCTTGAGAGCGTTCCGGCTCACAGCCGCAATCATCAGTCCGGCTTCTCTTTCAGTAATCAGTTCTTCTCCAAAAAGGTACTGAATTATACCCACTGCTCTTCTGTCGGACATTCTTTCTCCGATTAAACCGTACAGATAAGAAATGGTTTCAATTTCTTTTCCCAGAGGAAGTTTTAATATGCGGACATAACCGCCCCCACCCCTTTTACTTTCTACAAGAAAACCATGGTCAACCGTAAAACGGGTGGTTAAAACATAATTAATCTGAGCCGGGACACAGTTGAAAAAAACTGCCATTTCATTGCGCTGGATTTCAATTGCGCCCCCCTGGCTCTTGGCCAACAAATTCTTTAAATGTTCTTCAATAGTTTCTGAAATGCTTGGCACTACGTTCACCACCTCGCAAAACACGAATTGCTTCTGATTAAACCTTGACTAACTTTAACTATACATATTATAACCACTTCGCTTATATTATAGCAAGCAAAAAATTACATTTCATTATTTATTAATGTCGGCCGCCTGTTCCCAAGTAATAGGCCATTTAATATTTTTCGCCAATTTTTTGCTTATCTGCCCTTCCTTAAATGTTTCATTCCTTGCATTCCATAAATAGATATTTTTTGATATAATAGTGGAATCATTCCAGTAATTACCTGGGCAGACGCCCCCAACAAGTGTAATCGTCGCGGAACCCGAGGATAAGCGAGGGAATTGTTTGAGGCGCATAAGCGACGAGTTTTGACTTAAGATCGAGGGTTTAAAGGACGTCGTTGTTCACAGGTGAGCGATATTGCGAAGCGCCGCTTGGTCCTGTCCGAAGCGAACCGTTGGCGTTGCCGGCACGGAGCACCTGGGCGAACCGTGACAACGATGGCCTCTGAGGCGAACATGAGCACGTAGGCAGTTGACTTTCCTAAGGCAAGTTAATATTCAGGATAGTTAATAGGATCTCAAAAAAGGAGTGGAGCAAAGGTCAATGAATCGTAAACACTTATTATTTTTTCTTGTTCTCCTGCTTTGCACATCAATTTGGCAGCGCAGCGCCCTGGCTGGAGCTGATTCTTCCCTGGAAATCGTCTTGAAGCCTGGAGAAAAACAGGCTTTGATAGCCGGGGAAGTTTTTCAACTGCCGGCAGCGCCGGTAATTCAAGAAGAAATTACCATGGTACCCCTGCGGTTTATAGCTGAAGGTTTAAAAACAGAAGTTAAATGGGAACAGGACACTAAAAAAATTATTATCATAGCTTCCGGCAAAGAGATCTGTCTAGAAGTTGGAAACAATCAGGTATATATCAACGGCGCTCCCCATACACTTGTTTCTCCTCCTGTAATAATTGAGAATTCCTCTTTAGTCCCTTTGCGTTTTATAAGCGAGGCATTAGGAGCGCACGTGGCCTATCTACCCCAGACCAAAGAGATTCACATAATACTTCCTCTAACACTTCCACCACCGCCAAACCAGCCGCCGGTAGCAAGTTTTAACTTCGCAAAAACCATAGTCGACCAGGGAGAGACGGTAGAATATATAGATTCAAGCTATGACCCTGATGGCGATAAAATAATAAACTGGGAGTGGACAGGAAAGAAACGCGCCTTTTTCAAGCCGGGGGTAAATAGAGTTACTCTACGGATCCAGGACAGTCATAAAGTCTGGAGCGAGCCTTTTTACGCGATCATTACCATAACTGATCACGTTCTAATGGACGAATTAACTTATAATTTTACTTATCCCGTCCCCGGAGAATCGTTGGATATGTCGCATATTCAGGTTGCCGGTCTGCAAACAGTTAATCCGGTTGATACAAATGTGGGCATTGAAAAAGTTTTTTTGAGCAACAGCCCGGAAAATATTACCGAAGACGGGGTGTTGTTTATGGGTGATATTTTAGGTCCGGCCCGCATTTGTTACCATCATCAAAACGGAACCACTGCAAATAAATTTGTTTATCTGGTCGCCACGAATACCGGAACCGAGGCTGATCAGATAATAATCGGCAAACAGGGAACCAGCGGGCCCGGCGAAGCCATGTATACGGGGAGGATGGCCGTTTACCGTTATCTTGCTTCAGGCCCCTTGACTTTTATAACCATTCAACCCGGAGAAAAAAAGATTTTATACACCTCCGCGCCAATACACGCCGGTCAATGTATAGACGGCTTATTCGACGTTAAAACAAACCGCAATATTCTAATTTCGGTTGTGGCTGCAGGCAGCCCTGATTTTTTATCAAATAATAAATTGATGGAATTGCTTCCGGAGGATGAAGAACATTCCCGCGGCATATTTCCGGTGGGTTCCCGTTCCATCTTGGTCAAGTTGGACAGCGCTGAAAAGTCGCGGCTAATCATTGCTGACGGAAAAGATGATTTTGGCAATGCTGAAAATGACTATGGAGTGCTTTACGAAATTACCATTGAAGCTAAATATAAAACCGGGGTTATCTTTTCTGCCCGGGGAGGTGTCTTTGAAGGAGCCGGTATATGGGACAATCAGTTGTTTTACCTGCCGGGCGACGGCATGCTTAAACCACCGGAAAACGGGGCCCTGATTGATGTGCTTCTGCCAGGAGAATGCAAGACCTTGTCCTTAATCCCGCCGTCAGGATCTTTCCTGCCGGTAAACCTGGTTTTTATACCTCTTGAAAAGTGATTCGTTTGAAACCAGTAAAAAAGTTAAAAGGCGCCTTTTATATGGTCTAAGTGCTTAAGCTGATTTTCTATATCAAACAGTAAAGCCAGCACGTCAAACCGCACCGGCTCTTCTTCTTTTTGAACCGCCTTTAGATAATACTGGGCGACCTTATATATTTTTAAAATTTTTTTCCGGTTGACGCTTTCCTGAGGCGTCCCAAACCTGTCGGAACTGCGGGAGCGGACTTCTATAAAAACCAGAGTCTTACCTTCTCTGGCAATTATATCTATCTCGCCAAGAGGACATCTGTAATTACGCTGCAGTAAAAGGTATCCTTTTTTTCTCAGGTAAGAAACCGCTTCATCTTCTCCCCGGCGCCCCAGGTTCTGCTTTTGGTTGGACATCCAAAACATCTCCGGCAATATTAAAAAGTCCCGCGAATTCGCAGGACTAAAATTAAATCCGGCAACGTCCTACTTTTCCAGGGCCCAAGGCCCAAGTATCATCGGCGCTGGAGGGCTTAACTGCCGTGTTCGGGATGGGAACGGGTGTTTCCCCTCCGCTATTGTCACCGGAAAATTTATTCTGTTTAATTCTCTCAAAATTTCACAGCCTAAGTTTCTTTTTACCTTTACTGAAGATAACCATTTTAAGGTCAAGTCCTCGACCTATTAGTACCAGTCCGCTTAACCGGTTGCCCGGCTTACACTCCTGGCCTATCTACCTGGTAGTCTACCAGGGGTCTTACCCCACCGAAAGGTGAGATGTAAAAGGTGGTGTGTGAAATTAAATTACTTACCTCTCACATCTCACCCTTCAAATGGGTGGGAAACCTTATCTTGAGGTGGGTTTCGCACTTAGATGCTTTCAGCGCTTATCCGCTCCAGACATGGGTACCCAGCGCTGCTCCTGGCGGAACAACTGGTACGCCAGAGGTCTGTCCATCCCGGTCCTCTCGTACTAGGGACAGATCCTCTCAAGTTTCCTGCGCCTGCGACGGATAGGGACCGAACTGTCTCACGACGTTCTGAACCCAGCTCACGTACCGCTTTAATGGGCGAACAGCCCAACCCTTGGGACCTACTCCAGCCCCAGGATGCGATGAGCCGACATCGAGGTGCCAAACCTCCCCGTCGATGTGAACTCTTGGGGGAGATAAGCCTGTTATCCCCGGGGTAGCTTTTATCCGTTGAGCGACGGCACTTCCACTCGCAACCGCCGGATCACTAAGCCCGACTTTCGTCCCAGCTCGACCTGTGTGTCTCGCTGTCAAGCTCCCTTATGCCTTTACACTCTAATGCGCGATTTCTAACCGCGCTGAGGGAACCTTTGGGCGCCTCCGTTACCTTTTGGGAGGCGACCGCCCCAGTCAAACTGCCCACCTGACACTGTCCTCAGACCGGATAACGGCCTCAAGTTAGAACTCCAATATCCCAAGGGTGGTATCCCAAGATTAGCTCCACCAAGGCTGGCGCCCTGGCTTCCAAGCTTCCCACCTATCCTGTACATGCAATACCGAAATCCAATATCAAGCTACAGTAAAGCTCCACGGGGTCTTTCTGTCCTGTCGCAGGTAACCCGCATCTTCACGGGTATTACAATTTCACCGAGTCCCTCGTTGAGACAGCGCCCAAATCGTTACGCCTTTCGTGCGGGTCGGAACTTACCCGACAAGGAATTTCGCTACCTTAGGACCGTTATAGTTACGGCCGCCGTTTACTGGGGCTTCGGTTCAGAGCTCTCACCCCTCCCCTTAACCTTCCAGCACCGGGCAGGCGTCAGCCCCTATACATCATCTTACGATTTAGCAGGGACCTGTGTTTTTGGTAAACAGTCGCTTGGGCCTCTTCTCTGCGGCCCCTTCACGCTCAACCAGCAAGTGATCTCACGCTAATGGGGCACCCCTTCTCCCGAAGTTACGGGGTAATTTTGCCGAGTTCCTTAACGAGGGTTCTCTCGCGCGCCTTAGGATTCTCTCCTCGCCTACCTGTGTCGGTTTACGGTACGGGCACCAGTGAGCCTCGTAAGAGGTTTTTCTTGACAGTATGGGATTCAGCCACTTCAGTACTTATTTCCCTCCCCATCACCTCTCGGGGTTTGATGTGGAACGGATTTGCCTATTCCACCCCCTACTGGCTTGGACGCGCATTTCCAACCGCGCGCATGGCCTTCCCTCCTGTGTCACCCCATCCTGATAACGGCTACTGGTGGCATCGGATTCTCAACCGATTATCCATCACCTACGCTTTTCAGCCTCGGCTTAGGCCCCGGCTTACCCTGGGAGGACGAGCCTTCCCCAGGAAACCTTAGGCTTTCGGCGGGCAGGATTCTCACCTGCCTTTTCGCTTACTAATACCGGCATTCTCACTTCTGTACGCTCCACCACTCCTTACGGTATGGCTTCGCTGCATACAGAACGCTCCCCTACCACTTGCAAATTGCAAGTCCGTGGCTTCGGTGTTGTGCTTGAGCCCCGTAAATTTTCGGCGCAGGACCACTTGACCAGTGAGCTATTACGCACTCTTTAAATGAATGGCTGCTTCTAAGCCAACATCCTGGTTGTCGGGGCAACCCCACATCCTTTACCACTTAGCACAACTTAGGGACCTTAGCCGTCGGTCTGGGCTGTTTCCCTTTCGACTACGAATCTTTGCACCCGCAGTCTGACTCCTGACGAGCAGATATCCGGCATTCGGAGTTTGAATGGGGTTGGTAACCGGTGAAGGCCCCTAGCCCAATCAGTGCTCTACCTCCGGGATCCTCCGTCAAGGCTAGCCCTAAAGCTATTTCGGGGAGAACCAGCTATTTCCGGGTTCGATTGGCATTTCACCCCTACCCACACCTCATCCACCGCCTTTTCAACGACGGTTGGTTCGAGCCTCCAAGCGGTTTTAACCGCGCTTCACTCTGGACATGGGTAGATCACCCGGTTTCGGGTCTACTTCAACGAACTATACGCCCTATTAAGACTCGCTTTCGCTGCGGCTCCGGCCTAATCAGCCTTAACCTTGCTCGTTAAATGTAACTCGCCGGTCCGTTCTACAAAAAGTACGCCATCACACTTGAGAAGCAAAACTCCTCAATAGTGCTCTGACTGTTTGTAAGCATACGGTTTCAGGTTCTATTTCATTCCCCTCCCGGGGTGCTTTTCACCTTTCCCTCACGGTACTAGTTCACTATCGGTCGCTTTGGGTATTTAGACTTGGAAGGTGGTCCTCCCTGATTCCCACGGGATTCCACGTGCCCCGCGGTACTTGGGATCACTCCTGGCTGATTCTTCCTTTCGGTTACAAGACTGTTACTCTCTATGGTGAGCCTTTCCAGACCGCTTCACCTAAGAATAGTCAACCGTTATGGAGTTCCCGCAACCCCAGGAAGTGCAAGCACTTCCTGGTTTAGTCTGACCCCTGTTCGCTCGCCGCTACTAGGGGGATCGCAATTGCTTTCTTTTCCTCCGGGTACTAAGATGTTTCAGTTCCCCGAGTGCCCTTCATGCACCTATGAATTCAGTGCAGGATGACGAGGGTTCGCCCTCGCCGGGTTTCCCCATTCGGAAATCCACGGATCAAAGCCTGTGTGCGGCTCCCCGTGGCTTATCGCAGCTTACCACGTCCTTCATCGGCCCAAAGCGCCAAGGCATCCACCGTACGCTCTTTCTAACTTGACCATTATGGTCATGATCAGTTCGTCATGGATTGATATAATCTTTCCCTGACTCAGTAAAATTGTTTCTTATGCTGTGAAATTTTCAAAGAACATTTTTTTAAAACTTTTCTATTTGCGACTAACTACTGATCCTTGGTGGAGATGACCGGACTTGAACCGGTGACCTCCTGCTTGCAAGGCAGGCGCTCTCCCAGCTGAGCTACACCCCCGGATTTGAGATGTAAAAGACAATTAGTCGATTACTTTCTCATGGTGGGCCTAGGTGGACTTGAACCACCGGCCTCACGCTTATCAGGCGTGCGCTCTGACCAACTGAGCTATAGGCCCAATTCAGTCATCAGTAGTCGCCTGAAGTACAATTTATAGACCAAACAGTGGGCAAGATGAAAGATCGACCTGGGAATGCTTAGAAGATGAGGTAATTGCTTACCCTTCTTTAAGAACTCCTTAGAAAGGAGGTGATCCAGCCGCACCTTCCGATACGGCTACCTTGTTACGACTTCACCCCAATTACCAACCCCACCTTCGACGGCTCCCTCCCTTGCGGGTTAGGCCACCGGCTTCGGGTGTTGCCGACTTTCGTGGTGTGACGGGCGGTGTGTACAAGGCCCGGGAACGTATTCACCGCAGTATGCTGACCTGCGATTACTAGCGATTCCGACTTCATGCAGGCGAGTTGCAGCCTGCAATCCGAACTGAGA
>JBAZGB010000027.1:0-32339 GCA_041653135.1 Eubacteriales bacterium | reverse complement strand
TGAAGCTGTGTGGGATGAATCCCGTATTCCGATGCGAGTTGGGTGATTGTTTTTTCTTCCTTTAGCATTTCTCGCACCATCTGGGCCTTGAAGGCATCTGTATAATGTCTTCTCATGTTGATATTGTATCTTAAATTAACCGTTTTTGTTGTCTAGTTTCCTGGGTCCACTATAATCCGGTGTGCGAGTAAAGTAAAGTCAGGCATCGGCACAAAAAGGTATAAAAAATCAAGGGCCTTTGGCCCTTGATTGTCATAGGGGATGGGAGCGTAGCCTAAAATTGGTTCGTCTGCAATAGGACAACATTTATAACCGGCGTGACCGGTCTTAGACACCGGTTCGGTCTTTAATTATTTCAACCTGAATTTTTCATATCTGTCTACTTGAATGACAAAGCCGTCTTGAATAATCAGGTTGACCCAACCATGGCGAATTTCTTTGACCATTTTAAGTATGGTATACAGCTCTTTGATCGGCAAGGGTTTTTTGGTATTGCTTTCTCTTTCAATTATAATTTCTTTCTCCCCCTTACCCCATATAACCTATAGCAATAGTAGTAATTTGTGCCATGATAATCGAATTTACCACTTTTGTCAATAGTTTTTTTAGCCCATTGAGTATTCGCCGGAATGCTTAGATCGGGTAAATCATGGAAGCTTTATATGGCTCCACCTGGATTGGCGTTAAGAAAAAACAATTTCTTGGGAGGGCAACATTTTCAGTGGATGTCGACATGAGGAAATGCATTTAAATATAAAACATAAGCGACCAGTTATCATTTAGCTTCTTATGTTCAACGGCCAGGTCTTCCAGGGTGATCGAATCAACCAGGTTATTGATGCTTTCGTTTAATTTTTCCCAGACGTTGGTTTTGATACAATATTCAATACCATTGCCGGGGAGGGTTTCGTCCGTGTTTTGACTGGTTACTGATAAATCCCCCTCAAGAGCCCTTAGTATAGAGCCTACGGTAATTCTTGAAGGCAAATCGGAAAGGGTGTATCCTCCTTGAGATCCCTTGGTGCTTTTAACCAGGCCGGCATTCCTCAGCGCGGTAAAAACCTGTTCCAGAAAGCGTACCGAGATATTTTGCCTTTCCGCAATATTGTTTAAAGCCACATGACTTTCTGTTGTAGTGACGGCCAAGTCCAGCATTGCCCTCAAGCCGTATCTTCCTTTGGCGGAAATTTTCATAATCTGTCCTCCATAGTCCCATAATATATTACCGAGCGACCCTATATGAATTATAATATAATAAAGTATTATGTCAATGGCATGCTGCAGGTCCGGTATGAAAAATGCTGTTATACCGGCGCTTTGAAGAAATTCTAAAAAGCACATCAAAAAAACATTGACATTTTTTCTAAGATGAAGTATTCTTCTATTCAAAGAATATAATATACATAGGAATAATAGAATATACGAATTTGCTTCTTATCACGAGAGGGGGAGGGAAAGGCCCGATGAATCCTCGGCAACCATCAGGATCAGACCTGAAAGGTGCCAAGTCCTGCCGTTAGATCGGAAAGATAAGAAAGGAGATAATTACCCTCTTCTTATCTGTGACAAGAAGAGGTTTTATATTTTTAGGAAGGAGGTATTTCTGATGAAAATCGAAACAAAAGCAGTTCACGGTTTTAAAGGTTGTGATCCCGCCACCGGGGCGCTCAGTTTTCCCATCTATCAAAGCGCTACCTTTAAACATCCGGGGTTAAATCAGTCTACGGGATACAGTTACTCACGCGATCAGAACCCTACCAGAGAAGAAGTGGAAAGGACTGTGGCGCTGCTGGAAGGCGGGAAACATTGCCTGGCCTTCTCTACCGGAATGGCGGCTGTTGACGTTTTGTTAAAAACGTTCTCCCCAGGAGACCATTTTATCGTTTCCGAAGACCTGTATGGAGGAACCTATCGTCTTTTTGAACAAAGCCGGAAATACGGACTTGATTTTACATACCTGAATACGTTTCACGTGGAACAGGTAAAAGCGGCAATTAAAAACAATACCCGGTGCATTTATCTTGAAACGCCTTCCAACCCCTCGATGAGGGTGTCTGATATCGGAGCGCTGGTGGGAGTGGCCAGGAGTGCGGGGATTTTAACGGTGGTGGATAACACCTTTCTTACACCATATTTCCAGAGACCTCTGGAACAAGGGGCTGACGCAGTAATCCACAGCGGTACAAAGTACCTGGGAGGCCATAACGATACCCTGGCCGGGTTTCTTGTTGTAGCCGACGAAAAGATGGGCGAAGACCTGAAGCTTCTGCAGATGTCCACCGGCGCTACTCTGTCACCTTTCGACAGCTGGCTTATACTGCGGGGAATAAAGACACTGGGGGTCAGGATGATCAAGTGCCAGCAAAACGCCATGCTGATTGCCGGATGGCTGAAGAGGCACAAAAATGTGGAAAGGGTCTACTATATAGGGCTGCCCGAGCATGAAGGTTATGACATCTCCAGGAAACAGGCTGCCGGATTTGGGGGAATGATTTCCTTTACAGTTAAGGATACGGGATTGGTCGAGCAGATTCTGGGCAAGGTCCGGCTCATATCCTTTGCCGAAAGTTTGGGCGGCGTGGAAAGCTTGATCACCTATCCTCTGGTGCAAACCCACGCCGACATCCCCAAAGAAATTTTAGAAAGACTGGGTATTACTGATCGGCTTTTGCGTCTTTCTGTGGGCATTGAAGATGTTGAAGATTTAATCGAAGATTTAGAACAGGCGATGAGGTGAAAAAAATGAAATTTGGCACGCTTTTAATACATAACGTCAATGGAACGGATAAACACACGGGGGCTCTTAGTGTACCTATATACCAATCCTCTACTTTCCATCAGGAGGATATTGACAATCCTCCAATGTATACTTATTCCCGGTCGGGGAATCCCACCCGCTCTGTTTTGGAGCAGGCAATAGCCCAACTCGAAGGAGGGACACACGGGTTTGCCTTTTCCTCGGGAATGGCGGCTACTTCCTCAGTGCTTTCCATATTTAAATCCGGCGATCACGTCCTGGTCTGCGAGGATGTATATGGCGGCACACACAGAGTATGTAACGGCTATTTTAAACGCTTTGCTCTGGAAACATCTTTTATAGACGCCGCCGACCCAGGGAAGGTAAAAAGCAAAATCAAAAAGAACACGAAAGCAATTTTTTTAGAGACTCCGTCCAATCCGCTGCTGAAGATTACCGATTTGCGCGAGATGGTGAGGATAGCGAGGGAGAACGATCTGTTGGTCCTGGTAGACAATACTTTTATGTCTCCTTATCTTCAAAGGCCCCTGGAATTAGGAGCGGATGTCGTGATCCACAGCGCTACCAAATTCATTGGCGGGCACAGCGACGTAGTAGGCGGTTTAGTAGTGGTTAAAGATGAAAGTTTGGCCGGGCGCATTTACTCCGTCCAAAACAGTTTCGGGGCAATCCTTGGTCCCCAGGATTCCTGGCTTCTTCTGCGCGGATTGAAAACACTGAAGGTGAGAATGGATTTCCAGCAGAAAAGCGCACAGCGTTTAGCGGAGTGGTTCGCCGGCCATAAAGGGATCAGCCATACTTATTATCCGGGCCTGGAAGGGCATCCGGAGAGAGAAGTGCATTTTGCACAGGCTGATGGCGCAGGAGCCGTTTTTTCTTTTCAAACCAGGCGTGTGGACACAGCCAGGAGGTTAATGAAAAAATTAAAGCTGGCTGCCGTGGCAGTAAGCCTGGGCGGGGTGGAAACCATCGTTTCATATCCCGTTAAGATGTCTCATGCATCTATGCCGGTAAAGGAAAGGGAGAGACTGGGAATCTTAAATACTTTGATCAGGGTTTCCGTAGGTCTGGAAGAGACAGAAGATCTTATCGCGGACTTTGACTCGGCTTTGCGGCCCTAAGAACAGGCTATGACAAAAAACAGTAAAGGAGATCCGGCCCCGTGGTTAAAGTAGTCTTTTATCCCGGCGGACATGAGATTCAGGCGCCTGAAGGCGCCACCCTTCTGGATGCGGCTAGATTGGCCGGGGTAACGATAGATTCGCCCTGCGGCGGTTTGGGGACATGCCGTAAATGCAAAGTTCGATTGAGGGGCAATTCCGACCTGGATTTTCTTCTGTCCTGCCAGACTAAAATTTCAAGCGATCTTGAGGTTGAGGTCAGCGCCGAAGAGGACAGTCAGACCATGAAAATCCTCAGTCATGGGAGAAGTTACGCTCTTGAACGGGACAGCTTTGTCAGAAAGAAATATAACAGTGCGCAGAACAGTACTCAAGTTACAGCCGGAGAAGAAATACTGGGAATTGAACCGGGCGATACGGAGCAGATCAACTACGGGATCGTGGTTGACATCGGTACCACCACCCTGGTCGTGGCTCTGGTCGACATAAATAAAGGAACAGAAATTGCTTCCGCCTCCGCATTAAATCCCCAGGCCTTGCATGCCCAGGACGTCCTTTCGCGGATCAAGATTGCTTCGGAAGAGGCAGGCCTGGCTTCCTTGCACTCCATATTAATTGCGGAAATAAATCGTCTGATCGCGCAAGTAACAGCAAGCGCAGGCGTAAGTGCGCGCAATATTTACGAAGCCGTCTTCAGCGGCAATACCTGTATGCTTCACCTGGCCGCCCGTGAAAATCCCGCCTCACTGGGGAGATTTCCGTACACGCCCGGGATTCGCGGCGGCCAGCACCTCCCGGCGGCCCAATTGCACATCAATATAGCCGCAGGAGGACTCATCTATCTTCCCCCGATTATTTCCGCCTATGTTGGAGCAGATATTACCTCCGGACTGCTGGCGGCCCAACTCTATGCAAAAGACGGCGTAACTCTTTTCATCGATATCGGAACCAATGGTGAAATGGTTATCGGATTTGACAGCAGACTGACGGCGGCTTCTACAGCAGCCGGTCCTGCCTTTGAAGGAATGAACATTACTTATGGCATGCGGGCGGCCGATGGAGCAGTCGAATACTTTAACATTGAAGACGACGGCGAAATTGCAGTCAGGACCATCGGCGGCAGCAAAGCAGCGGGCATTTGCGGCAGCGGACTGCTTGATATCGCCGGAGAACTGGTAGCGCATGGAGTTATTCATAAAAACGGCAAGTTTGCCGATCCCGGTTCGCTCAATCATTCCGGCGCCCTACAAAATAAGCTGGTTTCCCATAACGGCAAGCTAGCTTTCCAGGCAGCCGAAGGGATCTATTTCACCCAAAAAGATATCCGCCAGGTTCAACTGGCTAAAGGGGCCATAAGGGTGGGAATTGAATTTTTGCTGGCAGCAAGGGGCGTCAAGGCTGCTGATGTTGACCGGGTGTTGATTGCAGGGTCCTTTGGCTATCATCTGCGTGCCAAAAGCCTGATCAACATTGGGCTTCTTCCGAGCCAGTTTGCCGGAAAGATTGATTTTATCGGCAACACATCGCTGGTTGGAGGGCAAGCTTTTTTGCTTAATAAGACATATCGCAGAAAAATGCAGGAGATAGCTGAAAAGGTAGATGTTCTGGAACTGGCTGACTATCAGGATTTTGACAGGGCTTTTGTCCGCTCCATGGGGTTTTAGAGAGAATCTTGACATTCTAAAACGGCTGATATATTATTAATGTAATATATCCTATAGGATATGTAGGATATCAGGACTTCATGATAAAGTTCGAAAACGGGTCAAGTTTCGCCATCGAAATTTGACCTAAAATTATAAAATATAACATACCATATCGATAGGAATACATACAATAAACTAAATTGGGGTTGATCAGATGGCCTGCTTTGAAGAAGCAATTGATAAGCGCTTCGAAAAAATTTCCAACCAGCACCCGTGTTTCAGCGAGAAGGCGAGTATGAGCAAAGGAAGATTGCATTTGCCGGTAAGCCACGCCTGCAACATCACGTGCAGGTTTTGTAGGCGGAGCTTGAACAATGACGAACAACGGCCGGGAGTGGCCAGAGAGATCCTTGCTCCGCGAAAGGCGGCGGATCTGGTTGAAAAAGCTGTCCAACTCTGCCCGGACATAACGGTAGTGGGCATAGCAGGGCCAGGCGATACACTGGCCACGCCTGACGCGCTGGAGACATTTCGACTGATCAACACCCGCTATCCGCAACTGATTAACTGCTTGAGCACTAACGGACTTTTACTGGAACGCTACGCTCAGGATCTTTGGGCTGTGGGAGTAAAAACTGTGACAGTAACGGTTAATGCCGTTTATCCTGAAGCGCTTCAGTATATATGTTCTTCTGTTCTGCTGGACGGCAGGCGCTATTATGGACTGGAGGCGGCACGGATCCTGATCGGGGCGCAGAAGCGGGGCATTAAAAGAATGGCGGAGCTTGGCGCTCTAATCAAGATTAACATTGTGCTGATACCGGGGATCAATGACGCCCATGTTTATGAGATTGCCCGGACAGTACGCGATCTCGGCGCAGCTATTGTCAACATAATTCCGCTTATCCCGCAGCATGAGCTGGCTGCTTTCCCTTCTCCCACCTGTGACGAACTGAACCGGGCAAGAGAAATGGCGGAAGAGTTGCTGCCGGTATTCCGTCATTGCCGGCACTGCCGCGCCGATGCCTGCGGCATTCCCGGAAAAGCCGATTTAGCTGCCCAGTTGTATGAATTCGTTGGCGCTGAACAGACTTTTTCACATGGTTAAAATTGTGTTTAATCACAAATCTGCCGCATAGTCCGGATATTTTTAATTAACCGGCTAAATATTTGAATTGATCTGAAAACCCGGGGTCCAAGGAGATATTTTATAAGAACCTTAGACTATAGAGGGAGGCCAAAAGGATGACCGAATCAAAATTGCCGAAAGAAAATCGCGATAATCCGATCTCAAAGGAGGATATTGATAAATTGCTTCATCTTCTTGAGACTATTAAATACGGTTCATTAACACTGATCATCCAGGATGGTAAAATTGTTCTCATTGAGAAAAATGAAAAAATGAAATTGAAATGATGCGTTGCAAAACAGCTTCTTTATAAAAAATATCAAAAAGTCCATTGACATAATTTCCAAAGGACATTAGAATACATAGTATACCTAGCGATATACAAGTAGATAAACCACAAATTTTATGAACTTGCTGGCCAGAAAACTGGAGGCTGTGTTCCATCGGCGGAATGCAGCCTTTTTTAGTTTACTCGATTGAGGTAAGAGAAAATGTGTTGATTGTTTGTCCATAGATGCCAAAGTAGACATTGAAAAAGCAATCATAGAGATTGGCGATCAGGTATGCATTGCAGGAAATGTTGATCCTGTTAAAATTCTGGAATTTGGAGGTTGTCATGAGGTGATTGAAGCTACCAAAGAATGCCTGAGGAAGGGAACCGGGAAAGGAGGTTTTATTTTAATGCCGGGAGAGGAGGTTTTATTTTAATGCCGGGCTGTGATCCGGCAGGAGGGGTTTCAGAGGAAAATATCAAGACATTTGTTGATACCGATCATAACTGGGATGTATGAAAATAGGAGGTAGAAAATGAGCAGCAATACTGTAATCCAGACAACTGAAAGCAGATCGGGGCTGAAAAAATCTATTTTGTCTCCGATTGAAGTGCTGGCCCAATCAATTGCCAACATAGCCCCGAGCGCCACGCCGGCGCTGGTCATTCCACTGGTATTTTTCTTTGCCGGAAACGGTACCTGGCTTTCTTATTTGTTTGCCACAGTGGCAACGGTGCTGGTTGGCGCAAATCTTAATCAATATACCAAAAGATCAGCTTCTCCGGGCTCGTTGTATTCGTTTGTAGTGCAGGGACTGGGTACAAATACCGGAGTTATTTCGGGATGGGCGCTTGTTTTAGCTTATTTGCTGACAGCCAGCGCAGTCCTGTCGGGCTTTATCAACTATGCCAACGTTTTGTTGTCTTATGCGGGAATAACTATTTCACCTCTTGTTATCGGCTTTGCCGGGGCAGCGGCGGCATGGTACATCGCCTTCAAAGACATCAAGCTTTCCGCCAGATTAATGCTTGCTTTTGAGGTCGTATCACTTGTCTTGATCTTTGTTTTGGCTGTTGTTGTGCTGACAAAGACCGGTTTTAAAATCGATGCCGCACAATTTAAACTCCAGGGGGTCACTCCCTATGGTATCGGGCTAGGATTGGTATTAGCATTTTTTAGCTTCGTGGGGTTCGAAAGCGCCGCATCATTAGGGGATGAAGCAAAAAATCCTTTAAGAACTATACCCGGAGCAGTAACCATCAGCGCAATTTTTGTCGGAATCTTTTTCATTATCCTTTCTCATACGGAAATATTAGGTTTTGCAGGGCAAGCCATAAAACTGAACGAATCGGCTGCGCCGCTGAACGACCTGGCCATATTTTTTGGGGTAAGTGTTTTTGGTCCCCTTATTTCGATCGGAGCATTGTTAAGTTTCTGGTCATGCTTTTTGGCCTGCACCAATGCCGGGGCAAGGGTTTTACTCTCCATGGGACAACACGGCTTGTTTCATTCATCAGTTGGAAATACACATGAAGAAAACAAAACACCCCATGTTGCTATTACGATCACAACCGTTTTAGCCGCCGCGGTAACCTTTATTCTGATCATTAACAGGGGTGGACTGCTAAATATTGCTGAGTTTTATAAGAGTAACGATCTGATTATCAGTATCTATGGTTGGACAGGAACAATTGCAACCTACGGATTCATTTTAGTCTATGCCCTGATTGCAATTTCCGCGCCAATTTATTTATCCAAAGAAAAAGAGCTGAAAACTAAACATATCATAAGTTCCATTGTCACAGTTTTAGTGCTTTTAGTTCCAATTGTCGGCAGCATTTATTCAAATCTAACGGCTCCTCCGCCCTTCCCCTGGTTTATCTACATTTTCCTTGGCTGGTTGGTAGTCGGAGGGTTATGGCTCTTCATCCGGAAACTCCAGGCGCCGGATGTTTCCAACAACATTTCCGGGCAGGTGGAAAATGTGCACAAGTATTATAGAGAAATCAGGATGGGTGGAGATGGTGAGGGAATTTAGCCCGCACACTTCAATTAAACATTCAGACAATAAAAAAAAAACATGCGTAGAGTGGACATATATGCGAAAGGCGGCGTGAAATGATTATGCAGGATCCGGATAAATTTATTCTCGAAAACAACATTCATACGGTCGAAGTTGGTTTTGCCGATATCAATGGAGTATTCAGAGGAAAAAGGCTTCCGTCAAGACATTTTCTTAAAATTGCCGAAAGCGGAACAGGATTGGCCAAGGCGCCCTTCGCCTGGGATATCCAGTGCGGGGTATATGACGATATAGAACTGGCCAACTTCAATAATGGTTTTCCGGATATGACGGCAAAACCGCTGCTTGATACATTGCGCAAAATAACCTGGCGGGAGGGAAGCGCTGTCGTGCTGGCGGAACTGGTCGATGAGCATGGACAGCTGCTTGAAGTCAATCCGCGGGAAGTGCTGAAAAGGGTATTAAAGAGGTATTCTGACCTGGGATACAGACCCCTGGTAGGTTCGGAACTGGAGTTCTACCTTTTTGATTCTGAAAAAAAACCTGTTTTTAAAGGAATACAATGCTATTCATTATACAGAGGGGCCGAACTTGAGTATGTCATCCAGGAGATGAGAAATGGCCTGGAGGGTTTAGGAATCGAGCTTGAGGCCTTCCATATCGAGTACGGCCCAGGGCAGATTGAGGTGATCCCGGAGTATGGTGATGCGCTGGAAATGGCGGATAAAACGGTACTGATCAAGAATTCAATTAAGGAGATCGCCCGCAAGCACGGATTATTTGCATCCTTTATGCCCAAACCCTGGCCTGGGGAATCAGGGAATGGTTTTCATGTTCACCAAAGCTTATGGGATCTTGACTTAAAGGAGAATTTTTTCCAAACAGACAAAGCACTGGCCGAAAACTATCTGGCCGGGCTGTTGAAGCATGCAAGGGATCTTGTGGCGCTCGGTTCCCCGACGATAAATGATTATAAACGGTTTCAGCCAAACTCCTTTGCGCCTACCAATGTGACCTGGGATCATGACAACCGGACAGTTACTACACGTTCTTTATTAGGACCGGGTAACAGCAGCCGGTTTGAGCAAAGAAGCGGATCCGCCGCTGCCAATCCTTACTTGATTATTGCGGCAAGTCTTGCCTCCGGGCTGAACGGAATTGAGAATAAACTGCTTCCGCCTGAAAGACTGGAAAAAGGAAGTACGCAGTTTCCTAAAACACTGGATTCGGCCCTGGATTATTTTGAAGCCAGTGAATTGGCTCAAGAGTATTTTGGCGAAGCGTTTGTGAAGCTGTTCGTGACTTTGGGAAGGCATGAAGTCGAGCTTTATCAGTCAGCAGTGACGGATTGGGAGTGGGACAGGTACTTTGAAATTATCTAAACCGACAATACGGAGGAAATTGTTTTGAGCTATCTTGATCAAAAAGTTGCGCCCAAAAGAGAAGAACGGCTTGGAACCTGTGTCGATTTTGGGGGAAGCGTCTGCGATCTGAAAAAGAGTTTTAACGGCGGATGTCTTCGAAATAATGATCGCGGCTTTTGCCAGGGCTCCATCTGCCTGTTGCTGCCGGGACTTTCCATGTTAAATACGATTCCCGATTCTGTTGTCATTGTTCATGGTTCGCTGGGGTGCGGCGGCGCCGGACATTCGCAAAGCGCGGCGGTTCGCGGCCGGCAGATTCTTGCCGGCAGTGCAAACCCGAGAGGAACATTATGGCTGTCGACAAATCTCAATGAAATGGATGTTGTGACCGGAGGCGAGACCAAACTCGCCGAGGCGATTATTGAAGCCGACCGCCGTTATCGTCCGGAATCAATTATCGTCGTGTCCAGCTGCGTTCCCGGTATTATCGGAGACGACTTGGACGGGGTGGCTGCCAGGATCCAGCCGCAGGTCAACGGCGTTATCCTTCCGGTTCATTGCGAGGGTTTTAAGACTAGAGTAATGGCAACGGCTTATGACGCTGTTTATCATGCAATTTCCCGGCATCTCCTGGAGAATGAGGAAGAAGAAGTCCGGCTTATTCCGGATGAACTGGAAGAAGCCGCTGAAAAAATCCGCCGCAGCAGGCAGGTCAATCTTATGAATGTCTCTTCGGGGACGCCGGGAGATGAAGAGGAATTAACCCGTTTATTAAACGCTCTGGGGCTGGAAGTCAAGATTTTCCCGTGCTTTACGCATCCGGATGACATGAAATATGCCGCCGAAGCGGCGTTGTCAATCAGTACCTGCCCTACGCATGATGACTATTTCTTAAAATTTTTGCAGGAAAAATTCGGGGTGCCCTATTTGCTGCGCTATATGCCCATCGGAATCGAGAATACGAACTCCTGGCTGCGGGATGTTGCAAAATTCTTTCATCTGGAAAAGGTTGCCGAAAGGATTATTGAGCGTGAAACGGATGAGTTGGAACTTGCCCTTCAGCCGCTCCGGCAAAATCTTAGAGGGAAGAAGGCGATGCTGAGCGCCGGAGAGGTGCGTACCCTGGCCACTGCCGGCTGGCTGCAGGAACTCGGCCTGGAGATTATAGCCGTCAGGCCGTATCATTATGATGAATTCGGCGAACCGGCTTTAGATAAATTAATCGAACACGATCCGGGTCTTCAGGCGAATGTTGGAACTGTCCAGCCGTTTGAAACGGTGAATATAATTGAGAAAAACAAACCGGATATTTATCTGGGGCATAATTCCGACAACATTTGGGCGGCAAAATCAGGAATCCCCGTATTACCCGTTTATGGAGGGCCGAATACGTATGTGGGATATACCGGAGCTTTTGATTTTGCCAGAAATATCAACAGAGTGCTGAAAAATCCTTCCTTTAATCAAAATCTAATGAAAAACGTCAGACAGCCTTATTTCAAGAGCTGGTACACCGATCAGCCTTATAAATACATTGTGCAAGGAAGCGAAGACTTATGAAAAATCGATTTATTGAACGTCCCAGATCATTTTGCGCACTCGGCGGGGCAATGTTAACAGCCGGCGCCATACCCGGCGCCGTACCAATTCTTCACACGGCAATGGGCTGCGGCGGCAGTATCTATTGGAATCAGGTCGGGAGTACAGGCTACCTGGGCGCAGGGTATTGCGGAGGGATGGCTGTTCCCAGTTCCAATGTTAAAGAAAGAGATATTATTTTCGGCGGAACAGACAGACTTGCCGAGCAGATCAGCAATACGGTGAAATTGGTTGAAGGTGATCTGTATATTGTCCTGACAGGGTGCATGACGGATATCATCGGGGATGATATTCAGGCGGTAATCAGGGATTTTCAGGCACAGGATGTCCCGATCATAGGGGCAGAAACCGGCGGCTTTAAAGGGGATGCCTATAAAGGCTACGATTTGGTCCTGCAAACATTAATCAAAAATCTAATCGCAAAGAAGGAACAAAAAGTAGATCATAAAGTAAACCTGTGGGGAATTGTTCCGGCGCAGGATGCGTTTTGGCGGGGAAATTTAAACAATTTAAGGGTTCTTCTAAGCAAATTAGGGCTGGAAGTCAATTCATTCTTTACGGAGAACGATACGCTGGATAGTGTAAAAAATTCGGGTGATGCAGCGCTAAACATTGTTGTGTCGGAATTTTACGGAATCGAAGCGGCAGACCTTTTCCTGGAGGTTCACGGAGTACCTTACATCACATCCGCTTTGCCGATAGGAGCAGCGGCCACTGAAGAATTTCTTCACAAAATCGGTGAAGCGTTGAAGATTGAGAAAGATGTAACCAACAAGGTAATCGATAGAGAAAAGTCTATCTATTACAAGTACATCGACAGGATTGCCGATACTTACAACGACCAGGATTTTCAACGCTATGCCGTCGTGGTGGGCGACGGGAATTACGCTGCTGCTCTGACAAGGTTCTTGGCGGACGACCTGGGGTGGCTCCCTGAACTTACGATCGTAACAGATAATTTTGAGGATGAAAAAAAGAATAAGATTAACAAATATTTGGAGCGAGTGAATTCCGGCTATAAAACGAAAGTAATTTATGAAACGGACGCTTCGGAGATTCAATATCATTTGAGCAGACACTGGCCCGTATCGAACGGGCAGAGGTTTTATGACGCTTTCAGCCCTGCCTTTGTAGTGGGCAGCCATTTGGAACGTCAGCTTGCTAAAAATATCGGAGCAGCGCATTTGACGGTGACCTATCCTGTAGGCAACCGCGTTGTCCTGACCCGGGGATATACAGGGTACCTGGGCGGACTGAATATGATTGAAGATATATTAAGCGTGCTTGTCTTTGAAAGGTAAAAACAATATCAACATATTGACAACGGCACAAGCAAAGGATAAGATTAATATTATAAAATATATATGAATAATAGGAATTAGGTCCGACCAAAAATATTGGAGGCGAAGTCTATTATCTCCTTGGGAGAAGTATAGATTTGGCCTTTTTCTTATTATTTGGGAGGTTTAGAAATGAGCAAAATAAATCTGAGTGAACCTGAAGTCGAAACACGTGAGAAAAGGCTGGGTTCAATAACAGGCTTTACCGGAACAGCTTCCCAACTTGTTCATTGTTCGCGCAATAAAGGACTGGAGGATATCCCAAGAAGTTTCAGCCAGTGTATGGGGTGCAGTTCTTCTACTGCGTTATGCCAACTTTCCCTGATTCAGGACGCAGTCGTGATCAACCATGCGCCTGTCGGATGCTCGGGTGATTTTGCTAAGTTTGACTTCTTAAACATTGTAGGGCAAATAGAAAGAAACTTGCCTAAAACTCAAGGAAGATATTTCAGCACCAACCTGGAAGAAAAGGACACCATTTTCGGAGCGGCAGAAAAGTTGGAATTTGCAATCAGGGAAGTGTACAAAAGGGTAAACCCCAGAGCGATATTTATTACAACCTCCTGCGTGTCGGGAATTATCGGGGATGATGTGGAAACCGTGGCAAATGCGCTGACGGAGGAGCTGAAAATCCCGGTTGCGGCCTGTTTCTGTGAAGGGTTCAAGTCCAGAATATGGACCACAGGTTTTGACTCGGCATTTCATGCTATAGTCAGAAAAATTGTCAAGCCGCCTCAAAAGAAAACGAACAAAGTAAACATCATCAACTTTTTTGGCAGCCACATATTTGATGAACTGCTCGGCAGGCTTGGATATCAAGCTGATTATATCGTGCCCTATTCGACAGTAACTCAGCTGGAGCATATTTCTGAAGCTGCCGCAACCATCCAGATTTGTCCGACACTTGGGACGTATCTGGGCGCAGCTTTGGAGCAGGTTTACGGTGTGCCGGAAATAAAATCGCCGCCGGCCTATGGCATTAAAGGCACGGATAATTGGATGCGCGAGTTGGGCAGAGTTCTTCACAAAGAGGAAGAGATTGAAGAGATTATCAAAAGTGAGCATGAAAGAGTAATTCCCAAGATCAATGAGTATCGTGAAGAATTAAAAGGAAAATCAGCTTATTTAACTGCGGGAGCGGCTCACGGGCATGCGATCATTGCTCTTTTAAGGGAACTCGGGCTTGAAGTGAAAGGGGCGGCAATATTTCACCACGACCCATTATATGACAATCAGGACCCGGCTTCAGACGCCCTGGCGCATGCCGTCCATACTTACGGAGACGTAAAAAACTACAATGTCTGCAATAAACAAACATTCGAGCTGATCAATATTTTGAACAGGGAGAAACCTGATCTGATGGTCGCCAGGCACCCGGGCATGGTTATATGGGGCGCAAAACTCGGTATTCCTACCTTTCTTATGGACGATGAGCAATTCGGTTTTGGGTACCAGGGAGTTATCAACTACGCTGAGAAAATACTGGAGACCCTTGATACTATTGAATTTACAAAAAATATGGCGAAACACAGCAGGCTGCCCTATACGAAATGGTGGCTGGAGCAAAATCCGTTTATGTACCTTGGAGGTGGATACTGTGCTAAAAATTATTGAGCAGCCCAGATATACCTGTGCTTTAGGAGTTCAACAAACTGTAGTCGCCATCGAAAGAGCAATTCCGATTCTGCATTCCGGCCCGGGATGCTGCAGTAAAATCACCGGAATTATCGGCCAGGGAGACGGATACTCCGGAGGAAACTCCATTCCCTGCTCAAATATCAGTGAATCAGAAGTGATTTACGGAGGTGAAGAAAAGCTCAGGGGAGTTATTAACGGTTCTTTTGAGGTAATGGATGCTGACCTTTTTGTCGTACTTACAGGGTGCACCGCCGATATCGTCGGGGACGATGTAAAAAGGGTGACCGGCGAATATCAGGAACAGGGAAAGCCCATCGTCTTTGTCGAGACCGGCGGCTTTAAAAGCAATAACTATGTTAGTCACGAAGCGGTTGTCAAGGCCATCATCGATCAGTATGTAGAGAAGTATGCTGATGATAAATCGATCATCAAAGGACTCGTCAACGTATTTGCTACGCTGCCCTATCAGGATCCTTTCTGGAACGGGAATCTGGAGGAGATAAAAAGAGTATTGGAGGGAATCGGATTAAAGGTTAATGTGCTTTTTGGTCCGGGTTCCGGAGGAGTTTCTGAGTGGCTGACGGTGCCAAAAGCACAGTTTAATATCGTTTTAAGCGCCTGGGCAGGACTCGGCATTGTCAAACATTTGGAAGATAAATACGGCACACCGTATCTTCATATACCGTATCTGCCGGTTGGAGGAACGGAAACTTCCAAGTTTTTGAGGCTGGTAGGCAAAATTGGAGAAATTGACCCGGGAATAACCGAAGATTTTATTCAAAGTGAAGAAAAGAAGTTTTATGCGCATATCGAAAGAATGGCGGATTTTTTACTTGAATTCAAATACGGATTGCCAAGAAAATTTTACAGTATTTTAGATGCCTCTTATTCCATAGGGATTTCTAAATATCTTCTCAATGAACTGGGAATTATTCCTGCCAAACAATTTATTATTGACAATACGCCCGAAGAATACCAGGCATTGATTAAGGAGGAGTTCCGGCAAATATCTGAATACAGGTCCGCCGATGTATTTTTTGAAATAAACGCCGGCGCAGTTCATGAACAAATAAGGCAAGACAACATTAAAAACAGGGTGCTGATACTTGGAAGCTGCTGGGAAAGCAACCTGGCCAAAGAATTAAAAGCAGATCTGCTGATCTTAAGTGTCCCGGTGACTTTTAGATTAGTTTTAGACTGCGGTTATTTCGGGTACAAAGGAGGTCTTAGAATTATCGAGGATATCTATGACAGGGTGCTTGAGACATACAGGTAAAAATTAAAGCCAAGGGAGATGGAAAATTAATGAAAATAAAAAAGGCACTTGTATGGTGGTTTGTTGTATTGTTGATTGCCGGCACACTGCTGACAGGCTGCAGCAACAGCCGGAATGCAGCCACCGCCGACCTAAAAACATTTACAGTTGGGCTGGACAGTGATGCCCGGGCTTTGGATCCGGCCAAAGGATATGATCATGATACCAATGCCGTATTGCTGCAGATTACTGAAGGGCTCTTCGCTTTTGACAACAGCGGCAAAGCTGTCCCGGCGCTTGTAAAAGAACATAAGGCAGTTGATCCGAAGACTTATGTTTATGATCTTAAGGACAAAGTCACCTTCTCAGATGGATCGCCTCTTACTGCAGATGATGTTGTTTTCTCGCTTAACAGGCAAATGGATCCGCAAACGGCTTCTGATGAAGGCTGGATGTTTTCGAGCGTTGACAGCATTACCAAAACAGGCCCGCTGCAGGTTACCGTCAAATTGAAAGCGCCGGATGCTCTTTTAAATATCAAACTGGCGACAACGGCAGGATTAGTCATCAGTCAAAAGTATTATGGAGCACACAAAGATACTTTTGGCAAACCTAATGGGGGCATACTGGCAACCGGACCTTATGTTTTTGAAAAATGGACTTCAGGGAGCGAAATCGTCCTTGCAAAAAACAAGAATTATTGGGATAAGTCAGCCAGTCTTATCTTTGACAAAATTGTTTATAAGGTTATCACAGATGAAACGACAAGAGTCCAGGCTTTTACCTCCGGACAGGTTGATTTCATTTACGAATACCCTATCGAACAAGTGAATCAGATTAAAGCGGACAGTAAATTGAGATTAATCTATGCAGATTCGTTATGCACGAATTATCTTACTTTTAATACCAAAAGGGAGCCCTTTAACGACGTTAATATAAGAAAAGCCATCTATTCTGCTATTGACCGCGACACGATTATTAAAAACGTCGTTCCCAATGTTGGTGTTAAAGCAAATTCACTGCTTTTTGATAAAACTTTCATTGGCGGGGTAGAAGATCTTTGGAAGGATTATATGGCCAAAGCTCCCGACTATAATTATGATCTCGGCAAAGCCAAAGAATACCTGTCCAAAACCAAAGTTCCAAACGGCTTTAGCTATACTCTGGCTTACAGGGACTCGACACAGAAAAACAGTATTGCTCTATCTATTCAACAAAGTTTGAAAGAGTTGAATATCGATGTTAAGTTGGATAAATTGACCCAGGAACAGTATCTGGCTAATAAATTCGGCAATAACATTAAAAATGGCGCAGGGGACTACGATGTGCTGCTGGACGGTTGGATTTCCGATTTTCCTGATCCGGATGGCGATCTGACACCGTTATATGCAACTTCAAACTTTGGACCCGGAGGATCGAATGATGCCGGTTATTCCAATACAACGCTTGATAAAATACTTTCACAGCAAATTTCCGAGACCGATCAGGGGAAACGCGCCAGGTTGCTGCAGGAGGCCTATGCTATAGCGTCAGAAGATATACCTTATGCGCCTTTATTCTATGAAAAGAGAATTTTTGGGATCAATAAGGATTTAAATTTAGAAATATCAGCTTCGTGGTTATACAATCTGTACTTTAAAAATATTACGAGCAAGTAATGCATCAATGATGCTTCATATATTGGCGGAATCCTTGATCTATGAAGCATCATTCTTTCTATAACTTGTTTGGTGTGGTGTGATGGCATTGAGGAAATTTTTTATCAAAAGGCTGTTTCAATCCATAATTGTTTTTCTAGCCTGTTCGGCAATTATCTTTACGCTGGTCAGGTTGAGCGGCGTTAATCCAATAACATCTATTCTGGGCGGCGGGAAAGAGACTCCTGAAGCAATTGCAGCCGTCCGGATTAAATACCATTTTGATCAGCCTTTGCTTGTACAGTATTTTTTCTGGATAGGGAACATATTTAAGGGGAATTTTGGCGAAAGCTATAAGTTTTTGCAGCCGGTCACAACTTTAATTATGGAAAGGCTCAAGGTTACAACTGGTTTAATTCTGATAAGCCTGATGATTACGCCGCTGACAGCAATAGCAGGGGGAATGCTCAGTGCAGTTAAAAAAAATACCTGGCTTGACCGGTTTATAAGCATCTCTTCTCTGGTCATGCTATCCATTCCATCATTTCTGACCGGCATCCTAATGATCTTTATCATTTCCACTTTTACACCGGGTATTTCTTTTGTCGGTTCATTTCAAAATCTGGGAGAGTTCTTTCTTCGTTTAATATTTCCAGCGATTGCGCTTTCGCTCAGCAATATAGCGATTGTGTTAAGGATAACCAGAAATAAAATGATTGAGCAGTTAAATTCCAATTATGTCTTGAATGCAACAGCCAAAGGGTTATCATTCCGGCGTATAATTTTTGGTCACGCTTTTAAAAACGCGCTCAGTCCGATTCTAACAATCGTAGGAATTCAAATTGGGGCAATGTTGTCAGGGACAGTGTTGGTTGAAAATGTGTTTGCGCTTCCAGGTGTGGGATCTCTTTTAGTTGATAGTATAAAAGCAAGTGATTACCCTGTTGTCCAGGGGTTAGCGCTGCTGTTCATCTTTGTATTTGTATCTATAAATCTGATCATTGATATCAGCTATGGAATTATTGATCCCCGAATCAGGGTTAACAAGTCCTGACAATCTTACGTTTCAGCAACCAACAAAAGGAGCGATCCGGATGCGAAGAAAGCTAATCTTGAAATTAAAAAATCAACCGTTGCTCGCGCCATCAATCAGTATTCCATTTTTGATCCTGGCTATCTTTGTCACCGGCGCAATATTTGCTCCATTTTTAGCGACGCATGATCCGAACAGGCTTGATCTTGCAAATACACTGCTGATGCCTTCGCGGGATCATTTATTGGGTACAGATAATGAAGGAAGAGATATATTTTCAAGATTGCTTTTCGGTTTCCGGCCAACACTTCTTGGAGCTATCGGAGTGGTTGGATTGGCTTCAATAGTGGGCGTCTTTCTCGGAATGGTCTGTGGTTATTTTGAAGGTTTAATCGATACCATAGTTATGCGTCTTTGGGACATAAACCTGGCTTTTCCGACACTGCTGCTGGCCTTCGTATTTGTAGCGTGCTTTGGGAAAAGTTTAATGAATGTCGTGTTTGCTTTAGGCATTATTTTTATGCCGCTGATAACACGGCTGACACGGTCTCTTGTACTTACAGAGAAAAATAAAACCTATGTGGAAGCCGCTCGTTCTCTGGGGTATTCACATTTGAGGATCCTTTTTGTGCACATTTTCCCTAATTGCATACAGACTATTCTCGTACAAGTCGCTATATCTCTGGCGAACGCTATTTTGGATTTATCCGCGTTAAGCTTTCTGGGTCTTGGTGTACAGCCGCCTACAGCGGACTGGGCAGTAATGCTGCAAGAAGGCAAGGCGTCTTTTTTAAGCAGTCCGGTAGTTGTCTTAGCGCCGGGAATAGCAATTATTTTAGTTATCGTATCAATCAACATATTGAGTGACGGACTTAACACGTATCAGGCATCAGGTAAGGAATAATTGATTTTTTACAAGAAGGAAACACCCGTTGATCACAATGGATAAAGTATTATCGATAAGCAACTTAAATATTAAACTGCATACTAACTGTGGAACAATCCATGCAGTCAGAGGAATTAACCTTGATATAGCAAAAGGAGAGATCCACGGAATCGTAGGAGAGAGCGGATGCGGCAAGACAGTATCGGCGAAAGCAATCTTGCGGCTTCATAATGACCTGTTCACGAACTACTCCGGAGAAATAAAATATGACTCGAAATCCGATATTTTAAAAATGACGAACAAGGAGCTGATGAACCTTCGGGGAAAATACATTTCCCTTATCTTTCAAGATCCGGTCCAGTCGCTTAACCCGTTGCTGAAGATTGGCGGACAAATTACTGAAACAATTAGAGCCCATAGTAAATTAAATTCCCGGGAAGCTTATATAAAGGCTGTTTCTCTGATGGAGGATCTGGGAATACATCCGGCAGAAGAACGTTTTAACCAGTTTCCATTTGAGTTAAGCGGTGGGATGCTGCAGAGAGTCATGATTGCCGCGGCGATTTCATCGAACCCCAGGCTGCTGGTTGCTGATGAACCGACAACTGCGCTTGATGTTACAATGCAGGCAAAAATCCTCGATCTATTTAAGGAGATAAGGGGCAAGACCGGAATGAGCATATTGTTTATTACGCATAATTTCGGGGTAGTCGCTGAGATCTGTGACCGTGTATCGGTGATGTATGCCGGGAAAATCGTTGAATCCGGAAATGTAAAAGACATATTTAGACGTCCTGCACATCCTTACACAAAGGCGCTGATCGAAAGCATTCCGAAAGCGAAGCAAACCGGGAAAAGGATGATAGCCATTCCTGGCTCTCCCCCGGAATTGTCCTGTGAAATTAAAGGCTGCGCCTTTGCTCCGCGTTGTGAGTATGCCGAGGAAAAATGTTTCAGTGAATCACCCCGGGAATACAAGATAAGCGATAGCCACATTAATTTGTGTCATTTAAAAAAATAATAATAGACATCCATGCCATATATTAAGGAGGTAAAAAAGTCATGCCCCAGGAGATAGTAAGGATTGAAAGCATAAAAAAACTGTATAAGATCAAGGGAAACAGCTTCAAAAACAAAAAAGAAAATCTTTTGCATGCTGTTGACAGTGTCAGTCTGACTATTTTTAAAGGACAGATTTACGGCGTTGTTGGTGAAAGCGGCAGTGGCAAGTCAACTCTTGGAAGATGTATCTTGCGATTGACGGATATCGATGAGGGGAGTTTGGTTTTTAATGGAGAAGACATAACAAATTTGAATCATCGAAGGATAAGAAATATTCGCCGCCGCATGCAAATGATTTTTCAGAATCCCTATTCATCTTTCAATCCTAAAAGAAACATAGGGCAAGCGCTTTCTGAAATAGGCAGGGTATACAAAATCCCCAAGTATGAGCTTAACAGCAGGATCGATAAACTTTTAGAGTATATTGGCTTAACCGGTGATGCGCTCAAGCGCTATCCGCATGAACTGAGCGGGGGACAGCTGCAAAGGCTGGCTATCGCAAGAGCGCTTGTTCTTGACCCTCTCTTTATTGTGGCCGATGAGCCCGTATCTGCCTTAGATGTCTCGGTTCAAGCACAGATTTTAAACTTGATCTTAAACTTGCGCGACATATTTGGGCTTACCCTCTTATTTATTTCCCATGAATTGACCGTCGTTGAGCAAGTATGCGACATCGTAGCCGTCATGTATTTAGGGATAATTGTTGAAGAAGCTCCGACAGTAGAATTATTTGGCAACATGAAACACCCCTATACCCAGGCGCTTATCTCTGCAAGGCCAAAGGATGATCCGGCTATAAGCGTGGAAAGAATCATTTTTGAGGGTGAGCAGCCAAGCCCGATCAATATTGGTAAAGGATGCCGTTTTGCAGGAAGATGTCCTAAATTTGTTCCGGGCATCTGCGATACGGAAACACCGGTACTTAAAGAAATATTGCCGAAGCATTACGTCGCATGCCATTTCGCCATAGATTATTCAACCTATGAGAAAGAAGCAGCTCTAAGGCAGGAAGGATATGAAACTGTAGCATATGGAATTTAAATTTAGGAATGTTTTTATTTGAAACGGGTTAATGCGCCAAATATAAGAAAAACCTACCTATCGGCATTTTCCAGCATTGCCTTGATAGTTGCTTTCCAGAATATTTCAGGGGTACTGATAACGTTTATTAACACCTGCATGGTAGGGAACATTAATACTTCCAATGTTGCCGCTATCGGTTCAGCAGGTACGATGTTATATATTTTCAACTTATTTTTATATGGCATTGGCACCGGTTCTTCCATTTTTTGCGTACGCTATTGGAGTAAAAGGGATCTTGCCAATGTCAGGAAGACAACGCTGCTGTGCGTGGAAATGGGAATAACAATTGCCCTGACAATAAGTTTTTTAACATTTTTTTTCGCAGTTGAAATAATGAGTGTCTTTTCGAAAGACAAAAATATTATTGAACTGGGTTCACAATTTTTAAAAATAATCAGCCCCGGGCTAATTTTTATTTCGATATCTTCCAGTATTACTTTTATGCTGCGTTGTGTAGGGAAAGCATATTTTTCGATTTTTACAGGTTTTGGAGCTGTGGCCATAAACTTTTTGCTCGGGTGGGGGTTGATTTACGGGAATTTCGGCGTTCATTTTCAAGGCATTCAAGGAGCCGCAGTGGGCATTGTCGCTACAAAAATATTAGAATGCCTGGCAAATGTTTTCCTGGTTTATTATTATAAATGTCCTATAGCAATCACCCTGAAAGACTTTTTCAATCCTTTAAAGAGCAGAAATGCTTTATTTTATACGCGCATTGTTGTTGTAACTTTGAATGATCTGTTGTGGGGACTTGGAAACATTGTCTATTTTATTGTTTATGGGCATATGGGCGCCGGAAACTTGGCCATAATGACAATTATTCAGAGTGTGGATCAGCTTATACTGGTCGTGTTTGTCGCCGTTGCGAATACTGCGGCAATTTTTATCGGTAACAGTATAGGAACGGAAACGAGGGGGGAAATAATACAATCCGGCAAGTCTCATTTCCTGGCAGCCTTCTATGCCGGTTTGTTTGGTATGATAATCCTGGTTATTTTTATTCCCCTGATTAAGATGAACTATCATCTGACTGGTGATATCTGGGAGTTAGTGCACGGCAATATCATCTTACTGGCGCTGTTCCTGCCCCTGAAATCTATAAATTTGATGTTCGTCGACGGTGTATTCAGAGGAGGGGGCGACATAAAATTTATCTTCTTTGCGGATGCGGGTATTTTATGGATTATCGGCATCCCAACAGCATTATTACTTGGATTATATTTGAATCTTGATATACGTTTTGTTTTTTTCGGAGTTCTTTTTGTTGAGATAATAAAGTTTATAATCGCAGCGAAGCATTTTTACTCAAATAAATGGATAAAAAAGCTGAGACCAGTTTAATTTTCAATTCAACCATAAGAGGCGATTATTAAGCACGTAGGCAGTTGACCTCCCTGATGCACATTAATTTTCAGGAAGTATTTTCATAGAATATCAGCGACTTTATTTATACGCTATTGACAAACCTAAGACAAGAATTTATAATACAAACAAATGCTATAGGAATACTGATGTTTGTCCGACTAGAAATCTAGAGGCCATACTTTCTTAATTTGAAAGGTGGTTTTTTTATAGAATTTATCTCTTCCAAAAGGCGAACATAAGCACGTAGGCAGTTGACCTCCCTGATGCAGGTTAATTTTCAGGATAGTCTCCCATGCCGCCAGCGGCGCCACGTATTGTGAAAGATTATTTTCAGGATAGAATCATTTTTTTGGAGTGAATTTTGATGCAAAAGAAAATCAAACAGATTGCAATTTACGGCAAAGGCGGAATCGGCAAATCGGTAACAACTTCGAATATTAGCGCTGCCTTATCCAAAGCAGGGTACAAGGTCATGCAGTTTGGCTGCGACCCTAAAAGTGATTCCACAAATACATTAAGAGGCGGAACCTATATTCCGACAGTTCTTGATACCCTAAGAGAAAAAAATACTGTCAAAGCCCGTGAAGTTGTTTATGAAGGATTTAACGGCATTTATTGCGTCGAAGCCGGTGGTCCGGCGCCGGGAGTAGGATGCGCAGGCCGGGGGATCATTACTGCCGTACAGCTTTTTAAACAACAAAAAGTATTTGAAGAACTGGATCTCGACTTTATCATTTACGATGTGCTTGGCGATGTTGTTTGCGGGGGTTTTGCCGTTCCTATTCGGGAAGGGATTGCCGAGCACGTCTTTACCGTATCTTCCGCAGATTTTATGGCGATTTACGCTGCCAATAACCTCTTTAAGGGAATCCATAAGTATTCAAACTCCGGAGGCGCCTTGCTTGGAGGCGTGATTGCCAATTCTATTAATGCTCCCTATTCCAAGGAGATTATTGATGATTTTGCCAGGCAAACAAAGACCCAGGTTGTGGAATATGTCCCGCGCTCGGTTACGGTTACCAAAAGTGAACTCCAGGGCAAAACTACCATTGAAGCGGCTCCTGATTCCCGGCAAGCTAAAATATACATGTCTCTGGCTGATAAAATAGCCAGCCATAACGATTCAAAAGTTCCGTCCCCAATGGAAATTAAAGATCTTAGAAAGTGGGCGGCAAAATGGGGAGATTATTTACTGGCTTTGGAAACGGGTGAAGTAAAAGTAGACGCATACGGAAATATATAGCCGCTTGCCTATATCGGGCAAGGGCAGATTCGGCAGGATTATTAACGAGCAGCCGCTGCAGACAAGTTCACATATAAGTCAGTGAGAAATCGATTAACACGGACGGGCAAAGAAATTTAGGGAGCAATGAACAATGGCTTACAAAATTGCCGTTGCGAGCAGTGACGGGAAATTTATCAATGAACATTTTGGAAGGAGCAGGCAATTTTTAATTTTTGAAGTCGAAGATACTGGGGAGTACCGGTTTCTAGAACTCAGAAAAAATATTCCGCCCTGCAATTCAGGAGAACACGGCGAAGATCAAATGGATAAAACTATCATTTCCTTGGCTGATTGCAGGATTGTCCTGGTAAGCCGAATAGGACCAGGCGCCGAAAGAAAGCTGCTGGCCAAAGGGATTCGCTCCTACAGCGTTCCGGATTTTATTGAAGAAGCGTTGGCCAAAGTAATTAAATATGAACAATAAAACAAGTATATTAAAAAGACGGAAGTAATTGCCTGGTTTAAGCTTTTACTTTCGTCTTGGTGTTATATTTACACATAATTATTTATACTACCGTTTTTATATTTTTTCTTGCACATTTATATTCACTATCCTTCAAGATCTACAAGTAAAATTTCATAACCCCACCACAAACCATACCCTCGTCTTCTGCAATATCACCTGTTAAGCCAAGTTGGACCACCGCATATTCCCAAGTACCAATAATTTGTATAGCCTGATTAATTACTTCTTTTTCTGCACAGCCACCACCAATGCTGCCGAAAACCTTACCATATCTGTTTACGACCATTTAAGGTGGACCCCTTTGAAATCTGCTCATAGATGTTTTTCTCAATTCTTGCCATGCCTTTCAACCTTCCTATAGCCAGGTCAGGCCTTCGCTTTTAAAAAAATTGCCCTGAGTTGCCCGTATAGTTTTAATTGCCTTTCAGGCCTGCCTTCGACAACATCTCCAGATCTTTTTCCATCTCTTCGCCGGGCAGTGTTAGGTAACCCCCAACCATCATGCCGTTGAGCGACGTGCTTAAAGCAACAGTTTGCCTGTCTTTGAGGGCGGTTTCCCTGCCGCTGCACAAGCGGAAAGTAGCCCGGGGGTGAATTAAACGGAAGATGGCGGCTGTTTTTAAAATTTCTTCCGGCTGCACGCGTTCCTGGTTTTCGAGGGGTGTGCCGGGAATGGGATTTAAAATGTTTACCGGAATAGATTTTACACCCAATTCTCTCAGTTCAAGAACCATTTCCAACCTGTCCGTCATGGTTTCACCCATACCTATTATTCCGCCGGAACATATCTCCAACCCGGCCGACCTGGCTACCAGGATAGTTGCTATTCTGTCATCAAATGAATGGGTGGTGCAGATATTTTTAAAATAATTACGGCCTGTTTCCAGGTTGTGATGATAAGTTGTTATACCTACTTCTTTTAACTGCCGGGCTTTTTCTTCATTGAGCATACCCAGGGAAGCGTGAAGTTCAAGACCGGTTCGTTCCCGCAAAACCCTGTAGATTTCAAGGATCTTATTGAAATCTTTTCCGGTAACATTCCCGCCGCTGGTAACCAGGGAAAAATGTCTTACCCCGGCTGCCTCCATTTGAAAAGCCTTTTCCAATGCCTTTTCAGGACTGATCAGCGGATATCTTTCTATATCGGTATTATGATGGGATGACTGGGCGCAAAAGATACAGTCCTCCCCGCACAGGCCCGAGCGCGCATTAATTATTGAACAAAGGCTAACCTCTTTTTTCCAGAAATATTCCCTGACTTCCTTTGACATTCCCAGTAATTCATCTAATTTTTCTAAGGGCCATTCGGCGAGCTCCAATGCTTCCTCTTTTAGCAGGTTTTCTCCCGAAAGCGCCTTTTTCCTGATCTGTTCACATGTTAAATCCATCTTCAAAACACCCCCGTTGTCCTTTTATTGTCAACCTATATGAGCATATTAGTTAACAAATAATAATGTATCATTTTTAGAAATAAAGTACAATAACCTGTGCAACAACCAGGTATTATTTTCTTTAGGCGCCTTGCCAAATGGAGCATACTATCCTGAAAATTAATTTGCTTTAGGGAGGTCAATTGCTAAGCGTGCCCATGTTCGCAAAGCCCAAAATCGCACTTAAGGCATTGACCTCCTCTTTCTTGATAAATTTTCATCCTCCTGCTGGCGCCGCTTTATCGGCATGGATGTCTAATTATTATATTTTTTATGATGTTTTATCTAGTCCCGAGGTCTCGTCAAAAAATATTTTTACGGGTTATTGACATTGACATTATAACCGATTAATATAATAAAACATATAGATATAATAATATTATTAATTTTATATATTATATAGAAGGTATTTAATTTAGGAGAAATATCATGGCTACACCTAAAGAAAGAGCTTTGCAGGCTTTTAACTTAAGGAAACCTGATTATGTCCCGGTGGGACTTTTTCTTGGAGGCAGTTGGCCAATTATCAACTCCGGACTAACGCTTGAGAAATTAATAGGTGACCCAGTAAGAACTGCAAAAGCATTTTATGAAGTAAATGAAAGATTGAATGCGGATATCATTATGGTGGGTACGGGAGCTACCGCGTTGCTAATCAAGGCACTGGGGGGAGAGGTAAGGTTTAGCGCGAAAGGTGCGCCGGAAATCCTGTCTGGGCTGATAAAAACCGAAGATAATTTATATAGTTTGAATATCGGCTGCTATTCACGATCCTGCTGTCAAATGGCTTAGAGAGACCGCAGGAGAGCTGTTAAAGCTGGCTGGTAACAAAAGACTTGTTTTAGCCAGTGGCCGCGCTCCCTTCACTCTTGCTGCGCAAATATTTGGAATGGAGAATTTTTTAAAGTCACTATACAAAAACAGGAACTTTGCTCATAAGCTTCTGGAGTTTACGACCGGGCTGTCTATTTCATATTTTAAAGCCATGGAAGACTTTGTTCATGGAATATTTATCGCCGACCCTGTCGCTTCGGGGGATGTAATATCCAAAAAACATTTTATAGAATTTGTATTCCCTTATCTAAAACGTGTCATTAGGGAAGTAAAGAGTGTAAAAAAACCGACTATGCTTCATATCTGCGGTGATATCAGTGATAGGCTTCACCTCATACCGGACACGGGAGCAGACAGCCTTTCTTTGGATGCAAAAGTAAATATTGCAGATGCAAAAAGCATTCTTGGAAATAAAGTCTGTATTGCGGGAAATGTAGATCCTGTGCATATTTTGCAATTTGGAAGCAAGAACGATGTTTACAATGCTGCTTATCAATGTATGGAGCAAGGCGCAAAAAATGGTGGTTTTATATTGCTGCCGGGGTGTGACCTGGCAGCAGATGTACCTGAGGAGAATATAAAAGCTTTAGTTGATTCGGCGCATAGAGAGATCCGTCAAATAGATCCAATGGCGATACGCAACACAACCGCTGTTCCGGGTTCCTATTTACCCGAATTTATACCAAGACTTGGCTGAAGAAAATACTGGCCATGCCTAATCCAGGAACTTTAAAGGAGGAACTTATTCATGATGGTTTTTCAAACTAAGAGCGAATGGAAAGTTGGACAAGCCTTTAAAAAACAAAGAGTCAGAGTAATTTATCAATATGAATGCGGCCAATATTTCTTAGATTTATATCTTCCTGATCATTTCGTTTCTATTGAAGTCCATGGACCACATCATATTATTCGCGAACGTATAAAGAAAGACAAAATACGTTCCGGATTTGTTAAATCCAAAGGAATAAACGAATTCATAATCACAGCGCAAGACGCTAACGATCCAAAAAAATTAGAAATATTTGTTCGGGAAGTGTTAAAAACCGATCCTGGAAAATATTTGCATAAATCCTATAATAGTGTACCGTTCAATAATCAACTAGCAATCCAGATACAAAAGATAAGCAATTGTAAGATATCTATTGACAATACAATATACTTTTTTATCTAGAGATTATCTAGAGAAGGGGAGGGATTGGCATCTTTTCGGCAGCCGCAACACATGTTAGCACCGTTAGGTTAACAAAAAAATGAAAATAGAATTACCCATAGAAGGGAGGCTTTAAAAAATGTCAGAATTACCCCTTTATATAAAGCGAAAAATATTAAAATACGATGGGGGAGTTATAGAAAACAAGAAAGCAGCTGTGGTCACGGAAAAGCCTCTAACAGTCTTTCTCAGCCATAACGAATTGGCAACTTTAATTTGTTCACCGGGGGGACTGCAGGAGCTGACCGTCGGTTTTCTGCTCAGTGAGGGACTTATTCAAAAACGTTCGGATATTGAAAACATTCGTTGTCAGGAAGATGAAGGTTTGCTTTATATAGATACTGCCTTTCCGGTGAAACAAACCGATAATTTCTTGCGCCGTCATATTGCCAGTTGCTGCGGAAAAGGTCGCGCCGGACTTTATTTTATTAACGACGCCCGCCAATTGGAGCCTGTTGTATCTGACTGGCGCATCCAGGCCAAAAGCGTTATATCCCTGATGGACGAGTTTGAGAAAAAAGCAGATTCTTTTCGCCTTACCGGTGGGGTTCACAGCGCAGCCCTGGCTGATGAATCAGGGATTATCGTGCAGTACGAAGATATCGGGAGGCATAATGCGGTTGATAAAATATTGGGTTATGCTTTTTTAAATAATATATCACCTGAAGACAAATGCCTGCTCTTAAGCGGTCGTGTAGCTTCTGAGATATTGATTAAAGCAGCCCGCGGCAGCATCGCTGTCGTTCTTTCAAGAGCGGCCCCCACCGGGCTGACCCTGGAGCTAGCCGAGGAACTGGGTATCTGCGTGGTAGGTTTTGCCCGGGGAAAACGGTTCAGCGTCTATACCCATTCGGAAAAGATAATTTATGATTAAAAAGGCTGAAAAATAATAAATCGAGGTAGAAAAATATGAAATTAATTTATATGGACCATAGCGCGACAACTCCAGTAGACCCGGAGGTTTTTGAAGCTATGATTCCCTATTATACAAGTGAATATGGAAACCCATCCAGTTTGCATACCAAAGGCAGGGCAGCTAAAAAGGCAATGGAAAAAGCCCGGGACCAGGTTGCAGCTTTGCTTAACGCTGATCCACGGGAGGTATATTTTACCAGTGGGGGCACTGAAGCTGATAACCAGGCTATTCTTTCTTATATGCGCAGCAATGCCCATAAGGGGAGGCATCTGATTACTTCAGCCATCGAACATCATGCTGTTCTTGATACATGTGAATACCTGCAGAAAAACGGTTTTGAGCTGACGGTGCTTCCCGTCAATTCCTTTGGTTTAGTGGATCCGGAGGTTCTCAAGAAGGAACTGAGGCCTGATACTATTCTGGTAACTATCATGCATGCAAACAATGAAATCGGTACGGTTCAGCCCATCTCAATGCTGGCTGAAATTGCTCATCAAGCAGGCGCCGCTTTCCATACTGATGCCGTGCAAACCGTTGGAAAACTGCCGATTAATGTTAAAAATATGGGTATTGACATGCTTTCAGCTTCCAGTCATAAAATATATGGCCCAAAAGGAATAGGCTGCCTGTTTATTAAGAAAGGAACTAAAATTGAGAGCCTGCTGCACGGGGGTGGCCAGGAGAATAAAATGAGGTCCGGGACTGAAAATATTCCCGGCATAGTAGGATTCGGCCAGGCTGCCGAACTGGCTGAAAGCCGTGTGTTAGAAACGTCTAATTATCTGAACGGGTTGGGAAACAAACTTCGCGATGGAATACTGGAAAAAATCCCGAATACCATTCCTACCGGTGATTTGAAAAACAGGGTTCCGGGAAGCGTAAGTGTATGCTTTAAATTTGTTGAAGGTGAGTCTATATTATTAATGTTGGACAGCTATGGGATCATGGCTTCCAGCGGTTCAGCCTGTACATCTAGCTCATTGGAACCTTCCCATGTTCTCTTAGCTTTAGGGCTTCCGCATGAAATTGCCCACGGATCGCTTCGTCTGACTTTAGGCAAAGATAATACTGCACAGGACGTCGATTTCGTGCTGGAAGTCTTACCCAAAATTATTGGCAATTTGCGGGGAATGTCGCCATTGTTCAGTAAAAAATAGTTTATCTAACGGCTGTTTTTTAAGCTGCTTTTTAATTCATCCAAATGCAATAACCTCGGAATAATTTCCTTATGGATTTCACAGGCGAGAGATTTGCCTGACGGACTGCCTTCGAACAACATCTTGTCATGCGAACACCCTCCCTGACAGACGGTCCTGACTTCACACTCCTTACACTCATCAGGCGTATCCGGTCTGGTAAGATCGTAATGGAATAGATCACACTGCAGCAGGCTCATCGGATCCGGGTCAAATATTGTTCCTGTTTTAAACTTATGGTCCCTGATACACGGCCCGATCGTTCCATCGGGGAATACCGCTGCAAGCCTCTTCCCGCAAAGATAGGGGGATTCCTCAAAAGCCCAGCCGGAAATTAAAGTGTCCAGCAGGAAGGTGGTATGCACGTCATATCCTTTAAGAATATAGCTTTCCAGCAGGTCGCACAGTTCATGATACTTTTTCAGCACTTTCTTTTTGAAATCAGGATCCATAGATCTGTACAGATCCCTCTGGTATCTTAAACGATATCCGTTTTCTATTCCAAATCTCGAAATATCAAGCAGTCTTTCCAGGTTATAGTCATCCATGGTGGCGACTATTGTCTGACCGATCGCATTTGACCTTTCAGCTACTATCTTCATCCTTCTTGACAACTCTTCAATGCTTGTGTCCGTAATATTCGTATATATCCACCGGATGTCTTCGAGGTCGTCCCAGTTGACCGAATCAATCAAGTCGCCGTTTGTGTTTAAATAGCTCTGCATGCCGTCCGTATTATTAAAGACGGAATCCATAACTTTCTTTATCCTGTCGGTTCTCAACAACGGTTCCCCGCCCAGGAAACCGACGGTGTTGACTTTTACGTTATTAGCCCTCCAAACTTCCGGAATCCATTCCAATAATCTTGAAAATGTATTCTCGTCCATTTCCATTATACTGTCATCGGTAAGTTGATTAAAAGCATAACAATAACTGCATCTTCTTGTGCACTTGTATGATAAGAATAAGATGAACCAGAAGAAGGGCAGTTTCTCCCAGTAGCCTATCCCCTTCAGCCTTCCGTCTTCTTTGGCATACATTTCCTTTAACTGTTCGGCATGTTTTGTTTCTTTTTTCACGACTTAACAACCTCGCCTTTCTTTTTGTTCATCTAATTAGCGGGATAAAAATCAGGCCGGTTTAATAATTATCACATTCCTAACTAATATAGTATACATAATATACATTAACTTTGACCATTGTTTTTGTCAATATTTAAGCCGGACTTTTTTATAGATTTCTAAGTAACGCTGGAATACCAGCGCTCCGGAATTAAAATGATTATGGACAAGATATTCAAGGGCCAGGAAATAAAGTTCGATTCAAATAAGAACCTGGGAAATATCTTCACTGGCATCTTGACAAATATGGCGGCATTATTTATTGTATATATTGTAGATTATTTAACTCAACATTAGGGCAGGGAGGCGGAGCATGAAAATCTCCACAAGAGCTCGTTACGGGATCAGGGCGCTTTTAGATCTGGCCTTAAACGACGATAAAGAACGTATTTTGTTAAAAGATATTGCTCAAAGGCAAGAAATTTCTCTTCCCTATCTGGAGCACCTGATTACTCCTTTAATAACTAAAGGGATAGTCAGAAGTACACGGGGATCCCGTGGAGGTATTTCATTGCGGAGGCGCCCTGAGGAGATCCGGCTCAACGAGGTAGTTGAAATACTTGAAGGTTCTATAGCCCCCGTGGAATGTGTGGACGATCCGAAGATTTGTCCGCGTTCCGAATTTTGTGTAACCAGGGACCTTTGGGATGAAATGAAGAGAGCGATGAAT
>JBAZGB010000026.1:0-32671 GCA_041653135.1 Eubacteriales bacterium | reverse complement strand
AGAAAAGGCATTAGTGCGGCGGCAGTGGCCGAATACAAGAACAGAACCTCTTCCGTTGTCATGTTCCCGGAATCCGAACCGATATCCAATGAGGATCTTTTAGAACTTGATGTGGATATACTGGTTCCGGCAGCCCTGGAAAACGTAATTACAAAGGACAATGCTCCCAGAATCAAGGCGAAGATATCGGCTGAGCTTGCCAATGGTCCGACGACACCGGAGGCGGATGCAATATTATTTAAGAACGGGGTTCATGTAATTCCCGATTTCTTATGCAACGCAGGCGGTGTAACGGTTTCATATTTTGAAATGGTACAAAACTTCTATATGCACTACTGGGAAGAGGAAGAAGTTCACGAACGCCTGGATAAGAAAATGACCAAAGCCTATCATGCAGTGCTCGATGCCGCCAAGAAATACAAAATAAACATGCGGCAGGCTGCTTATGTAATCGCTGTTTCACGTGTAGCCGATGCGATTAAAGCCCGCGGCTGGGTTTAGATCACGGTTGGCCCTGGAATCACAAAGATTGTTTTTATTAAAAAAAGGCAGACAGTCAATGAGGATATTGCCTGCCGGATGGTTACAGGGTATAATATAAAGAAATGGTTTGGATCAATTAGTACAAAGGAGTACAAAAAAGGCAACGATGCCCTGAAACAGGTCATTAAAAAAGTCTGTTTTAATGGGCATTTTTTCTACCCCATTTGAGCAGAAAGGGGGGCAACAATGGCAGAAAGCCGGATTGTACTTGTGGAAGCTGATCCTGTATTGAGAAAAAGCATCAAAACTATGCTCATTAAACTTGGTTACTCTATAGTGGGCGAAGCAGGCGACGGGGTAAGCGCTCTTAAACTGGTCAGGAGCAGACAGCCGGACCTTTTAGTTATCGGGGCCGAATTGCCGGGCATGGATGGCCTGGAAGTAGCCATGATCGTGCATGAGGATAAGATTGCGCCGGTTATTGTTTTGGCCGGTTCGCATGCCCAGGTTCTCCTGGAAAAAGCGAAGGCTGCCCGGGTGGCTGCGTTTCTGGTAAAACCGGTTGAAGAAATTGATTTGCTTCCCGCTGTTGAAATATCCCTGTCTAATTATCAAGAGATTGTTTCCCTTGAAAATAGAGTTAAAGAGATGCAGGAAGCTCTAACATCCCGTAAAATTGTCGAGCAGGCAAAAGGGATTCTGATGGAAACCCTGAATATAAGTGAGGCTGAAGCATTTAAAAGAATTCAAAAACAGAGTATGAACAGCCGTGTTACAATGCGTCAGGTGGCTGAAGCAATAATACTTACACAAAACTTTAGAAAATAAACCGCTTAGCGGTTTTATATATACATAAGGCAACGGCGCCTTTTAAAAGGGATGTTCCTTTTAAAAGGTTTTTTTAATTAAAAAAACAGAAAGGATGATCCAAATGGATTCGGAGAAGAAAAGTGAAATCCTGGCTCTGGCTAGGCAGCAGGGTGTAAAATTTATCCGGATGCAGTTTACAGACATCATGGGGGTTCTAAAAAATATAGCGATTCCCGTTGAGCAGTTGGAGAAATCCCTGGATGGGGAACTGATGTTTGACGCATCATCCATCCACGGTTTTGTCCGCATCGAAGAATCGGATATGTATCTGCGTCCCGATCCGGATACTTTTGCCATATTCCCCTGGCGGCCCAGGGACGGCGCAGTTGCCCGGCTGATCTGCGACGTTTATCAGCCTGACGGGACTCCCTTCGAGGGTTGCCCGCGCAATGCATTGAAAAGAGCGATCGCCAAAGCCAGTGAGAAGGGCTATACGATGAAAGTCGGGCCGGAGTGCGAGTTTTTCATGTTTTATACGGATGATCAAGGCAATCCCACTCTTAAGACACACGACCGGGCAAGTTATTTTGACTTGAGTCCCGCAGACCTTGGTGAGAATGCCCGGCGTTCGATGGTTCTGACGCTGGAGGAAATGGGCTTTGAAATCGAGACTTCCCATCACGAAGTTGCTCCCGGGCAGCATGAGATCGACTTCATGTATACCGATGCTCTGGACGCAGCGGACAAAATAATGACTTTTAAGTTTGTAGTGCGAACCATTGCCCAGCGTTACGGCCTGCACGCAACTTTTATGCCCAAACCGGTATTCGGTATAAACGGAAGCGGCATGCACATGCACCAGTCCTTCTTTAAAAACGGAGACAACCTATTCTTTGATCAGAACGACCCGGAAGGCTTGAGTGACAGTTTGCGCTTTTATGTCGGCGGACTTCTCCAGCATGCAAGGGCCATTGCCGCTGTAGCAAGCCCCACGGTAAACTCATATAAAAGACTGGTTCCAGGTTACGAGGCGCCCGTCTATATATCCTGGGCCCAGCGCAACAGGAGTCCGCTGATCAGGGTGCCTGCCAAGAGGGGTCTTTCGACACGCATAGAGTTCAGGAGTCCGGATCCTTCCTGCAACCCGTACCTGGCTATAGCTGCCTGCCTGTCGGCCGGCCTCGACGGTATTGAAAACCGGATTCAGCCCCCGGAGCAGTGCAATATGAATATTTACGAGCTTACCCCCAAACAGAGACTGGAAATGGGTATAGCCAGCCTGCCAGCCAGCCTGGAGGAAGCACTTTTGGAACTGGAGAAAGATGAAGTAATCAAGAGTGCGCTTGGCAGGCACATTTACGAGCATTTCGTGGACGCTAAAAGTAAAGAATGGGATGCATACCGTACCAGAATATATTCCTGGGAAATCGAAAATTACCTGACTATGTTTTAGACTTGTATACATTCTTAGAAGTTAAAAAAATGCTTTTATTTTAAAACAAACATGCTATAATAAACTTATAAGTAAATAAACAAGTACAAGGGCGTACTTATTTGGGCTATGGGGCCTTCTGACAGGTGAGACAAAACCAACCTGAATGAGGTCTTTTTTTGTAAGTTTTCGCCCTGGATGAAAGGGAGAAAAGGTTGGAGAAGCTGACTAACGATGAAGTGCTGAAAAGGGCCAAAGAGCTCGGTGTTAAATTTATCCGCCTTCAATTTACCGATATCTTTGGGTTGCTGAAAAATGTTTCTGTTACCGTAGAGCAGTTGGAGAAGGCATTAAACGGGGAGTTGATGTTTGACGGCTCGGCAATAGAGGGGTTTGTGCGGATTGAAGAGTCGGATATGTATTTAAGGCCGGATCCTTCCACGTTTGTTATTTTTCCCTGGAGGCCTAGGGATGGAGCGGTTGCACGGCTGATCTGCGATATTTATACAGCGGACGGACAACCGTTTATCGGGGATCCCCGTTATGTGCTCAGAAAGGCTGTTCAGGAAGCAAAGGAAATAGGCTATGAGATGATGGTCGGACCGGAAGCCGAATTTTTCCTGTTCCAGATAGACAGCGACGGCCGGCCAACAACAATTACGCATGATAAAGCGGGTTATTTTGATTTAACACCTGTGGATCTTGGAGAAAACGCCCGGCGCGATGTGGTCATAACTCTGGAGGAACTGGATTTTGAAGTCGAGGCTTCTCATCATGAGGTAGGGCCTGGCCAGCACGAAATTGATTTTAAATACGCTGATGCCCTGGAAACCGCCGACAGGGTGGCCACATTCAGGTTTGTGGTTCGTACAATAGCTCAACGTCACGGTCTGCACGCAACTTTTATGCCTAAACCGATAGTGGGGCTTCCGGGTTCGGGTATGCACCTTAACCAATCCTTAATGAGGGACGGGGCCAATTCGTTTTATGACCCGGACGCTCCTCTTCAGCTAAGTGAAACCTGCCTGAATTATATTGGCGGATTAATGGAACATATACAGGCTATTACCGCAATTACAAATCCGACGGTTAATTCATATAAACGGCTTGTTTCAGGTTATGAGGCGCCTGTTTATATAGCCTGGTCTTCACGGAACCGAAGCCCCTTAATCCGTGTGCCGGCCAAAAAAGGTCTTTCCACAAGGATCGAATTAAGGAGTCCGGATCCTGCCTGCAACCCGTACCTTGCTTTGGCCGTATGCCTGAAGGCTGGTTTGGACGGGATTAAAAAGAAGATTCAGCCTCCGCTGCCGTGCGATCAGAACATATACGAGATGACCCAAAAAGAACGTCAGGAATTTGGTATAGGCAGCCTGCCGGAGAGCCTTTCCGAGGCGCTAAAGAAGCTGACCGCCGATCAGCTGATCATAGAGGCGCTGGGACCTCATATTGCAGAACACTTTTTGGAAGCCAAAAAAATTGAATGGGAGCGCTACCGGATACAGGTGCATCCCTGGGAATTAGAAGAATATCTGACCAAGTATTAAAAAACGCACTTTTAAAAAAATAGGCCAAGATGTGCCGGGCAAAAGGGCAATGACGCCCACGTGCAGGTTTCTTTTAAACTGAAGATATGTTTGCCTTAGATTTGCGGCAAATTTATCCACGGTTACCTGCCGTGGGTTTTTGTTTTTTTAGCCTTGATCATAGGGGGAGCCAAAATGGGGAAAATTCTGATCAAACCCGAGGTCTGCATAGGCTGCCATCTTTGTGAAATATGGTGTGTGGTAGCCCATTCCCGGACGAAAGACATCTTAAAAGCTTTTTTGTTGGAAAAACCAGCGGCTTTAAGCAGGGTTATCGTGGAAGAGCGCCTGCCTGTAACTTTTGCTCTTCAGTGCAGGCATTGCTCCGAGCCGGATTGCGTTTTTGCCTGCATCAGCGGCGCTTTATACAAAGATTCCGTAAGCGGCAGGGTAATTCACGATCCGGAACAATGCGTCGGCTGTTACAGCTGTGTGCTGGTTTGCCCTTACGGGGGAATTTTCATCGACCGGGAGAACAAGAAGGTGACCAAATGCGACCTCTGTGAAGGATTTGAAAAACCCTATTGCGTAAGTCACTGCCCAAACGGGGCTCTTGTTTATGCCGACCAGGAAGAAGGGGGGGTAATAGATGACCCGGCAGTTTGATTACGTAGTTATCGGTAATTCGGCCGGAAGCGTTGGATGCATAGAAATGCTCAGGAGTATTGATCGTTCGGGATCAATCGCTTTAATTGCGGAGGAAACCCGCCGCGTATATTCCAGGGCCCTTTTACCCTATTACCTTTCAGGCGGAATTGATCTTGAAAAGATGTATTACAGGAAAGCTGATTTTTATGAACAGCTTAAGGTTACTGCCCTGCTTGGCCAAAAAGCCGTTCATATAGATGCTGACAAAAAAGAGGCGCTGCTTTCCGGCAACGAAAGGATTGGTTATAAAAAGCTGCTTCTGGCAACGGGCGGCCGGCCGCTTATCCCGCCGGTTGAAGGGCTGGACAGGGAAAACATCTTTAACTTTTTAAATATGGACGATGTTTTAAAGATCGAAAAAGCCCTGGAAAATGCGCAAAGTGCAGTTGTGCTCGGCGGCGGAGTAATCGGCCTGATGGCTGCTGAGGCTCTGAGCAAAAGGGGCTTGCAGGCGCATGTAGTAGAGCTTGCCGGAAGGGTTCTGGCGCCGGTTGTTGACGAACCGGTTTCCAACCTGCTCAAGGCCCTTTTTATAGAAAAAGGAGTGCAGGTAATTACCAACAACACAATCAAAGAAATTAAGGGCGGCAGTGCTGTTGAAAGTGTGGTTTTAACTGACGGCGTACAGATTCCCTGCGATATGCTGGTTTTGGCGATGGGTGTCGCCCCAAGGGTTGAACTGGGCGTTTCAGCGGGCTTAAAAATTGACAGGGGTATTTTAGTCAACGAAAGAATGGAAACTTCGCGCTCTGATCTATATGCCTGCGGGGATTGCGCGCAGGGTTATGATTCCGTTGCCGGAATAAGCAGGGTTATCCCGCTCTGGCCCAATGCTTACCTTGGAGGACGGATTGCGGGTTCGAATATGGCCGGCGGCAAACGGGAAAACATTTGGTCAACCAGTATGAATTCCATGCATTTTTTTGATCTTTGCCTGATCGCCGCCGGGTTGAATGTTTCCGCAGAAGACCCGGGCGGCTTTACAAATATCAGCCGTCTGGATCCGCAGAAAAAATACTATCGAAAATTCACCCTCAGGGAAGGCAGAATAGCAGGGTTTATCCTGGCAGGGAAAATCAGCCGGGCGGGTATATTTGTCAATCTGATGAGAACAAAAGCAGATGTTTCCCAGTTCACCGATGACCTTTTCAATGAGGACTTCGGTTATGGGAGCATCCCGGAGGAGTTAAGGTGGGAACTTTTAAAAAAGGATCTTATTCCGGGGGTGGTGAACGGTGATGGCCGGATACGAACGTAAAAACAGCGAGAGGTATTTGCCCGATCAGGGCAGGGAAGCATGCGGCCTCTTTGGTGTGATGAACACGAGCGGGAAAAGATTCCCGGGCAATGTAGCCATTTCCGCGATCAAAAACATCAAGGTCAGGGGGAACGGCCTTGGAGGCGGATTTGCCGTTTACGGGATTTACCCGGATTATAAGGACTACTACGCTCTGCACATTATGTTTGAAAACAAAAGGCGCGAAGTTAAAACGGTAGTGGAGAGATATCTGACCGAAAATTTTAACGTCGCCTACGACGAACAAATACCAACCAATCCGCAGGTCAGTCTTTTTCATCCCCCTCTTGTCTGGAGGTATTTTGTCACACCCGAAAAAAAGGGTGATGAAAAAGACTTTTCCGATGACGAGTTTGTTGTTGATAAGGTTATGCATATTAACACGAGTATTGATGATGCCTATGTGTTTTCTTCGGGGAAAAATATGGGCGTCTTCAAGGGAGTTGGGTTTCCCGACGAAATTGCGGACTATTTTTTACTTGATAAACTGTACGAAGGCTATATCTGGACCGTACACAGCAGGTTTCCGACCAATACACCCGGTTGGTGGGGAGGCGCCCACCCGTTTAGTATTCTCGACTGGACGGTTGTCCATAATGGGGAGATTTCCTCATACGGGACCAACCGGAGGTTTCTTGAGATGTACGGGTATTATTGCACTTTATATACGGACACGGAAGTTATGGCCTATGCCGTGGACTTTTTAATGAGAAGGCAGGGCCTTCCTATAGAGGTCGTTTCGAAGATTTTTGCCCCTCCAATGTGGGACACTATCGATCAGATGCGGGAAAAGGAAAAACGTCTTAATACAACGCTGCGGATGGTTTATGGCCCCCTGCTCTTAAATGGGCCGTTCACGGTCATTGTGGCGCGCCATAATGAAATGTTCGGGATTACCGACAGGATCAGGTTAAGGCCGATTACCGCCGGCGCAAAAGACGATATGGTTTATCTTTCCTCGGAAGAAGCGGCGATCAGGTCAGTGGCGCCGGATCTTGATTTTGCCTGGACACCACACGGAGGCAATCCCGTTGTGGTAAGGATGAACTCTACTGACCATTTATTGAGTATGGATAATTCTATATAGCAGGGTGTGATCGAAAATGTATTCATATTTGTTGCCGGAATTTGCCATTGAAAGAAAAACAGAACGCTGCATCAAGTGCAGGGTCTGTGAGAGGCAGTGCCCTGTAGGAGGCCATAAGTATGACCCGGATTTTGACGCCATGTTATCCTACGAGGAGGTTTGCGTCGGCTGCCAGAGGTGTGCCGTTTTCTGCCCGACAGGCGCTCTTTGTGTCCAGCCGCATCAATCACAGTATAAGCTTAATTACAGCTGGACCAGGGAAAAGCTGCAGGATTTGAAAAAGCAGGCGGAAACCGGCGGCGTAATCCTGACCGGGAGCGGAAACGACAAGCCGTTCAAGGTTTACTGGGATCACCTTGTCCTAAACGCTTCGCAGGTAACCAATCCTTCGATCGACCCTTTGCGGGAACCCATGGAGCTGAAGACGTTTTTAGGAAAAAAGCCGGATTCGCTCGAAATTGACTTAAGCGAAGATGGCTACGAGATAAAGAGCGAGTTGAACCCTAACAAGATGATTGAGCTCCCGGTGGCTTTTTCAGCCATGTCCTACGGAGCAATCAGTTACCAGGCTTTCTTGTCTCTGGCTATGGCGGCCAAGGAGATGGGGACTTTGTTCAACACCGGCGAAGGCGGCCTGCCGCTTGAAATGAGGGAGAAATACGGTAAAAACGCGGTCGTTCAATGCGCCAGCGGAAGGTTCGGCGTCGATTCGGAATACTTCAACTGCGCGTCAATTGTTGAAATCAAGATTGGACAGGGCGCCAAACCCGGTATCGGCGGGCATCTCCCCGGCGAAAAGGTGTCGTTTAACGTTGCCAGGAACAGAATGATTCCAGAGGGAACGGACGCTCTTTCTCCGGCCCCGCAGCATGATATTTATTCAATTGAAGATCTTTCAATGTTAATCTATGCCCTAAAAGAGGTCACCAACTATACAAAACCAATATCTGTTAAGATCGCCGCGGTAAACCACGTAGCCGCCATCGCCTCCGGAATAGTCAGGGCCGGCGCGGATATCATCGCCATCGACGGTATCAGGGGCGGAACAGGGTCAGCGCCCAAAATAATCAGGGACAATGTAGGAATCCCCCTGGAACTTGCCCTGGCGGCTGTTGATAAAAGGCTTCGCGACGAGGGAATCAGGAATAAATGTTCGGTTATTGCCGCAGGCGGATTCAGGTGCAGCGGGGATGTCCTCAAGGCAATCGCACTGGGAGCGGATGCTGTATATATCGGCACCGCTGCGCTGGTTGCCATGGGCTGCACGCTTTGCCAGAAATGCTACACGGGGAAATGCTCCTGGGGAGTCTGCACACAGGATCCTTACCTGTCCAAGAGGCTTAACCCGGAAATCGCCAGCGCCAAACTGGTTAACATGCTGAGGAGTTGGGAGCACGAGATCAAGGAAATGCTGGGAGGCATGGGTATAAATGCGATAGAGAGTATAAGGGGCAACAGGGATCACCTGCGCGGCGTCGGGTTGGAAGGCTGGGAACTGGATGTTCTGGGAGTAAAAGGAGCGGGGGAGTGATCAATAATGGCTGGTCTGGCTTTAAAGGTTGGTTTGCGTGATATGTTTTTGGAAGGATCCAGGCATGTGAGTGAACTTGGCGGGTATGCTACTGTCAGCGGCAGCGAGGCCTGGGTAGACGCCTTAAACCTGAAGCACAAAGAGTTGAACGATTTGCTCAGGGAAGTGGTCTCTCAGGGAGCGCGAGATATTACCGTTAAGAATGTTTTCGGGCAAAGGTATATCGGCACCAGATTGAATGGCATTTTCGGCTGTAAGGTTAACTTAAGCATTTTCGGGACTGCCGGAAATGACCTGGGTGCGTTTTTGAACGGCCAGAAGCTTACCATTTACGGTAACGCCCAGGATGGCGTCGGCAACACGATGAACGAGGGTGAAATAATCGTACATGGCAAGGCTGGAGATGTTGCGGCCATGTCAATGCGGGGCGGGAAAATTTTTATCAGGAACAATGTTGGTTACAGGACCGCTATTCACATGAAGGAGTATAATGACAAGATCCCCGTGCTGGTCATCGGCGGGACAGCCCAGGATTTCTTCGGAGAATATATGGCGGGCGGTATAGTCATTTTACTCGGGCTCGGCCTGGCCGAGGGCAAGAACCATAATGCCAACTATGTTGGGACCGGAATGCACGGCGGTGTAATTTTCGTAAGAGGGAACATAGAAAAAAGCCAGCTTGGAAAAGACGTTGGAATTTACGCGACAGACGACCGGGACATGGAAATTGTCAGGCAATACTCAGGGGAATTTGCACAGCGATTCGGCTTAGATACGGAAGAGATCCTCCAGGGGCAATTCCGAAAAATCCTGCCGCTTTCCAAAAGGCCGTATGGGAGCATATATGCATATTGATAAATAGCGCACAATTCACGATTGCCGGCTTAAAGGCCGGTTTTTTATTTTATCCGGGCTTTTTAAAGAACGACTTTTTTAGACAGAAGTGAAGGGTTTTCGTCCCTTGTTGTGGAATTACTTATTATTCCTGCAAAATAAGACTTTGGCAGATTCAGATCCCTGTGAAGGCGCCCTTTCTTGAATGAAAAATTATCAGCGAGCTTTCTCAAAGTGGGCGGCGCTTCTTGTTTCTTTAAGCAAATATTAAGTTCTCTTTCAGAAGTTTTTAAATCTTTTATGGTAAATTCGGCAAAGGGGGTACTTAAAATATGCCTGATTAATCAATTCGGGTTAAATAGGCGGATTTCTTAGGCGTTTAAAAGCATTTAAGGAGTTGAAAGAATGAAGAAAAAAATTATTGCAGTGTTGCTGTCATTGTCTATATTGTTTTTGGTTACCGCAGTTGCAGAAGCTGCGGCGGTGACTAATCAAGTCAGTATCAGCCAGGTCATCAAGCTGATTGTAAACGGTAAAACCATAAACGCGGTAGCAAACGATGAACCCGTTATTTTCAAAGGAAGGACCTTCGTTCCCATCAGGATAGTTGCTGAAGCGTTAAATTTAAAGGTTGACTGGGACAATAAACTGAAGACGGTCAAAATAACCGGTAAAACAACTGATTCAGATGCGAACATATTGTTGCTGGCCCAGAAAGAAAAAACAATCCAGGACCTCACAGCGCAGTTAGCGCTAAAAAACAGCGAAATTCAAAGTTTGAAAGATGAAATAGAGTTTCTTAAGGAAAATGATACTGATCTAAATGATCTGGAAGACGATTTGAATTCTGATTACGATTACCTGGAGGATGTCAGGATTGATGAAATCAACCTTGACGGTAATGAAGATGATCTGGATATAGATATTGAGGTTAACCTGAATAATTACGAAAGCAAGTGGGCTAAGTTGACCGACAGTGAAATAAATAGCTGGATCAAGAGCTTGGTGAACAGTATTCAGGATGAGCTTTCCGAAGATACCCAGGTCACAGGAGAAATTATAGATAGTGACAGCGATGACACGTTAGTGAAATTTTCCAAAGACGGAGACGATGACCTGGAAGTAACCTTCAAAGACCAGGATTACCGGGTTGATACAGAAGCCATTGAGGATGTTGAGGATGATCTGGTGGGTGATAGTTTTTACGTTGATGATATACAGTTCAGAGTAAAAAAAGCTACCTATTACGATAGCGATATCGTCACTGTTACCCTTAATGCAAGTACAAACAACGCTGCTTCCAAGTGGAATTCCTTAACCAGCAGCCAGATTACCAGCAGCGTTAAAGCAATCGGCAAGAAAATTTCCGATACTTTTGAGGATGACGCCGATGTCGGCATTGAATCCGTCCAACTCACCTTTTATGATGACGATCAGAAGAAGCTGAACAGTTTCAAATATGATGTTGATTCCGGAAGTTTAAGCTAAAACCAGTTTATCAGCAGGGAAAAAGTTTTTAAATTTTACCTGAACAAAGCTTTGAGTGACTGAAGCGGCCTGTAATTTATTATTGTTTAGACGATATATATATATATAGATATATAAAATTCGTAACGATTTAAGGTGAAGAAATGAAGATAGCAATAATCTTGCCGCCCTGGTTCAAGATTCCCCCTGCCGGCTACGGGGGTATTGAAGTTGTCGTCAGCCTTCTTGCTGACGGCCTGGTTTCAAAAGGCCATGAAGTCACGGTATGCACAGTAGCAGATTCGACCACAAAAGCGCGTGTCTTTAATTATTTTAACCAGGAAATGAAAGCATGCCTGGACAAACCCCCTTCAAGTTTTCTTAATACAGCTTTAAGCCATGTCCTTGCATCGTATATGGAAGTGGTCGGAAAAGGCTTCGATTTAATCCATGATCACACCTGGAAAGAAGGGTTGTGCTGCGCTGCCTTTTTAAAGGAAGTTCCCGTAGTGCATACGCTGCATGGTCCTTTTGACGAGGAAAACAAGGCGTTTTACAAGCTTTTTACCAACCACCCGGGGGTTCATTTTATTTCCATAAGCAACAACCAGCGTTCTTCCCTTCCCGGCCTTAATTACCTCGGCACAGTGTACAACGGTGTTAAATTTGATAAGTATCCCTTCTCCCCGGACAAGGATGACTTTTTCTTTTACATAGGCCGTTTCAACCCGGAAAAAGCCCCCCACCTTGCCTGCGAGGCTGCCAGGCGAATGGGAGCGAAGCTTGTTTTAGCCGGCAAGGTTCACGAGCAGGCCGAAGTAATTTATTTTGAGCAATTCATCAGACCTTATCTGAATGAGAAAATAACTTACATTGGTGAAGTGGGACACTGGAGCGAAGAAAAAATGCGTATGTTTTCCCGGGGCAAAGGCTACCTTTACCCAATCCAGTGGGAAGAGCCCTTCGGTATAACTATGGTTGAGGCAATGGCTTGCGGGACACCTGTGATTACTTTCAAGAGAGGTTCAGCCCCGGAGGTGGTCGAACACGGCGTCACAGGTTTCGTGGTTGAAACCATGGAGGAATTTGTTGCGGCTGCAGACCAGGCAGGGAGCATCAGTCCTTTTAAATGCCGGGAAAGGGTAGAAAACCTTTTTACTTCCCAGTTTATGGTGGACAGCTATGAACGCCTCTACAAAGAAGTAGTTGAAAAAGGATCAACAAGTTAACTTGCCGCGCCGGGCCAGGGAAAATAAAAGGCGTAGTCTCATAAGTAAGGGGGACGTTCTTGTATAACATATCAAAAGATGACTGGATAATCAGTGAAGAAGGTTTTGATAAGCAGAAAACAGGGTTTTGGGAGACAATCTTTACGCTTGGCAACGGGTACCTCGGTTCAAGGGGCGTCCTGGAAGAAAGTTTTGAAAACGGGTATCCCGGGAACTATCTGGCCGGTATTTATGATCAAGCCGGAAGTCAGCCTTTTGAAATTGTTAACGCTCCCAACCCGTTAAGAACGGAAATTTATATTAACGGCGGCAGGCTTTCTGTAAATGAGATGAAAATTGCCGAACACCGCCGGGTTTTAGACCTGAAAAAGGCGGTTCTGCACAGACGGACAGTCTTTCAGAATGACCAGGGCAGATATGAATATGAATCGGCGCGGTTCTTCAGCCTGAAGGACTTTCACGCCGCCGTAATGGTTTTTTCCTTAAAGCCGCTGGATTGTGACGCCGAAATAACGGTCAAAAGAATAATCGACGGCACAACTGAAAATGCTGTTCAGGCAGTCGGGGATCCGGTTAAGCATTACTCCGTCCGGGACTGTTCATTTCATAATCCGGAAGGGGCTGTTTACCTTGAGGCAAAAACAATCAATTCCGGGCAGTCAATAGGTATGGCCGCGGACCTGGAGTTTTCGGGAAGGAGTACCCCTGCGGAAGTAAGATGGGCCGTTTCGGCCAGTGAGGAAATTATCTCCAGGGAATGCTCCTTTAAAGCCGCCAAAGGAAAAAGATACACGTTCACATCTTTTATTTCAATCTATACATCCCGTGACAAAGAGCGCAGCATAAAGAAAAGCTGCCTGGAATCGTTAAGCGCCTTAAAGGTAAAAGACGCCGCAGCCATTTTCAAAGCCCACTGCGGCGCCTGGGGGAAAAGATGGGCAAATTCCGATTTTTTGATCGACGGTGAGGCTTTCCTGCAGAATAATATGCGCCTGAACATCTATCATCTTCTGATCGCTGTCCCGCCTGAGGATTTGGACGTGAGTATTCCGGCCAAAACGTTGTCAGGCGAGTGGTATAAAGGCCACATATTCTGGGATGCGGAAATTTTTGTTTTGCCGTTTTTTGTCTTTACTCAGCCTGAACTGGCCAAAAATCTTCTCCTTTACCGTTACCGGCGTTTAAAACAGGCCAGGGCCAAAGCAAGAGGGAGCGGGTATGAAGGGGCCTGGTGGCCATGGGAATCGGCTGAAAGCGGAGATGACGAGACTCCTGAAACATGGATTAACTATGACGGTACAGTTATCCCCGTTCATGTTTCCAAAAGGGAGATTCATATTGCGGGAGATATAATTTACGGGGTGGTTTTATATTACCTGGCTACTTCCGACAGGGAATTCATGCTCCGGTACGGCGCGGAAATGGTCTTTGAAACAGCCCGGTTTTGGGCAACACGCGTAAATTATAACAGCGAAAAAGACTATTATGAAATAAAAGATGTCATTGGCCCAAATGAATTTCAGGAATGTGTGGACAATAATTTTTATACAAATTATATGGCCAGGTGGAATTTGAGATATGCAGCGGAACTATACGACTTGCTGGCAAAGGAGCATCCCCTTCGCCTGAACCGGCTGGCCAAAAAAATTGAGTTAAAGAAGGAAGAAATCCAGTCCTGGAGAGAGATTTCGAAAAAAATTATTGCTTTCATTGACCAGGACGGCCTGATTGAAGAGTTTGAGGGATATTTCAGCAAGAAAGAGTTTTTAATTCAGGAATGGGATAAGGACGGGATGCCGGTCTGGCCTGCTTCGTTGGACCTTGCCGAGGTTAAAGACACACAGCTGGTCAAGCAGGCAGACGTTATACTTTTAATACGGTTGTTCGCCACCGAGTTCGACGGTCAGGTGAAAAAAGTAAACCACGATTTTTATGAAAAGAGGACCACGCACAAATCAAGCCTCAGTTTGCCGAGTTATGCCATTACAGCGCTGGAGTTGGGGAATATAAGGGAGTCTTACAAGCATTTCATGCAGGCTGTAAGGGCGGATTACGGCAATTTATACGGCAATACGGAACTTGGCGTGCATGCGGCCGCACTTGGCGGCGCGTGGCAAATTGCAGGATACGGTTTTACCGGGCTGAAAATAAAAGAGGGTATTTTATCTGTGAACCCGGTCTTACCCGGGGAAATAAGCGGCATCCGCCTTAATTTCTGGTTCAGGAACGCTTTGTTTGAGCTAAAAGTTGCCAACGTCGAAGAAAAGCTTGAGGTAGAGGTCTTATTTGTCCGCGACAGGATCAGAAACAGGGAAGGTATCTGGCTGGAAATATGCGGTGAAAAGTGTTTTTTAAGCCGCGGCCAAAAGGTAAGGCGTTGTCAACAGCGAACAATTGGCGAAGTACCGGTAACAGCGGGTTCACAAAGATAGGCATCCATGTTGCTGAAGCGACGCCGGCTAAAAGGATGAAAATTTATCAGTAAAGGAAGGGCAATGCCTTAAATGCGATTTTGAGCCTTGCGAAAATGAGCACGTAGGCAGTTGACCTTCCTGATGCGAGTAGGTGATCTTAAATGAACGAAAAGGTAGCTTATATATGGGACATTGACGGGGTTGTGGTTGACAGCCCGCATGAAGATGCCTGGCGAATAACTGCGGTAGAAGAGCCGTATCTGGTCAAAACAATTGATTCGGATTTTTATTTTACTTACGTTGCTTCCCGGCCAAGATACGAGGGGGGTAATAATATCCTTGAGCTGAACAATGTTTATGACCGTCTTGGGGCAAAGACAGAGGAGCAGAAAAAGGTTGTCCTGGAAAAATACTGCAGCAAAAAGAACAGACTGATCAGAGACCTTATCGAAACAGGGAAGTTCAAACTGTTCCCGGATGCTGTCTTAACCCTCTGGGAAGCTAAAAGCAAAGGAATTCCGCAGGCGGCGGCATCGGCTTCAAAAAATGCCGGGGACATGCTGATCAGGGTAACCAGAGACCGATTGATCAATGAGCTTGGCCCCGCTTTCAATGCAATGGATAAAGATGATACACTTTACACAATGTTTAATGTTGATGTTTGCGGAATCGACCTGGAGGGCAAGAAAAGCATACTTGAATTTGCTTCCACCAGGATAAAAGAACTTTTGCCCGGTGAAAAACTCCGGTTCGTAGTCTTTGAAGACGCCTCATCGGGAATCGAGGCAGCCAAAGCACTGGGTTTTGACGCAGTCGGCGTGTGGCGTATAGGCCAGGAGGAAGCTCTGCGCCGGGCCGGGGCGGATATTGTTACCAGAGATTTAAGAACAATTGATACTTATAAATTTATTGGTTTGCTTTAAAAGTTGTTGAGGAGGAATTTTAATGAAACATACCCTGGCGGTATTGGCTCTTAATAAGCCCGGTGTACTGGCCAGAATATCCGGACTGTTGAGCAGGCGCGTCTTCAACATAGAGAGCATTGCCGCAGGTTATACGGAAGACAGCGACATTTCCCGCATAACTGTTGTTGTCAACGGCGATGACCAGGAGCTTGATCAGGTAATGAAGCAGCTTTCCAAGCTGGTTGATGTAATCAAAGTACAGGAGCTTTTTAAATCAGAATCTATTGACAGGGAACTGGTCCTGATTAAAGTTAAAGCCGATTCTGCCCGACGCTCGGAAATAGTCGACATTGTAGAAATTTTTCGGGCCAACATCGTGGATATAAACCGCGAAACGGTTGTTATCGAATTAAGCGGCGGGGAAGAAAAAATAAACGCTGCCTGTGCGGTTCTTGAAGATCACGGGATAGTAGAAATTGTCCGCACCGGTAAAGTGTCCATCAGCAGAGGCCCCTGCGCCACAAAGCACTCTTTGGAAGGAAGCGATCGGTAAAACCCCGGGAGGGATTGCAAATGCCCCCTGTTATCGGGATTACCTGCAGCTGGGATAATGAAAGCCAGAGGTATTTTCTTGGCTCGCTGTATACTGAGGCTGTCAGGGCTGCCGGCGGGGTTCCTATTTTGCTGGCAAATTATGAAAAAGAAGAAGAGATCGCAAAGCTTCTCAGAATGATCGACGGGCTGCTGCTTTCCGGGGGAAAGGACGTGGACCCGTTTTATTTCGGGGAGGAAACGCTTCCCGAATGCGGGGAAATAACCCCTTCGCGGGATGCTTTTGAGATAAAGCTGGCCAGGATGGCCATCAAGGGCCAAATTCCGGTTCTGGGAATTTGCAGGGGAGCCCAGGTATTAAATATAGCCGCCGGGGGAACTGTTTATCAGGATTTAAACACTCAGCTCACCGGCTGTTTGAAACATTACCAGCAGGCGCCCGGCTGGGCAGCCACCCACAGGATAAATATTGAAAAAGGTTCTTTGCTGGAATCGATTTTTCAGGTACCGGAAATCAGGGTAAACAGTTACCACCACCAGGCGGTTCGCGATCTTGCTCCCGGTTTTAACATCTGCGCAAGATCATCCGACGGAGTTGTTGAGGCTATTGAAGGTGCTCCGGGCTCATTTATTCTTGGCCTGCAGTGCCACCCGGAGGAGATGTGGGAAAAAGACACCCGGTTTTTAAGACTTTTCCAGGCGTTGACAAACCATGCTGTAAAATAAACAGGCCCAAACAGAGAAAATATTTGTATTTTATGGATCTAGTTGGAGGATTATTCTGTTTATTGTCGAATTGCTAAAGTATATTCCTAATGTTTTTTAAAGGGGGCGGCGATCATAAAAACTGCTCCGACTGCGCTGGTAGCTGATGATCATCAGGGTATAAGGCATTTACTGTCAACAATTATGGGGGAGATAGGTTGCAGGGTTATTTTGGCCAAAGACGGTTTTGAAGCCGTTGAGGCCGTTAAAAAGCACCGCCCTGATCTCGTCTTTTTGGATGTACGCATGCCTTTGAAGAGCGGCCTTCGGGCTTTAGGCGAAATAAAATCAATTTCACCGGAAACGAAGGTCGTGATCATGACCGCATATATCTCAAACGAGGTTGTCAGCGAGGCAATGGAAAAAGGAGCCTTGTTCTGTAAATCGAAGCCTCTTGACATAGAAGAAATTAAAGTTTTTCTGGAAAAGTCATTTGAAGAGTTTTTTGAAAAGAAAGGCTAGTTTTTTAAAGGGGGCGCCTATCGTGAAAGCTACGCCGACAGCTCTGGTAGCTGATGATCTTTACGGGATAAGGCACTTGCTGTTAACAATTATGGAGGAGATAGGTTACAAGGTCAGTTTGGCCAAAAACGGTTTCGAAGCTGTTGAAGCCGTTGAAAAATACCGTCCTAATCTAGTCTTTCTGGATGTCCAAATGCCGGTGATGAACGGCCTTCAAGCCCTGGGAAAGATTAAAGCAATTTCACCGGAAACGACAGTAATTCTGATGACAGCCTATATTTCAAATGAAGTTGTCAGCGAGGCAATAGAAAAAGGGGCCGGCTTTTGTATTACAAAACCTTTCAATATGGATAAAGCGAGACCTTTCCTTCAAAAGTTTTATGAAGAGAAAGGGTCCAGCTGTTACTGTCTGCGGGATAACTGCAGTCTGGCCCTGCCCGGGTAATGAAAAATAAAACTTTATAAACTATACAAACAGTGCCCATTACATTAAAATATTTGTTAAAATATAAGATGAGTAGTGGGCTCATCGAAATTTATTATTTTCAAGCCCATTCCTTCAAGGATGGGTTTTTTATTGAAAGGTCGCTGCCGGATTGTTTAGTATTTACAGGATAGCCGACGCAAATTTCAACCGCGCCAGAGAGGGGCTCCGGGTTGTTGAGGAGTTGGCCCGCTTTGTTTTAAATGACGCCGTTCTGGCCGGCATGCTGAAAAGTATGCGGCATCAACTCCGGTCAATTCAACAGGAATGGCCCGGCGGGATCGAAAAGTTCATGTCCGAAAGGGACTCGCAAACGGATGTCGGTTTTGACAGCCGGGAAGAAAAAGAGCTTGAAAGACTCAACTTTTTGGAACTGTCCCTGGCGAATTTCAAACGCGTTCAGGAAGCCATGCGTGTTCTGGAAGAGTATGCCAAGTTTATTTCAGCCGGCGCCGATTTTAAAAAAATACGCTTTGAACTGTATGATCTGGAAAAGAAGATGACCTTCAAGCTGGTTGAATTAAAAGCAAACGAATTGTACAATGTAGATTATACTCTTTATGTAATCGTTGGGGAAAGGTTTTCCGGGGGAAGGGACACTGTAGAAGTGGTCAGGTCGGCAATTTCCGGCGGCGCAACAGTAATCCAGCTTCGGGACAAAGAATCCTCCGACAGCAGGTTACTGGGGAAAAGCCTTGAATTGCGACGTTTGACGCATTCTAAAGGTGTACCCTTGATTATCAACGACCGGATTGATATAGCTCTTGCTGTGGACGCGGACGGCGTTCACCTTGGGCAGGATGACCTGCCCGTTTCTACAGCCAGGCAGCTCCTCGGGCCCGGGAAAATTATCGGTTTATCCACCCATTCCCTGGAGCAGGCCCGACGGGCGCGCCGGCAGGGGGCTGATTACATTGGTGTGGGTCCGGTTTTTGACAACAAAACCAAAGAGAACGGCGAAAAGCCGGTCGGATTGGAACTTTTAAGGCAGGTCAGCGGGGAGATCGACCTGCCCTGGGTTGCAATCGGCGGGATCAATAAGTCCAACGTTTCCGAAGTTATATCAGCCGGAGCAAAGGGTGTGGCTGTTGTTACGGCGGTTGTTTCAGCCCCGGATATCCGGGCAGCAGCCTTGTTTTTACGGGAAGAGATTGTAAAGACCCGCTCATCCCAGATGACAAATAATATTTAACGGGGGTTTTGCCGAATGACGCAGCTTTTATCAGCCAAGGCCGGGACAATCACAGCCCGGATGAAAGAAGTGGCTGAAAAAGAAATGCTTGACCCTGAGGTGATCAGGCAGGGAATGGAAGCGGGGACGATAGTTATTCCCGCAAATATAAATCACAGCGGGCTTATTCCATGCGGAATAGGAAAAGGCCTGCGGACCAAGGTTAACGCCAATCTGGGCACTTCAACCGCTTTGCGCGGTTTAAAGGGCGAGCTGGAAAAACTGGAAACAGCCCTGTCAGCGGGTACGGATACCGTGATGGACCTTTCCACTGGCGGGGAAATTAACGAAATCAGGCGGGAGATCCTTTGCCGCTGTCCCGTTCCGCTGGGAACGGTGCCGATCTACCAGTCCGTTGTTGAAGCCAAGGAAAAACGCGGCAGCATTGTTGCAATGACAGCCGATGACATTTTTACAACGCTGGAGACACAGGCCAGGGACGGGGTTGATTTCTTCACTGTCCACTGTGGTGTGACTTTGGAAACGATCGGCCGTTTAAGGCGCCAGGGCCGGGTTACCGATATTGTCAGCAGGGGAGGTTCCCTGCTGACCGGCTGGATGTTGCACAACCAGAAGGAGAACCCTTTACTGGAAGAATATGACCGCTTACTGGATATTTGCCTTAAATATGATGTAACGCTCAGCCTGGGGGATGGCTTACGCCCGGGATGCCTTGCCGACGCCACGGACCGGGCCCAGATCCAGGAGCTTTTAATTTTAGGAGAACTGGTGGACAGGTCACGTAAGGCCGGGGTACAGGTTATGGTGGAGGGACCCGGCCACCTTCCCCTTGATCAGGTAATCCCGAATATTATGATTCAAAAGAGCCTGTGCAACGGCGCTCCTTTTTATGTGCTGGGGCCCCTGGTTACCGATGTGGCGCCGGGGTATGATCACATAACCTCCGCCATCGGCGGGGCGCTGGCTGCGATGGCGGGAGCGGATTTTCTCTGCTACGTGACTCCCTCCGAACACCTTGGACTGCCCAGCGTCCAGGATGTGCGGGAAGGAGTGATTGCCTGCCGCCTTGCCGGCCACGCAGCAGATTATGTTAAGAACGTACAGGGGGCAAGAGCCTGGGATCTGGCGATGGCGAAAGCCCGCAAGGAATTGGACTGGGAGAAACAGTTCGCTCTTGCCCTGGACCCGGAAAAAGCCCGCCGCTGCAGGGAGGCTCACAACCCGGAGAGAATTGAGGCCTGCACAATGTGCGGCGATTTTTGCGCCATGAAACTGGTTGGAGAATACCTTGACAAAACAACGGAAGACTGCTAATAAGCGGCCAACCATAGGCCGCGAAAGGACGCCGGTGAAGCATTTGGACCTGAATGCCCTGGGGGAAACGAAACTTATCGAGCTTCTAACCCGGGAAATCGTCCTTTATCCTGATAATGTGATCAGGGGGATAGGGGACGATGCCGCTGTCTTAAAGGCCGAAGGGGAAGACTGGCTTTTATTTACTACCGACATGCTTATCGAGGATGTCCATTTTTCCATGTCCTACGTAAAGCCTATGCAGGTCGGAGCGAAAGCGCTGGTGGCGAGTGTCAGTGACATTGCAGCTATGGGCGGCAGACCTCTGCACGCTGTCGTTTCCCTGGGGATCCCCTTGAAATTTCCGGTAGAGGTTTTAAAAGGGGTCTATTCCGGGTTAAGGAGCGCTGCGCAGGAATATGCCCTGAATATTGTCGGCGGGGACACCGTAAAATCTCCGGGCAAATTGATCATTAACGTTGCCCTGATCGGAGCCGTGGGCGCCGGTAAGGCCGTCTACCGCAGCGGGGCGAAACCCGGGGATCTGGTTTTTGTTACCGGCAGCCTCGGAAATTCAGCCGCAGGGCTTTTTCTCTGCCAGAACCCCGGCATCAGTATCTCAACGGAAGCAAGCAACTTCTTAAAATCAGCTCATACTGATCCAAAGGCGCAAGTCAAACTGGGAGCCTTGCTGGCAGGCACGGGAAAGGTAACCTCGATGGATGACATCAGCGACGGGCTGGCCACTGAAATTCACGAAATCTGCCTGGCCAGCGGTGTCGGCTGCCGGATCAGGTCTCCCCTTGTTCCCCAGGACCAGAGGATGAAGGAAGCCGCCGCGGCCGCCAAACGGGACCCGCTTAGCTGGGCTCTGTACGGGGGCGAGGACTTTGAACTTGTTTTTACCGTCCGTTCTGACAGCGCTGCAGCTATAAAGCGCCTTCTAAATGAAGGAGGGGCAAAGTGCCATCTTGTCGGTGAGATTGTGCAGCCAAAGGCCGGAATTACAATGGAACTGCCGCAGGGTTATTGCGTTCCCCTGGAGGCAAAAGGATATGATCACTTCAAGGCCGGGAATGATTAAGGGAGAAAAGTATGGATTTGAGATCTGAGTCAGAACGGCAGACTTTTTTTTGGGGTGAACTCCTGGGCGATATTTTGGAGGCGGGCGCCGTGGTTTGCCTGACCGGCAGCCTCGGCGCCGGCAAGACTGTCTTCGCCAAGGGAGTGGGAAAAGGCCTCGGTGTCAGTGATATAATTGACAGCCCGACGTTTACGATTATTAAAGAATATCAGGGAAGGGTTCCTTTTTACCACATTGACGCCTACCGCTTAAAAGGGCCGGTGGAGCTTGCCGATCTGGGGTGCGAGGAATATTTTAACGGGAGCGGCATTACTCTAATAGAATGGTCTGACCAGGTTGCAGAGGCGCTGCCGCAGGAAAGGCTGGACATAACTATCTGCGCTGACCCGGAAGAGGATGAAATCCGGGTGATCAGCTTTAAGCCCCGGGGAGAACACTACTGCCGCTTGATGGAGGATTATAAAACGATTGTACGTTCTGGGAATTGAAGCGGCTACCTCCGTCGCCAGCGCAGCCATAGCGCTGGATGATCTGCTGGTTGCCGAAAGGACGATAAATAACAAACGGACCCACTCTGTGAACCTGCTGCCCATGATCAAAGGCGTTCTGGAAGAGGCGGGCATCGAACATGCCCAGCTGGGAGGGATTGCCGCCTCGATCGGCCCCGGTTCTTTCACAGGCTTGCGGATAGGACTGGCCACCGCAAGGACGCTGGCTCAGGCGTGGGGCCTTCCTGCTGTGGGAATAGGGACTCTTGAAGCCCTCGCCTGCCTTGATCAGTCCAGGGGGGCAGGCTTGACCTGTCCGGTTATAACAGCCCGTAAAAACGAAGTTTACGCTGCCGTTTATGAAAACGGCCTGCAGTGCGTTGCCGGCCCGGTAGCAATATCTCCTGTTGATCTTGCCCTGGAGTTGAAAAGATTTGAGCAGCCGGTTACTCTTTTGGGGGACGGCGCCCTTGTGTACAGGGAAATTTTTCAGGAGCACATGGGCGACGCATCGCTTTTTGTGCCCGGCGGATTGTGCCTTCCGAGGGGAGCAAGCGTTGCGTCACTTGGCTTAAGCAGATTCAAGGCCGGTCAGGGGGGGAGTTATTCGAACTTGAGGCCTTTTTATCTGAGGCTGTCGGAAGCGGAGTCAAAATGGCTGCAAAAATAGTCAACCATAAGACTGATTCAAATATTATTTATCTTCCTATGCAGGCTGAACATCTCAGCGGGGTTTTAGCCATCGAGCAGGAGTCCTTTCCGACACCGTGGTCGAGGTATGCTTTCTACGGCGAACTGCTCAATGACTTTGCTTTTTACATAGTAGCCGTATGCGGGGATAAAGTCGTCGGTTACGCGGGCATGTGGCTGATTCTTGATGAGGCGCATATTACCAACCTGGCGGTTCACCCTGATTACAGGCAGCGCGGGATAGGCAGATCATTGATGCAGGAACTGGAAAATAAGGCTGTATTACATGGAGCCGGATCAATGACCCTGGAAGTAAGGCCCAGCAATAATATAGCAAAAGGCCTTTATTCAAGCATGGGATTTTCTCAGGAAGGGCGGCGCAGGGGCTATTATTCCGATTCCGGCGAGGACGCTCTGATCATGTGGAAATATTTTTACATATCAGATCAATAATTGATTACCAATAAGAAGCAAGGGGACGTACATTTTGCTTCCTTTTTCGGGCTTCCATGCGCCCGGAAAGCCATACTTATATAGAAGCAAGGGGACGTACATTTTGCTTCCTTTTTCGGGCTTCCATGCGCCCGGAAAGCCATACTTATATAATACATGTCATACCAATAATTACTCTCCGATAATATCCCTTAAAGCATTTTCTATGTCTGTAAACTTAAATACAAAGCCCTCTTTAAGAATTTTTTCCGGTAAGACTCGTTGACTGTTCAATAACATATCCGACATTTCCCCTAAAACAACTTTAAGCAAAAAGCTGGGAACTGGAAACCAGGAAGGTTTTCCCATAACCTGGCCCAAAACCCTACAAAATTCTTTCATTCTAACCGGTTCCGGCGCGGTTACGTTTACCGGGCCATGAATATTTTTGTTTTCTGCCGCAAATAGGATCAACCTTGACAAGTCCTTTATATGAATCCAGGACATCCATTGGGTTCCCGCTCCCAGATGCCCCCCTGAATAAAAGCGAAAAGAGGTTTTCATTCTGGCCAGGACCCCCTTGTCGCCCAACACAATGCCAAAACGCAGAGCAATTACCCTGACCCCTGAAGCTTGAGCCTTAAACGCTTCCTCTTCCCATGCCCGGCATACTTTGGCTAAAAAATCCTGACCTGCGCGTGCGCTCTCGGTCAATTCCTCATCCCCACGGGGACCGTAAAATCCAATAGCCGATGCGTTAATTAATGCTTTGGGAGCAACTTGCTTCCGGCTGATGGCGTTTACAATAGCCCGCGTTGTTTGGACCCTGCTGTTCAAGATCTTCTCTTTTACAGCCTGCGTCCAACGTCGGCTTGCGATAGATTCCCCGGCAAGGTTTATGATTAAGTCGACGTTATCCAGTAACTCTGCCGGTAGCGGACACGCAGAGCTGTTCCATTTTACTATAGCTGCCCCGCGTCCCTGCGGGATTGCTTTTTCGGGGCGCCTGCTGACAATGCATACTTCATGTCCGGCAGATAGCAATTCAGTGTATAAATTCTTTCCAATAAACCCTGTCCCGCCAAATACAAGGACTTTCATTGAACCAACCTCCCGAAAATAGCCTATTAAGTTTCTGGTATACACGAAATACAAATGAAGGGCGCCGGCTCTAATCAGCTTTTCAGGACTGTTATAACATACCTGAATACTGTTCCTGCTTTTGCGAAATAGAATATTCATTCCGGATGAAGCTTTTTCCGGATCCACAATCGATAATAGATACTATAAACATATATGCATTTAATTTCTACTTACACCCTTAATTACCTCCTCTGCTGACATTTAAATCTTCCTTTTTGACTAATATGTGTTTAGTGAAATAGGGGTTTTTAGAGGAAGTATAAGGGGAAGCATGGTGACGTTCATCTTGCTTCCCCTTCAAGCCTAAAAGTTTTTTACTTAATCCGGTTACCCGGGCGATCTGTTGCTGGAGATTATTCATTCAAGCAGTGTTTCTTAACGCCTGATATTGCTTTTTTTTCTAATATTACTATACACGGTTAATAACAATAAAAACCCGGCATTGGTTTACTCCATCTGGAGAGCTATGTTGTTGCTTATTGGGGATTGCTGTTGATCATAACGGTCTGGACAGCGGCAATCCAATCGACTTGCAATTTATGGCTTCCGATACAAACCTGAGGGGAATCAGAGTCCTCCCGTCTACTATACTTGCCGGCATATCCAACGTGACTAATTTACCGTTAATATGGGTTTCGCCGCCAATCACCAGGGTGACTTGCAAATCGCCCTTAGTTGCCGTAACCGTTTGGGTTTTCTCGTCCCACTCCACGTTAGCGCCAAGCGACTCAAAAATAGCACGCTGCGGTACAAAGGTATAGCCTTTGACAATAATTGGCTGAACATCAAAGGTAAGCTCCTTGCCATCTAGATTTACAATGATGCCATCATTACTTGACAGTCTAACCGTAAATTCCTTTATGGGACCATAACCTGTATCTGTGGCATTTGTTGCAAACGCCTTGTAATAGTACTTACCAGGTTTAAGATCGGCAAGAGTTGTTTTAAAGGGCTTTGCTACAAACTCATTTTCACCTACTACGAATTTTTGGGTTGTCTCAGCATCTGTACCATAGTAGAAACCATACTCTTTGATCATCCCGAAGCATTCTGTCATGCGCCCATTTAAAGTAGCAGCATTGGTTGAGAGTTCTGTTACCGCATTTGTTTCCACCACCGGTGGCTTATGAGAAGATCAGCCGCCATGCGCTATGTTAGTATTCATTAAAGAAACTGGCAGAACAAACAATGTCAGAAACATTATCACGCCAAACCATTTAGGGAACTTGATGTCTAACAAGCAGTCTTGACCCTCTTTCCCTTAATATTAGACAATTAGGTAAAAAACTAATTCATTATACAATATGCCGACTGTTATTTCAAAAAAATATTCACATTTTATCGTTAATCAGCGATAGTGTAATGGTATAAGTCATCAGGGAAAATGTCATCCCTCCAGTCAACATGAGAAAGGACTTTTTTGCTTTTGCTTCCCGGCCCCTTTACTTCCCTGCGGTTCCAGGTATATGTAAAAACTTATTTATAAACAGGATTAATAGTTAATTCATATTTACTATTAACACTTGATGTAATATACTTTTTTCATTGCAAAGCTATTGGTTGGATAAGGGGGTGTTAAGAATAGGCAGCCTGGAAGACGTTGCCGCCGATTTTCTTATAATATTGGAGTACATGCGTGAAAAATATTTCAGGCTGGTTGACCAGATTACCCGCTCGCGGCTAAGCCACGTTCAATTTTGCGCCATGTCAATCCTTTGCCAGAAAGGTTCCCTGTCCATGTCCGAACTGGCGGATGAGATGCGGATATCCAAGCAGCAGCTTACACCCCTTATCCGCAAACTGATTGACTGCAAGCTGTTATCCAGAAAAACAGATCCCGATGACCGGCGTATAGTGCGCCTTGAAGTTACCGAGAACGGCCGGAGTACACTGGAGGATTTGTTTAATGAGGTGAAATTGGCGCTTGTAGGAAGACTCAAGGAACTTCCCGTTTCAGAACTAGACGAGCTGGGGCAAATGCTGAAAAGAATCCTTGTTATTCTTAAAAGTATTTGCTAATCAATTTCAACCTGGTTAATTAGAAAAATAAGAGTTTGAGGTGGTTTTAGGATGAAGAAAATTAAAACAGCTTTGCTGATTTTTGCAGTGCTCGTCCTGATCAGCGGAGCAGCCTGGGGAGCTTACTATGTATATGAGAGCATATATTTCTTTTCTACAGAAGACGCCAAGATAGCGGCGGATACGGTTGTGCTGACCCCGGAGGTGACCGGCAGGATCAAAAATTTGGACGTAAAAGAAGGGGATTATGTAAAAACCGGCCAGGTACTGTTAAAACAGGATTTAAGCATGCTGGTGACGAGTTCTTCAATTAACCCGCAGGCTCTGGCCAGCACGGCAGATTCAATAATCTCAAAGGCGGACGTTAAATCGCCGATTGACGGCAAGATAGTGCAGCTGAATGTTGTCAAAGGGCAGGTTATTTCGCCCGGTATGGAGATTGCAACGATAGCCGACACTTCACATATCTATATCCAGGCAAATATTGAGGAAACGAACATCAACAAGATCAAACCCGGCCAAAAAGTGAATATCAGAATAGACGCCTACCACCGGAGATCTTTTGAAGGTTATGTTGAGAGCATCAGCCAGGCTACGCAGTCGGCTTTCAGCCAGTTTCCATCTCTCAATACCAGCGGCACTTATTCAAAAGTTACACAGCTGATTCCTGTGAAAATCAGCATCGCTGACGCAGACAGCCTGAACCTTATGCTGGGGATGAATGCAGCAGTCAAAATCCATATCAAACAGTGAAAGGAGGTATTTTAAGCATGTGGAGACAAATTAAGTTTACCCCTGTATTCCTTTTTGCAGCACTCCTGGTATTCATCTTTTCCGGATGTGCGGACAAAAGCGCCGACCGGGTAAAGAATGTAAAAACTGCAGTTGCCGGCAATCAGGAACTGGAAACGAAAATCCAACTGAGCGGAGTCCTTTTGCCGGAAAAGACGGTTGACATATCGAGTAAGATTTCGGGACAGGTTGTAAGGCTGGGTTTTGAAGTTGGCAGTGCCGTTAAAGCAGGAGATGTACTTATGCAGCTTGATACGGAATCGCTCAAAGCCCAGCTTTTACAGGCCCAGGCAGGCCTGCAGTCGGCGGAGGCGTCTGTACAGTCTGTTCAGAATCAGGCTTCCCTGGCAAAAATAAACCTGGACGCAGCCCAAAAAGCTTATGACAGGACAAAGACACTTTTTGATTCCGGGGCAATACCCTTAAGCCAGATGGATGACGTCACTGATAAACTTGACATTGCCAAAAACCAGTTTGAAAATGCCTCCGGTCCTGCTTTAAACCAGGCCAAGGCCGCGGTCAGCACAGCCGGCGCTAACATAAAAAATCTTCAGGTGCAGATAAATTACGCCACTGTCAAGAGCCCTTCCGCCGGGATTGTGGCCAGCCGGAATGTAGATGCCGGCGAGGTCGTCTCTGCGGGTGTTCCGGTAATATCAATTGTTGATACACAGATCCTGAAAATGAAAAGCACCGTGACGCAGGATGAACTTCCGCTTTTTTCAGTGGGTAAGGAAGTTGATCTGACTGTCGACAGCTATCCCGACATTAAGTTTAAAGGCGCCATCACCAGCCTTGGACCTGTTGCTGTGAGCACGGGAGAAGTTTTTCCCGTCGAAATATCCGTTAAAAACAACGGCAGCCTGAAGGCGGGATTATCTGCCCATGCGTCTGTCGCTGCCAGGGCGAAAGGGATTGTTGTCCCGGTGTCCGCAATCGTACAGGATTCCGGCAAAAGCTATGTTTTTGTGATCAAGGATAAACTAGCTGAGCGGCGCGCCGTAAAAACGGGGCTGAAAAACGATCAGCTAATCCTAATCCTAACGGGTCTGAACAAGGGTGAGCGGGTTGCCGTTACAAATATAAGCAGCCTGACCGACCGGGCGGCGGTAAACCCAAGTTAACTGATTTGGCATTCAAGGAGCAGCGTTCATGATCAGATTGTTTGAATATTTAAAGCCATACACCTGGTACCTGTTCTGGGTTGTTGTATTTCTTTTCGCACAGTCTATTGCAGAACTTTATCTACCAACGCTCATGTCTGATGTCGTTAATAACGGGATGATGACCGGTGATACCGGCTACATCTGGAAATACGGGAGCTACATGCTCCTTGTGGCGCTTGGAAGCAGTATCTGTTCGGTGTCCGGCAGTTACCTCTCCTCAATAACCGGTGTAGGTTTAGGCAGTGATATCCGCGACAAAGTGTTTTCGCGCGTGGAAAGTTACTCCCTTAACGAGTTTGACAAGATTGGGACTGCTTCACTGATTACAAGGACCACCAACGACGTAATCCAGGTTCAGACCGTGATGGTAATGGGTTTGCGCTTTATGATCTACGCTCCGATCATGTGCGTTGGGGGCATCATCATGGCATTTTCAAAGGACAGGGAACTTACCTTGGTCCTGGCTGTCGTTCTGCCCGTCACGATCCTTATAATCCTGGGCATCGCCAGCCTGATTGTGCCTCTATTCAAATCCATGCAGACCAAACTTGACAGGGTAAGCCTTGTCCTGCGCGAGAATCTTACGGGGATAAGGGTCATCCGGGCATTTAACAGGCACAGGAAAGAAAATGAACGGTTTAAGGACGCAAACCGGGATCTGACCAATATTTCCATCAAGGTAAATAAAATTATGGCGGTTATGCAGCCGGTCATGATAATCATGATGAATCTGACCTCCGTCGCAATTATCTGGTTCGGCGGACACCGGATCGCCCAAAACGAAATGCAGGTTGGAGACATGATGGCGTTTATCCAGTACGCCATGCAGGTCATGTTCTCAATTATCATGGTGACAATCATGTTCGTCATGGTTCCCAGGGCCCAGGCGTCGGCAATCCGGATTAACGAGGTCCTGGATATCCGGCCTGAGATCATCGACCCGCCGCACGCTGAGAAAACCGTCGGCCAGGGAGGTCATGTAGAATTCCGGGATGTCACTTTCAGCTATCCCGGCGCTGAAGTGCCTGTTATTGTAAATATTTCTTTCGCCGCCAATCCAGGTGAAGTGACGGCTCTCATAGGCGGTACCGGTTCGGGAAAATCCACCCTGATTAACCTTATTCCAAGATTCTATGACGTTGACAGCGGCTGTGTCCTGGTTGACGGAGTCGATGTGAGGCAAATGGCCCAAAAGGACCTCAGGGCTAAAATAGGTTTTGTGCCGCAGACCCCGGTTCTGTTCAGCGGCACCGTTTCAGAAAACATCCGTTACGGGAAGGCTGACGCCACTGATGAGGAGATCGTCCGCGCAGCGGAGGTTGCCCAGGCGAGCGAATTTATTTCTATGATGAAAAATAAATATGAATCTGAAATCGCCCAGGGCGGCGCCAATTTATCCGGCGGACAGAAACAGAGGCTTTCCATTGCCCGCGCTTTGATCAGGAAACCGGGGATATACATCCTGGACGACAGTTTTTCGGCGCTGGATTTCAAGACTGACGCCCAGTTGCGGGCGGCGCTTAGAAAAGAGACCGTCGCTTCCACAGTGATCCTTGTCGCCCAGAGAGTCGGAACCGTAATGGATGCCGACAGGATCATTGTTTTGGACAAGGGAAAAATTGTAGGGATGGGCAAACATAAAGAACTCATGGCTGAATGCGCCGTATACCATGAGATAGTATCCTCCCAGTTGTCGGAAGAGGAGATTGCCTGAAAAGATGAGCGAACGCAATTCACAAAGAACCGGCCCGGCGCCGCCGGGAGGCCCCATGGGCCGGGGTCCTATGATGGGCCAGCCGGTTGAAAAGGCGAAGGATCTGAAGGGCACTTTTTTAAGGCTGATCGGATATCTGAAGCCGGAAAAATACCGTTTTATCGCCATGTTCATTCTGGCTGTCGCAAGTACGGTTTTTTCGATAGTAGGCCCGAAAATCATGGGAAAGGCCACGACCAAGATTGCCGACGGGGTCCTGGCCAAATATTCCTATTATATACAATTGTATACGGCGATCCAGGAAAAAATGCCGGTTGAAGTGATCAGTGAACTTAAAAAGCAGCCTATCCCAGGTTTTGATTTCGGATATATTGAAAAAATCCTGCTCTGGCTGGTTGTATTGTATATAATCAGCGCCATTTGCAATTTCGCAATGGGTTATATAATGTCGAGCGTCTCCCAGAACACTGTTTACAAGATGCGGAACGATGTGAAGGATAAGCTTGACAACCTTCCGCTCAAATATTTTGACCAGCGGACCCATGGCGAAATCTTAAGCCGTGTCACCAACGACATGGACAACATTGCCACAACGCTTCAGCAGAGCCTGACCCAGGTGATCACGTCTATAGTAACCGTTTTAGGTATTCTGATCATGATGCTGACGATCAGCCCTGTGATGACCATAGTCGTCCTTGTGACTCTTCCTGCCAGCATGATAATAACGGCGCTTATTGCTAAAAATTCTCAGAAATTCTTTGCAGACCAGCAGAAATGCATCGGGGAGCTGAACGGTCATGTCGAGGAGATGTATGCGGGGCATAAGATCGTCAAAGTGTTCGGTCACGAGGAAGACTCCATAGCCAAGTTTAAAGGGATCAACAGAAGACTGTACGGAGTAGGTTGGAAAGCGCACTTTATATCCGGTATTATCTTCCCGGCCTTAAACTTTGTCAACAATATAGGGTACGTGGTCATCTGCGTCGCCGGAGGACTTTTGGTGGCCAAGAAAAAGATTGAAATCGGCGATATCCAGGCGTTCATCCAGTATATGAGGCAGTTTACCCAGCCGATTATCCAGGTAGCCAATATAGCGAACGTGCTCCAATCTACGGCCGCATCTGCGGAACGGGTGTTCGAAATTATGGATGAGGTTGAACAGATCCCCGATAAGGAAGATACGAAGGTGATCAAATTCCCCAAAGGCAGGCTCACCTTCGAGCATGTCTGTTTCAGCTATAAAGAGGACATTCCGCTTATAGAAGATTTGAATCTGGAGATTAAGGAAGGAAGCACTATTGCCATCGTTGGACCGACGGGAGCGGGCAAGACCACACTGGTTAATCTGATCATGCGCTTCTACGAGGTAGACAGAGGGCGCATTACAATCGACGGCGTGGATATAAAAGACATCAGCCGCGGGGACCTGCGCACAATGTTCGGCATGGTGCTGCAGGACACCTGGCTATTTAACGGGACGATCAGGAGCAACATCGCTTACGGACGTGAAGGGGCGAGCGAGGAAGAGATCGTTAATGCGGCAAAAGCCGCCAACTCCGACCACTTCATCAAGACTCTCCCGGACGGCTACGATACGGTATTGAACGAAGAGGCCTCAAACATCTCCCAGGGGCAGAAACAGCTTCTCACCATCGCCCGCGCCATTCTTGCCGACCCGGCGATCCTCATCCTGGATGAGGCCACGAGCAATATCGATACCAGAACCGAGGTGCTGATCCAGAAGGCGATGGCGAACTTGATGAAAGGTAAGACGTGTTTTGTCATTGCGCACAGGCTTTCGACTATCCGCTTTGCGGATATCATCCTGGTAATGAACAAAGGCTCCATAATAGAGCAGGGCAATCACGAGGATCTTCTTGCCAAAGGCGGCTTCTACGCCGAACTCTACAACAGCCAGTTTACCGGCCGGAACCTGGACGCGGGGTCAGCTTAGACGTGGCCTGATATGGGGTCAGACCTCACTATGTTAGAAGAAAGGCAGGCATAAACATGAAACTTGTTAACAAAGAGTAGCTCAGACAATTTATCAAAGAGAACAACCTTAAATGCACCCAGGATGTTCAGAACGCCTTAAAAGAAATCTTCTCCGAAACATTGCAGGAGATGTGCTTGAAGCAGAACTGGATGAAAGCCTGGGCTATGCTTGAAATGACACCAGAAACAAGAACACTTTAAACAGCCGAAACGGCCACAGCAAGAAAACAGTCCGAAGCCAATACGGAGGGTTAATCTTACTGTCCCGCGTGACCGGGAAGGCGCTTTTGAACCAGCTATCGTCAAGAAACATCAAAAGAACATTATCGGCTGTTTTTTTGATAATTTGCCTTCTGTAAGATAAAATTCAGGATAAAATGCAAATTGATAAATTGTCCAAAATGTGATACATATCGAAAAACTGTAATTTCATGAGTTTTATTGTAAGATATTAATTATCTGGATATATATAAATTCTACTTAAAGAATCTGTAATATATAATATATCACCATTAATAACACTGTTTTTAATTAAAGATGATGTATTAATTCATCGGTGTTCTATTAAGGCCTCAATATACCATTAACAGCTAGATATGGCACATAATCCCTGGTAAAACACCTGACGAAAAATGGTGAAATTGCTCTTTGAAAAGCAGGAATGTACCCCTCATTGT
>JBAZGB010000025.1:0-33121 GCA_041653135.1 Eubacteriales bacterium | reverse complement strand
TGGCGTCGCTTAGCGGCATGGATGTCTGCTCTTTTAACCGCCTATTTTTTTTAATGCAGTCCGCACCAGTTCAGTTGCCGTCAGATTAGTTGCCGTACCTTTTTCAAGTACCTGGCGGATTGCCTTTTGCGCTTCAGCTTCACTGTACCCCAGGGCTACCAGGGCGGCTAAAGCGTCATTCCCTTCTGTGTCAAAACCAGTCAGGCCGGCTTTGTCTGATGGTATAATTTTTAGAATTTTTTCCTTTAATTCGAGTATAATTCTTTCAGCAGTTTTTTTACCGATACCGGGCGCTTGTTTTAACGTCCCGGCATCACCCCGGGCTATCGCGATTTTTAGCTGCTCAGGATCTAAAAATGAAAGCAAAGCTATAGCTGCCTTTGGTCCTACTCCGGCAACTCCGATCAGCAGGCAAAAAACATCAAGCTCATTCTGTTCGTAAAAGCCATACAACGACAGGCCTTCCTTCCTGGAATGAAGATGGGTATATAACTTTACCTCGCTTCCGATATGGGGCATGCGTCTGATTGTAGAGGCGCCAGCCTGCACTGCAAAACCTATTCCCTTTACATCTATAATAATTATTTCATCCTGTACCGAGTCCAGGATGCCTTTAAGAAAAGAAATCATTTTACAAACCTCAATATGAGATTAAATGTTGATTAATTCTTTGCTTATTGTGCTCTGTGCATGGCATATTGCGACTGCGAGGGCATCGGTTGTATCGTCGAGGTTTGGGTAGGCGTTTAGATGCAAAATAGCTTTAACCATGTAGCAAACCTGCTTCTTGTCTGCCTTTCCGTATCCCGCTACGCTCATCTTGACCTGCAGTGGTGTATATTCAAAGACACAAAGGCCGGCAACAGATGCCGCCAAGAGCGCAACGCCGCGTGCTTCTCCAACAGATAAAGCAGTTCTTGTATTCTTATTAAAGAATAACTTCTCGATTGCAAAATGGGAGGGGCGGTGAACTTGCAGTATCTCCTGCAAATCCTCGTAGATTTGTTTAAGACGCAAAGATGCGGACAGTTTCATGTCTGTCTCTATGCATCCATATTCGACCGGTATAAGCTGTTTGGTCGTCATCTGGACTATCCCAAAACCCATTCGCGCAAAACCCGGATCAATACCAATAATAAGCAACTTTCCAGGCCTCTTTTTTAAAATATCTTACTAAATTCCACAGCCTGGACTATTTTTCCTTCCTGGAATAAAAAAGTCCGGTCATCAACCGGACAATCCTTGTTTGCTGAGATCTAAAATATTTTCATCAAGGTTTTCTAGTCCTGCTTGAAGGGAAGAATCACTCGAGAATTCAAGTTCTTTTCTTAGTTGCTCCTGTATGCCGGTTTCCTGTTTTTCAAAAGCCATTGCTTGTTCCAGTTTTGACTGAAATTCCACAGGCAAGTTCTCAACCATGATGTTTTCAATTTTTAAAAGCTCTTTGTCGCATCCTAAAGGGCCTTGATAAATAGCAAGGCGGTCTTCAGCAATTCCCAAATGCCGGTAGGTTTTATGCTCCGGGCAGAACTCATTGCATTTTTTTCTCAGGACCACCGTTTTATCAACTTTTTCTACTGCCCATCCGTCTTCGGCCGGGTATCTCTCTCTCAGTTTGTTATAAGTTATACCTGTCAGATCATCGGCAGGCCTTCCAAGGTAAACTATATAGACATCTCCACAAAGATATTCATATTCTTCACGGATAAAATTATCGTCCTGAATAAATATTTGATTTGATCCCTTTTCAGAAGATGACAAAGACAAAAGCGGTTTAACGGCGGGCTCGCGAAAAAGAATCATACCATAATAGACAACCGCTGCTATGACGATGATTCCCGCTATACCAAGGGCCATGAAAAAAAGTTTTTTAAACATATAAACACTCCACTTAAAAAAGAGTCGTTTATATATTATTGCCATTTTCTGGCTGGCGGATACTATTATACTACAGGAAGCTTCATTTATTCTTCCTGCTCGAAATTAGTAAAAACTTCCTCAACGTCGTCATGTTCCTCGAGGGCGGCGATTAAGACTGACATTTGTTCGGCTTCAGCTTCCCCAAGCTTGACCGTATTTAAAGGTATCATGGTCGCTTCAGCCATAGCCAGCGGAATTCCCTTCCGGGCGAGTGTGTCTTTTACTGTTTCAAGGTTTCCGGGTGAAGTTGTAATTATAAAACTGTCTTTTTCTTCTTTCATGTCCTCGGCATCTGTGTCAAGGATAATTGCCATTAAGGCTTCCTCGTCGTTAAAATTTTCCTTTTCGATTACTATTAATCCCTTTCTCTCAAACATCCAGGAGACGCAGCCCGTTTCACCAAGGTTCCCGTTGCTTCTGGAAAAAAGGTGCCTGATTTCACCAGCCGTGCGGTTGCGGTTTGAAGTTACAATGTTAAGCATGATTGCCGCCCCGCCAGTTCCATATCCCTCATAGACAATTTCTTCATAGTCTCCTTCACCGGAGGCGCCCGAACCCCGCATGATTGCTCTCTCTATGTTTTCATTCGGTATGTTGGCTTCCTTCGCTCTTATAATAGCAGCCTTTAAACGTGTATTGTGATTTGGATCGGTGCCGCCCTGACGAACAGCCATAATTATTTCCCGGGCAATCGTGGTAAATATCTTACCCCGTTGGGCGTCTGTTTTTGCTTTTTTTCGTTTTATGGTTGACCATTTGGAATGACCGGACATGATTAGTAACCTCCTTTAAAAAGGCGGCAGGGCCGGAAGGGATTTCTTATGAGCGCTCCGGTTGACCAGGTTGTCAATAATATCTTTTACCCTGCCGTCGGCGTTTCCAGTGAGGATGAACTCGTCAAGTTCCTGATATGTTATCCCCATTTCACTTTCGTCGGTCTGTCCTTTCCATAAGCCGGCGGACGGCGGTTTTTCTATAATACTTTTAGGGACGCCCAGGTATTCAGCCAGTTCACAAACCTGCGACTTAACCAACTTTCCTATGGGGAGCAAATCAGAACCGCCGTCTCCATATTTTGTGAAATAACCAACTGTCAGTTCGCTGCGGTTGCTGGTTCCAGCAACGAGATACTGGTTCCGTGCCGCAAAAAAGTACAAAGTTATCATGCGGAGACGCGGTTTGATATTATAGATTGCTGTATCTTTCCGTTCGGGATGGTAGTCTTCCCCTGTAAGATTTGTTACCATAAGATCGAATATATGGTCGAGGACTATTTTTTTTGTTTTGATGCTGAAAACTTCCGCTATAAGTTCAGCGTCTTTTTCGTCCTGGGGTGCGCTGTGACAGGGCATAATTAACCCCAGGACATTTTGCCCGCAGGCATTTTTACAAAGAGCGGCAATAACAGCGGAGTCAATACCTCCGCTTAGCCCAAAGACATAACCCAGGCTGTTTCGCATGACTAGTTCGTCCTGCAGCCAGCTGCACAGCCTCGCCGACATTTCACGTGCATCCAAATTCTCTACCCCCAAGCTGTTTATAAAGTATATTTTATCATAATTAATTACCAGGACGGGGAAAATCAAACTAAAATAATTTCTACAATCATATAAAAAATAATTTATATTAAAAGGAGATCGAAAAGCAAACGGAGAAAACCATGTATTAAGGGTTAGTTTGGAAGGGGTGAGGTACTCCAAAGAGCTTTCTATTGTTTCTTAGTTTTTAATAAATATATGATCCCACTGCAAAAAGGGGTGTTTTTTTCTTGCATTTTCCCCTTGAGAAAATTGACTAGGATTATCATCCATTTAACTGACCATTATTTCGGCTTCTATTGCGGCTTTTACCTGGATTATGGTTATTATCCCTTGTATTTCTAGCTTTTTCTAGCAAATGGGCACAATAACCCCTTGATTATTGTTATTTACAATTTCTGTAGCCTTTTTTCTTATATCCCCTTTGAAGAAGCGGACGATTTGCTTAAAGTTATGTCCAATGATTTTCATCCCGGTAACCAATGTTGCTTTGATTTTACCCCGTACCTTGAGTCTTCCTGCTCCCTGTGAACACTTTAGCGAGGAGTTGGTTCCTTCAATGGCTGTACGTTTGCTGGTAGCTTCTTTCCTGGCTCTTTTGTCCTCTTTTCGTTCACGGGCTTCGGCCAGAAATATAGCCTTCTGCTCAACTCGCAATACGGTATTATTTTTTCGGAATTTTACCGGGCAGGCGTCTTGCCTGGGACAGTTTGAACAAACATTTCTGTCGAAATGAGCGAGGATTACATTATTCTTTCCGTTAAACTGGCAGCTATATGGAGCATGACCTTCTGGGCAGACCTCAACCGTTTTGTGGTCTTTAATGGTAAATGCGGTTAGCGGAATCTTTTCGGGATCTGGTTTTTTCCCGGTCATGTCTGTATAACGTATCGTTATTCTAGCGTCTTGCGCTTGTTTTTCCACTTCCCCGCTGAAGAATCCTCCGTCGACGTAAAAGTCGGTAACATCCATTTTCTCTTGTAACAGCGGCATGGTTGACCAGGCCTTAAAGGAGTGGGGCAGGATAGATATTTTGGTCAACAATGCCGGGATTGATAAACCTTCGCCCGTGTGGGAGATGGATGACGAGAGCTGGGATTTAATAATCGACACTAATTTAAAGGGGGTATTTAATTGCTGCCGGGCAGTCATTCCAACTATGATGAAACAGAAATACGGGAAAATAGTTAACATGTCCTCTGTCCTTGCCTGGTTGGGAGGCGAGGAAGAAGGAGTAGCGTATGTTACGGCCAAGGCGGGTATCCAGGGCTTGACCAGGGCTATTGCCCGTCAGGTTGGTCAATTTAATATAAATGTCAACTCTGTGGCGCCTGGCCTCGCCTATAATCCCTTTATGGATAAACTGCAGCCGCCCGATTACTTCCGATTACTTCCAAAAGATTAGAAGACAGGAAATATTGGGCAGGGACGGCACTCCTCAGGATATGGCTAATGCCATTTTATTCTTATGCTCCGAAAAAGCGAGGTTCATTACCGGTTCATGCCTTTGTATTAGCGGAGGCTGGTTTATGTATTAGTTATAGGAGTTAAGAAAGGGTGAAAGCACAGGTGGATTTAGGCCTGAATAATAAGGTTGCTATTGTGACAGGCGGGGGCTCGAATATCGGGCGAAGCATTGCGCATACCCTGGCCAGAGAAAAAGCCGCCGTAATTATTGCTGATGTTGACGATAAACAGGGTGATAAAGTAAAAAATGAAATTGAATTATTTGGCGGTAGGGTTATGTCAATTAAAACTGATGTCACTGATCATGATTCCGTAGAGGCAATGGTAAAAAAGGTTCTGGACTTTTTCCCGACAATCGATATTTTGATAAACAACGCAGGATGGACAAGAGATCTTTTGTTTATGGAAAAACCCCGCTCGGAATGGGAAAAAGAAATTGCCATAAATTTATGGGGTGTGATAAACTGCTGCAGGGCTGTTCTTGACTTGATGATTGGGCAGAAATCCGGAAAGATAGTCAATATTGCTTCAGATGTCGGCAGGGTAGGGGAATACAAAGAAGCGGTATACGGCGCCTGCAAAGCCGGAGTGATTGCTTTAGGCAAAGCTCTGGCCAGGGAGGTTGGGCGTTATCAGATTAATATCAATTCAGTTTGCCCTGCCTCAACGCCTCCGGTTGATGAGGACAGTTACGGGGAAATAAGCCTGTGGAAAGAAATGGCTGTTCTGTTTACCCCTGAAATCAGGGAGAAAGCCAGAAAAGCGTATTCCCTGCGAGGACTGGGTACTGCGCAGGATATTGCTGACATGGTTGTTTTTCTTTGTTCTGATCGGGCGGGTTTTGTAACGGGACAGGCGATCAGCGTCAGCGGCGGGTATACGATGGTTTAGGTTTTCTTTTTGCCGTACATTTTGCCGCGCATTGGATTTATTGCTTGCAGGGCTATAATACCATGTGTTATAATTGTTCGTTGTTAAAAAAAAAGCATAAAAAGATACAGACCCGGGAAAGGTGGGCTAAAGGTTGAATCTTCTGCAAGCTTTTGAACAGGAGCAGGTAAAAAAAGACGTACCCGGTTTTAAACCGGGAAATACAGTACGAGTTCATGTCAGAGTAATTGAGGGCAGCAGGGAACGAATACAGATTTTTGAAGGAGTTGTAATCAGGCGCCGGGGTATCGGGTTGGGGGAAACCTTTACGGTACGCCGGGTTTCATATGGAGTAGGTGTTGAAAGAACGTTTCCTCTTAATTCTCCTAAAATAGAAAAAATCGAAGTTATTCGAAAGGGTTTCGTGAGGCGGGCAAGATTGTATTACCTGCGGGGCCTTACAGGTAAAAACGCCCGCATTCGGGAGAAAGGTTAATCAGTTCAAAGGGGACTGCCGGACAGTCCCTTTTTTATCTTCAAACTGGAAGGGGTATGCAGTGGACAAGAAAATAAACAAACCCGTCAGTCATGGTTCTGCAGAAGAATCTAAAAAACCTGTGATCCCCGAGATACTTGAATCTATAATAATTGCCGTTATTCTTGCTACAATAATAAGGTTGTTTTTGCTGGCGCCTTTCTTTATCCCTTCACAATCAATGGAGCCATCTCTTTTAGTAGGGGATAGAATGATCGTAAGTAAAATTGCCTACCGCCTTGGTGAGCCTCAGCGCGGGGATATTATTGTTTTTAAGTACCCGCGCGATCCTAGTAAAGACTATGTTAAAAGATTGATTGGCTTTGAAGGTGAGGAGGTAATCCTGAAAAACAACCATCTTTATATAAATGGAAAGGAAACTCCTGAAAAATACCTGCCCGAGGGTTTGACTTTTTATGATTTCGGACCTGTTATAGTTCCTAACGGATGTTACCTCATGCTCGGGGATAACCGCTCAAACAGTGAGGACAGCAGGGTTTGGGGGCCGCTGCCCAAAGAAAATGTAATCGGCAAAGCTGTATTAATATACTGGCCGTTCAACAGGGCCAGTATATTATAATATATAAAATGGCCGACACAAATATTAATTGGTTTCCCGGCCACATGGCCAGGGCTAAGAAAGATCTCCAAAAGAACCTCAAACTTGTGGATGCAGTCTTTATAATACTGGACGCACGGATACCCGCCAGCAGCAATAATCCTTCCATAACATCCCGTCTTGGTGATAAGATTGTTATTATTTTGCTGAGTAAAGCCGATTTGGCAGATACCCGGCTTACAAAAACATGGGTCAAGTGGTTTAAGGATACTGGTATAGAAGCCATGCCGGTCGATCTGATCAGCGGACGCGGCATGAAAGTTGTCATAAACACTTTGAGTTCAATATTAGAAAAGAAAGTGTCGTTAAAAAGAAAATCTCTCAGTCACACATTACCAAGATGTATGGTGGCAGGCATTCCAAATGTCGGGAAATCAATGTTTATAAATAAGATGTCAGGAAACAAGCCGGCGCGTACCGGCCAGTATCCCGGTGTTACACGGGGCCCGCAATGGATTTCAATCGGTGACAGGCTGGAAATGCTCGATATGCCGGGAATCTTGTGGCCAAAATTTAATGACAGGGACCAGGCCATGAAACTGGCTGTTACAGGCGCCATTAAAAAAGAGGTATTTGATCCGGGGGAAGTATCCCAATGGCTGCTTGAATGGATTATTTGCAACAAACCCGGTTTGTTAAAAGAACACTTCGGGATAGATGAAGGTTATCAGGAAATTGATGATCTTGTCGAACTCATCGGGAAGAAAAGGGGCTTTTTAACTGCCGGCGGTAATGTTGACAAATTAAGGACCGCAGAACATCTTTTAAGGGAGTTCAAAGAGGGGAAATTAGGCCGGATTACTCTGGAGGTCCCCCGATGAAAGGGAAAGACCTTGCCGCACTTCAGGCAAAACTGAACAGCCTGCTCAGTCATGAAAAGGAACTCAGGTTAAAAGGCTATTCTTTTATAGCCGGTGTTGACGAGGCCGGCCGCGGCCCTTTGGCAGGTCCTGTAGTAGCTTCAGCAGTTATCTTGCCGGAGCACATCAGCTTATACGGGCTGGATGATTCAAAAAAGCTTTCCGCAGCTAAAAGGGAAACGCTTGCTTTACAGATCAAAAAGGCTGCTGTAGCCTGGTCCGTAAGTTTAGCGACAGTTTGTGAAATAAAATGGATAAATATCCACTGGGCGTCTGTTCTGGCTATGAAAAGGGCGGTTAAGAGCCTTGATGTTGCACCTGATTACGTACTTATAGACGGCAGGACATATATTGAAGAGTTGCAGTTTCCCCAGCAGGTTCTTGTCGGCGGAGACGGTTTAAGCGCTTCTATAGCAGCGGCGTCAATACTGGCGAAGGTTGCCCGTGACCACCTCATGCAGGTTTACCACCAGATTTATCCTGAATATGGCTTTAACAGCAACAAAGGTTACCCGACCGCCGCGCATTTGAAAAACTTATCTTCCCTCGGCCCCTCACCAATCCACAGGACGGAGTTTGCCCCTGTTAAAAAAATACTAAAAGCCGTGAATGCGGGAGATTAATTCAAAAGCCTGCAGGAATATCAGCCTTCCGCAACGAACTTATAACGTTGGATATGATTTATATGTTCTTACGTAAAATGACATAAGGGGTGGTTTTATGTTTCCCAGCCTGGGTATGCCTGAACTTGTCTTAATCTTAGTATTGGCCTTGATTATTTTCGGACCTCGAAAACTTCCTGAAGTTGGGAGGTCCCTGGGCAAGACATTAAATGAATTTCGCAGGGCGACGGTTTCAAGTTTAAGCGAAGTTACAGAAGTTACAAATGGAATAAAAGAAGAGGTTGCGGACGTTACGAAAGGAATAAAAGAAGAGGTTCAAAAGGATATATCTACAGTTAAGGAAGTTAATTAAAAGAGTAATCATAAAAAATAATAAAAAAGTAGGACGCCGAAAAAAGGCGCCCTGCTTTTTTTATTATTTTCTATGTTCTTTTAAGAAACTAACCAGCTATACTCTTCTGTGCTCCCGCTGCGTGAGATACTGCATGCTCTTCCTTGGGAAGAATGCCAAAGTTCTCAGCTATGAAACAGTAGGCCAGGACCAAAAAGCTCCAGAAGCCAAGAGTGATTGCCCATTCCCAGATGCCTGGGAAATAGCTTCCTCCAACAGCTTTGGCCATACCGGTAAAGTTAACATTGGCACGGTTAAAGACCACGCCGGCAACTACCAAAAATGATGCAACAGCAACTCCCTGCTGGGATTTTCTGATAGAGGGAATCGCATACATTATAATCGGCACAATAATCCCGCCGATCATCTCGAGAAGGAACATATTGCTTTCGAAAGAACCGTTGAAAGCAAGGGAGAAAACTCCGCGGTAGTTTAGATCAATTATCTTTACAATCAGGTAAACGATCATCATCCACATTGAAACCTTCACAAGGCTCTGGTAAACTTCCGTTTCAGGCTGCCTTCCGTAAGCCCTTGCAGCCAGTGAACCTTCAAAGGTAACCATTGCCGGCCCAAGGAAGAAAGCTGACCAGACAAAGAAGAACGGGATAATCATCGACCACCATAAGGGATTAAGCTTGTCTACCGCCACTACGAAGAGCGAGCCCAGCGATGATTGGTGCAGTGTAGGCAGGATAATCCCCAAAATCAGCAAAAAGGGCATTGCCTTTTCCAGGAAAACTTTCAGCGGGCGGGACTTTACCCTTTCAAAGAAAATATCTCCGAACTCAAGGACCTGAACTAATGTGTACAGAGCTATACACCAGAATACTTCAAACAAAACAGAGTGGTATCCCCAATAAAAGAAGGGGCGCCAGCAGTTATGCCACCTTCCGATGTCAAACAGAAGGCTGACTAGGGCGATTATGTAGCCCAGCAGGGAGGTTACAAGCGCTGCACGGGCAATCGGCGCATATTTTTCCTTGTGCAGGACATGCACGATCAGCGCAGTGCTGAAGCCGCCGCCGGCCAAGGCGATTCCGCAGAGCAAATCAAAGCCGATCCACAGTCCCCATGGCCATTCGTCACTTAAATTGGTGACTGCGCCAAGGCCGAGGACAAAACGGAAGATCGCCGCAACAACCATAATTGCTACTAAAGCCATTAAAACATATCTTGTGGTCGTGAGCCGGAACTGCCATTTTCCAAAACGCCAGATTTTATAGTTCACCTAAACGAGCACCTCCTTATTCCTCATCTTGGACAGGCGCATACATTTCTTCCTCATGATGAACTTCGGCCCGTCTTTTGTTATAAGTATATAATGCAGTCAAAATAGCTCCCCAGCCAACAAAAATCCCGGGAGTCCACTTGAGGATGTCCCAAGAATATGAAGGAATTGATTTCTCGGAAACATTTGTCTTGAAACCAAGGTCCTCAAAGGGAACATCGGAGATATACATCCAGGAAGTGCCCCCGTATTCCTTTTCACCATAAACCCTTTTGATATAGTTGGGGTTACTGTCAATTCTTTGATGAGCTTCAGCAAGCAGTTCTTCTTTTTCACCAAATTTCAGGCAGCCTGTAAGGCAGGCTGATACACAGGCGGGCTCTACTCCTTCTTTTATACGGTCATAACAGAACTTACACTTGCGGACGAAGGGAAAAGCCTTGTCCCATTCAAACTTGGGCACTGAAAACGGACAGGCGATCATGCAGTAGCGGCAGCCGACGCAGTAATCCTGGTTTAGTTCGGTCGGCTTGTATATTACGGCGCCTGATTCCGTCTTCACAAAAGAATGGGTAAAGCAGGCTGACTCACAGGCCGGCTCTTCGCAATGCATGCACTGTGTCTTGACAAAACGCCATTTTAACTGGTCGCCTTTTTCGATTAAGTGGTAGCCAACCCGCGTCCAGTTGGTGGCATTCAAGCTTGGCGGGTTGTCCCAATTGTTGCTGAATACAGTTGGCGTGGCAGGCAAATCGTTCCACGACTTGCAGGCAACCTGGCAGCTCCTGCAGCCAATGCAGCGGGAAACGTCCACTAGGACACCTTTGGGCATTATTACACCTCCATTTTTAGCTCGTTAATCAAAAAGCCAATTAGTTATGCTTTTCTGATGTTAACAAGAAAAGCTTTGTATTCGGGAACGGTAACATTAGGACAAGCTACAAAAGGTGTTAACTCGTTCCCAATCGCGCCCTTGGACAATCCCATAAAGCCCCAGCTCCAGGGCAGGGAAACAATTTCTACGGGACTGCCGTTAACAACTAAGGGCCTGACAATCGGTAAAACATTGGCCTTGCAATTTATTTCCGCCCGGGCGCTGCTTACAATTATATCATCACCGGGTTTTATTCCCAGTTGTTTAGCCAGGCTTGGCGATATAGTGGCAAACTGCTCCGGCATCAGCTCTACCAGGTAGGGGCTGTTTCTGGTTCTTACGCCGGTTTGATAATGTTCTATATAATGCACAGTGGTAGCCACATAGGGGAAGTCCTTACTGCCGACCTCGGCCAGCTTAGAAAATTCGCCCTTCCACTTTTTAGCCACAGGATTACTTTGCTGCTTGCTGATCGGATTTTTCACCGGGCTTTCCACAGGTTCATAATGTTCCGGCATAGGACCTTCCTTCATTTGCGAAGTTGATATAAGGCCGGAAGGAACAAAAAAGTGTGCCTGCCCATCAGCAGTCATAATAAAAGGCGCCTGGGCTGTTTTTTCCGGCGGGTTCGGCTCTTTTGTCTTCGCGTCCTTGGCGCCGAAGTCGGGGACATCGGGGGTAACCCACTTTGCCCCGTCCCAGAATATATAGGGTCTTTTCGGATTCCAGGGCTGCCCGGCCGGGTTTGATGAACAACGGTTGTAAACAATGCGCCGGTTCAAGGGCCAGGCAAAAGTCCATTTCGGATATATAGCAAGCCCGGTTTTATCCTCCGTGCCGTGTCTTTTGGTGGCCGGCACCTTCAGCAGCGGGTCTGTCTCTTTGGGATCAATGTAATAATAACCTGCGTAAATCCAGACACCGCAGGCTGTAGAACCGTCGTCCTTAAGGTCGGCAAAAGTACCCAGAACTGTGCCGTCTTCTACTTTGAAACCGTTAAGCTCGATCGCTATTTTTTCCAAATCCGGCTCGTCCTGTCCCGGCTTGTCGTAATTCCAGGTAAGATTCATTATAGGATCAGTGAACCTGCCGCCGCTTGCGTATTCCTTGCGGATAGCTTTGAAAAGCCGGTCTGCAATCCAGAGATCGCTTTTTGCCTGCCCGGGCGGTTCGACAGACTTCCAACGCCATTGGACGTCACGTGAACTATTTGTTCTCGTTCCTTCTTTTTCATATATATGGGCTGCCGGCAACAGAAAAACTTCGGTTTTTATATCCGCTGGATTTGCTCCCGGACGCTTCCAGAAAGCAGCTGTTTCGTTTTCAAATACATCGACGCAGACCATCCACTCTGCCTTCTCCAGGGCCTTGACCTCGTGATAGGCGTCGGGTCCGGCCACGGACGGATTTTCAGCCCAGCAGAAGACACCTTTAATTTCCCCTTCTTCCAGGCCTGCATATGAATCCATGTGGGAGTGGCTTTTCCCTTCTGTCTTAGGAAGCCAGTCGTAGCAGAAACCGTTTTCTTTGGTGGCTTTTTCCCCGTACCAGGCCTTAAGCGTACTGGTCATGAACTTGGGTGTGTTGGACCAGTACCCTGTCTTGGGTGTTTCTGCTTTTAAATATTCCTCATATGTAGCATGTTTTGTCGCATCGGGGACTTTCAGATAGCCTGTAACGTTATTCCACAGCATGCCCATGTCACAGGCGCCCTGAACATTTGACTGCCCCCGCTGAGGGTTAAGGCCACCGCCAGGCAGGCCCACATTGCCCAGCAGAAGCTGTACCATGCAAGTGGCCCGTGTGTTCTGGGATCCATAGCTGTGCTGGGTGATTCCCAGTACGTAAATTAAATTGCCTGACACTTCCGGCTTGCCGGACTTGCAGTAAAGCGCGTAAGCTTTCTTTAAAGTGTCTTCCGGAGTTCCCGTAACGTTGCTGACTGTCTTGATGTCGTAACGGGAAACGTGTTTTTTCATTATTTGCCAGACGCACTGGGGGTCCTGCAAAGTCGGGTCTTTTTGAATATCCTCGCCGTCTGTTTGGTAAGACCACGATTTATTATTATAAGAAAGCTTGCCGTCTTTTTCCTCCAGGCCGGAAAAAACACCGTCCGCAAAGCTATAGTCAGGGCTAATCAAGTATGAAGCGTTGGTATAGTTGAGCACATACTCGTGCTGGTAAAGATCGTTTTGAATGGCGTAGTTGATCAAGCCATAAAGAAAAGGAATGTCTGTTCCTGGGCGTAAAGGAACGTAAATATCCGCATGGGCGGCTGTTTTTGTAAATCTCGGGTCAACAACAATAATTTTGGCGCCTTTTGCCTTGGCCTTGCCAATGTGACGCATGGCCATGGGGTGAGCTTCCGCCGGGTTTGCCCCGATGATTAAAAAATAGTCGCTGTTTACGTAATCCTCAAAATGATTGGTCATTACTCCCCGACCGAAAGTAGCAGCCAAACCGGCTACGGTTGGAGCGTGTCAGAGGCGGGCGCAGTGGTCAAGGTCGATTACGCCCAGGGAGCCGCGCATAATCTTATTTATCAAATAGTCTTCTTCGTTGTTAATATTTGCGCTGCCCATCTGGCAAATGGCTTTACAGCGGTTAACCGTGACCCCTTTTTCGTCTTTGTCTTCAAAGTGTTCTTCACGGGTCTTTTTTACCCGCTTGGCAATTTCAGAAAAAGCCCAGTCCCAGTCTTTTGTTGCCCACTCACTGCTGCCTGGGGCGCGGTACTTAACTTCCGTTAACCGCCCCGGGTTGAGTATGCGCCCTTTCTTTTTGTCCACAATTGTATAGACATCCGAGAGAGCCGACCCTTTGGGACATAATGTCCCCTCATTAATAGGACTGTCAGGGTCTCCTTCAACGAAAATTACCTTGTCGTCTTCCGAATAAACAATAGTACTACAACCACATCCACAATAAGAACAGCCGGAAGAAGTTTCTTTTGTTTTCTTTAATTTAAAAGGACCCGGTTCAAAATCAGGCAGATTTTTTTCTCCAGCTAAAACTGGTGTCGCGTTGGCTTCAAATAAAGCCGTTCCAGCTGCGCCTGCTCCCAAATACTTTAAAAAATCACGACGGCTAATATCCTTTTTCATTTTAGTTAAGCATTAAACCTCCTTTATCAAAGATTTTAAGGCGTTAAAAAAATATAGGCATTCCCCCCTTGGTAAACGTCAGCAATCTTTCGGCTTTAACGCAAAAGAAAAATTATTGCGGTTTACTTTTTTGGCCTACTTATAATGCTGGCTTTTACTTAATGTAAACAATCAACTGGCGGCAGATTGTGCGCCAGTAAGCTCATCCAGTTCTTCAGCATGCTTTCTTTTGGTAATTCCCCGTTCAACCAGGCGGACGATCCAGATGCTCAGTTCATACAGGAAATAAAGCGGCCCGCTGACCAACAAACAGGTTATCATGTCCGGCGTCGGGGTAATTACAGCTGCGATGACAATTATTGCCAGGAAGGCATAACGCCTGTGCCCGGCTAAAAATTTGTAACTGATTAGTTCCAGTTTAGCCAGGAAAAAAGCTACCAGGGGCATTTCAAAGGTAATCCCGAAAGGCAGCAGAAAAGTAATTGTAAAAGAAATATATTTGTCGATTGTCAGCATCGGCAATAATTCAGGGCCGGCAAAACGCAGTAGAAACATTATACCGTATCGGTATACTCCAAAAAACCCAAAAACTATGCCTCCCCAAAAACAGATGAAAGATACCAGTACGCTTAAGGTAAAATAAACCTTTTCATGCTTCCTCAATGCCGGCATGATAAAGCTCCAAATCTGCCAGAGGATAATCGGCAGGGCAGCCAGGAAACCGGCAAAGAAAGACACTTTTATTTTTACAAAAAAAGCTTCCGTAACGCCTGTAAAGATCACCCGGTGGCCCAGTTTAGTCAGGGGGTCAAGAAGAAAGGCCAAAACCCGGTCGCTAAAAAAATAAGCAGCCACAGCCAGTACAGTTGTTGCTATGAGAGAAACTATAATTACCCGGCGGAGTTCCTCCAGGTGTTCCATAACAGTCATTTCACTATGTTTTACGGCCAAATCTACCACTTTCCCTTTAAGTGTTTAACCTTTTGTCGCCTTGACCGCCTGGGAACCTTCTTTGTCAGCGACCGCTTCCAAATTTTCTTCGATTACTTCCTTTGAGGAACGTCTAAATTCCTTGATAGTTTTTCCGATTGCCTTCCCAACCTCGGGCAGTTTGCCGGGGCCGAAAATAATCAGGGCGAGGGCGACTACTAAAATTAACTCAGGGGCTCCAATATGCGGCATTGTTGTTTACCTTCCTTTCAATGACTTCATTTTTACTATTCTGCGCAGCAGAAAATATTCCTGCTAATCAGGCTCGTTTTGTTCCAAGTCAGATAATGGCAACTCCGGTTGGGTGTTTATATAGCCTTCGCGTAAAGCCAAAATGTCCAGGTGGACCGTGTTGATGTCTTCCCAGAACAGATCCGCTGTGCCTCCAATTTTTCTTTCGTCAATTGTTTTTATATATCCGGAACACTTTTCACAATAATAAATACGGTATTTTTCTTCTCTTTCGATGCTTAAAAATTGTGATTCCGGGCTTGCGCAATAGGGACAGCCCAGGCGGTGAAAACGCCATTTAACTTCGCATAATCCACAATACAAGTACCTTTTGCCGCTTTCCTTTTCCAGCAAGGACAAACTTGGCCTGCCCCCGCAAACAGGGCATGAGCCTTTCAGCCATTCTTCAAGGTTATATACCTGCGAAACTGTCTTCCCAAACTGCCGCATTAAAGGCTTAACCGTGTGGGTTACCAGAAAGCCGAATGCTTCGTGCGAGACATCTTCTTGCAGAAAAGCGAGCAAATCAGCCCCGGGCTTAAATACATTGGCGACAAATAATTCCCTGTCGGACGTTTCTGCAGGAAGAGATGACAACACCTGCCGGCATTCCATTTCCAGGTAAGGATAATGCTCTATGATAGTTTCACCAACCTTTTCCAAGAGAGCGAAAAAGAAGTTGGTATCCACTTTGGGAGCACAGATATTCAGCAGAGGGACTTTATTTTCCTGCCCGTAATTGATCATCTCAGGTCCGGGCTGGTCAAAAGTAATGCTTTCTTCAGGCAGTGAAAGCTGGGATAACTTATTATAGAAGTCAATAAGTGCTTGCGGCGCTATATTACTGTTCATGTTTCCCCCCCTATCTCCTTAAAAATAGTTCGCTAAACTTAGACAAATTCCTGCTAAATGAACTGTTTTTAAATATATTTTGTTTATTTATGATCTATTTTTTAAAATTTATTTTTCAAAAAGGCAGGATTTTTACAATCAATGTATAACTTATATTTTTAATTATTACTATACCATGAGTTGTTCTCCGAGTTTGATCACCTATGGCAATAGCTATGGTCTTCAAGCCGAAGGGCATATTTGGAAACAAATATGCCTCCCGTTATGGAAAGGGGAATATGTGTAAGTTTAAAGTCTTTTTGAGACTTCGACTGCCATGTCTTCTTTCGGGCATGGCAGTTTTTTAAACATTGGAAGTGTTTTCATTTATATATCAGTAGTTATCGCAGTAAAAATATAATTTATTTTTCAAGCAAGCAGGATTTCTTTCAACTGTGTCCAATCGAATATAAGGATATTAGATTGCTTACATACAAAATACTTATAACGCTCCCCGGGTCTGATAACCTGAAGTAATAATGATCAGACGAGGGGGTGCGGTGGGAAACAAGTTTGTCTCCCATTATGGAAAGTGGTATACGGAAGTTAAGGTTCCCTTAGGCTGTTAACTGTCATAAGGGCAGTTTTTAGTTAAACCTCCTTTATCCCTTAACAACTGAATAGCATGTGAAGTCTATTAAAGCGCGTGATTAGATAAATATATCAAGCGGGTGGGGTTTCCACAAAAAATACTCAAAAAGATGTTTTAAAAAAGAAGGAATTCCTTTGTTGGTGTATAATTTCTTACGAAATAATTTCTTAGGCAAAAATTTAATCTGTTCTCCGGTCCCGATGGCCAGGGGAGTGTCTGGAAACGGTGATTTCCTGATTTTGGGAAGGGGAACGCTAAACCTTAAGGCAGGTTGTTTGTAAATGTGCCTTGTGGGCTGTGTTTCTTCGTAAGCATAGCTTTTTTGCTAAAAGGACAACCAAAAGATGCTATAAATGTATATTATTATAATTATATTTTCATTTGAAAGGCAGGTGGCTTTAAGAGAGGGGACTTTAGACCTTGTTAATTAGCTTTTTACAAAAACATTAAGCAAAGGAGGAAAGAAATTGGGACTGACCAGGCGTGAATTTGTCAAACTGTGTATGGGATCTACTGTAGGCGCCTATCTTTTAAGCGTTTTAGGGCCAGATTTCGGAAATCAGCTTGCTTTTGCAGCCGACGAAAAACCTGTTGTGGTCTGGCTGCAGGGAGCAAGCTGCACCGGATGTTCTATTTCTTTGCTAAACAGTGTTGATCCCCCGATGGAAAAAGTACTGCTGGATGTGATCAGCTTACGGTACCATCCCAATATAATGGCAGCTTCCGGACATCTCTGCGGAGAAGTGTTGGAGGAAATAGCGCGCGATTACAAAGACAGGTTCTTCCTTGTCATTGAGGGAGCGGTACCGATCAAGGACAATGGAATTTACTGTACAATCGCGGAAAATAAAAATATTGAATTGACAATGCTTCAGGCTGTAAATATTCTTGGAAATGCCGCTACCGCCGTGATCGCGGCAGGCAGCTGCGCCGCTTTTGGAGGTATTCCGGGAGCCGCTCCGAATCCTACCGAAGCCGTCGCTGTTAATAGAGTTGTTACTAAAAAACCCGTAATCAATATCTCATGCTGCCCCATGCCTCCCGAGCATTTCCTGGGCACCGTGGTTTACGTTCTGACTACAAACCAGGTTCCGGAACTGGACAGGTTCGGGCGGCCGAAAATGTTTTATCCGAAACCTATTCACGAAGAGTGTTGGCGCCGTCAGTATTTCGACAAGGGGCAATTTGCAAATTACCCGGGTGAAGAAGGCTGCCTGGCTATGTTGGGCTGCAAGGGTTTTTGGGCCATGGCCGACTGCAATAAGAGGGGCTGGAACAATAATGTAAACTGGTGTATAAAAGCAGGCGCCCCCTGTCAGGCATGCTCTGAGCCTCTTTTCCCCGACGAATCGGCGCCCTTTTATGGGCTATTCCCGATGACGAATAAAGAAAAAGCATCCTATAATCCGGTTGTGCCGAAGCAAACGGATTTTGATTTTAGTGCTTCTGGAAAAAGTAAAACAGAATAACGGGAGGTGAAAAAGTAAAGTGGCCCAAAAGATTATCGTTGATCCGGTAACCAGGATTGAAGGACACCTTAAAATAGAAGTTGATGTTGAAAACGGCAGGGTGACTGACGCCAGGTCAAGCGGCACATTATTCAGAGGCATAGAATTAATACTGAAAGGCCGCGATCCCCGCGACGCCTGTCACATAGTGCAGCGTATCTGCGGTGTCTGTCCTATAGCCCATGGAACGGCGTCTATGTTCTGTCTCGATGACGCTTTCGGTGTCCAGCCGACTACAAATGGAAGGATTGCCCGCAATTTAATCCAGGCTGCGAACTATATACAGTCACATGTCCTGCATTTTTACCATCTGGCTGCCCTGGATTATGTTCTGGGTCCGGATACCGCGCCGTTTATACCGCGTTTCAAAGGCGATTACCGCCTGCCCAAGCCAATTAATGACATGGCTGTCGGGCACTATATCCAGGCGCTGACAATTCGTAAGAGAGCCCATGAGATGGGCGCTATTTTCGGCGCTAAAATGCCCCACGTAACATCTTTTACAGCCGGCGGTGTTACGGAAAACATTACTGCTGAAAAGATAGTCCTTTATAGACAATACCTTGCAGAGATGACTTCTTTTATAGACAGCGTGTACGTGCCCGATGTACTTGCAGTTGCCAATGCTTATGCAGATGAATGGTTCAGTATCGGCAAAGGCTGCTCGAACATGCTTTGTTACGGTTTGTTCAGACAAAGCGATGAAGCTGACCCTGATGGTCAGAAGCAGATGCTAAAACGAGGCCGCTATACCAATGGTCAGTTAGGTTCTGTTGATGCCAAAAAGATTACGGAGCATGTAAAGTACTCCTGGTATGATGACAGCACCTCAGGAAGATACCCGGGCGACGGCGCTACTGTTCCCGCCCCAAGGAAAAAGGAAGCCTATTCATGGCTGAAAGCCCCGCGGTACGATGAACTGCCGCACGAAGTCGGCCCGCTGGCCAGACTTTGGGTAAACCAGCAAAAAGACGTTGTCGGCCTGGGTGAGGGAAAAGCATTTTCTGTTTTAGGCAGGCATTTTGCCCGTGCTTTGGAAACTTCTGCAGTTGCCCATGCCATACCGGGGTGGCTTGATCAGCTTGTACCTGGCCAGCCTGCCTTTGCGCCTTTTGATATTCCCAAAGAGGGTTCCGGTATGGGTCTTCATGAAGCTCCGCGCGGCGCCCTCGGACACTGGATTACAATTAAAGATTATAAGATTGATAACTACCAGGCAATTGTTCCGACCACCTGGAACGGCGGACCGCGGGATGACAAGGGGCAAAGGGGTCCGATTGAAGAGGCCTTAGTAGGTACTCCCGTAAAGGATCCGGAAAACCCGATCGAGTTGGTCCGGGTTGTCCGCGCCTTTGACCCATGTATTGCCTGTGCGGTGCATGTCCTGGAAGTAAAAGGGGATTGTGAGGCAAAGAGATTTATCATTTAGATAAGGGACTAGAAAATGTCTGAAAACGGAAAAAAGTTCGTTGTGATCGGGGTTGGAAATTTTCTGCAGGGCGATGAAGGAATAGGAGTACACGCTATAAATGCATTGTCCAAAGAAGTTTTAGACCCCCGGGTTGAACTTATAGACGGCGGCACCGCAGGGATTGACCTGTTGTTCTTTCTGGAGGACGCTGATTTTGCGGTTATAATTGATTGCCTGGAAGCGCATCTTGAGCCGGGAACTATTTTCCGTTTAACAGCAGAGGAATTATTTTTGAGTGCAAAGACAGATAATATACGTAATAAACTATCTTTGCACGAAACAAATTTACCAGAAGTATTGTTGGCGGCAAAAGAGCTGAATAAATTGCCGCCAACAATTATTTTTGGAATACAGCCCAAAGAGATAACTGTAAGCTGCAGCCTGTCTGCTCCGGTCCAGAAGGCTTTGCCCAAATTAATCAGGGCTGTGAAGAAAGAAATATCTGAATTGTTGGGTTGTGATAAGCATGCATGAGTGGGCGCTTGCTGAGGCTGTAATCGTGGCAGCCCGTCAGGAAGCTGAAAAACAAGATTTCAAAAAAATTGCTAAAATACAGGTTAAAATAGGAGAACTTCAGCAGATTGATTTGGATATTTTTAAATTTGCCCTGGAAAACATACAAAAGATTTATGATGACCTGTCTTTAGAGGAGGATGTTATTGATCTTGAGGTTGAGCCAAGCATCCTGAAATGTAAAGTATGCGGGAAAGAATGGAACCTTCAGGATTTAACCGGGCGTTTAAAGGAAGATGAAAGCGAAGCAATCCATTTTATCCCAGAAATTGCCCATGTATATATGCGCTGCCCCGAATGTGGAACGCCTGATTTTGAAATAGTCAAAGGCCGGGGTGTTTGGATTCAGTCTATCGAAGGGGTGCTTTAATCAGAGCATGGATCCAAGGTTAAGTGTTATCGGCAGAAGATTAGAAAAGGTAGAAAATATTATCGCCGTATCAGGAGGAAAGGGCGGCATCGGTAAAAGTATTGTTGCCGCTGCTTCAGCTCTTATCCTTGCAAAAAACGGCCGCAGGGTTGGTCTGCTGGATCTGGATTTTTGCGGGCCTTGCGCTCATATCATCCTGGGAACGGACAATTTATATCCGGAGGAAGAAAAAGGCATAGTGCCTCCAAAGGTAAACGGGATTAGTTTTATGTCGATTATTTCTTTTACAGCCGGCTGCCCCTGGGCTTTACGCGGAAGCGAGGTATCCAATGCCATTACGGAATTGCTGGCCATAACACAATGGGGCATGCTTGATTACCTGTTTGTGGACATGCCGCCCGGGCTGGGAGATCCCGCTCTTGACGCAATCAGGCTGATTAAGAGGATGAAATATCTGCTTGTTACTACACCGTCCAAAGTTACGCTGGATGTCATGAAAAAGGAACTCCAGGTGCTTGAAGAACTGAAAATGAACATTATTGGCATACTGGAGAACATGAAAAGGAAAGAAAGCGAATCATTAAGGAGTAAACTGGGGGACTTAAGGGTTCCCTTCCTGGGTTCTTTGGATTACGATGCGAATCTTGAAGAAGCCACCGGCAATGTGCCGGAACTGTTAAAAACGGGATTTGCGCGACAGCTGCAAGAAGCTATTGAAAGGTTTATATAGGCTTTACCGCGTATATTTTTGATCCTGACGGGTATAATCAAGCCGAAAGGATTGTTTTTTATAGGAGGTCTTTTAAGTGAACTGTCCGGTATGCGGAGGCAGGGCAAGCGGTAAAGTTGGTATTGAGCAGTATTACTGCTGGGATTGTTGTGTTGAATACCGTTTATGCAAAGAAGGCGTCCAGATTTACGAAATATCTGAAGACGGAAGTTTAATGTCTTTTGATAATTTCAACGAGGGTGTTCTTTAAGTTTGCAGACTCTAAAAGGCGTCGGCAGAACTGTCAGGGATATAACCAGATCCAGATAGACTGTTTTCAGACATCACCAGGCAAGCTTGTTATTGATCCAGTAAAAAAGGCAGTTCCTGTCCAAACCCGGGTTGTACAGACGGGATTTCCAGTCCCGGTCTGTGTTCAGTGCAGGCCTTTTCCGGCGCCCGTATCAGATGGTCAGCAACTTTACCCGCAACTTGATCCGGAAGTGAATAGGGTAACTTAATCATAATCCTGGTTATTCTGTCCGGACAGTATTCACTGGCCAGCAAACCCGTTTGAGCGCATATCTCCACAAGGACGTGTGTGTTGTCCGCTTCAGTAGGAACCGTCCCCTTGACAAAAAGATCGGTTGTCATATCCTCTGCCGGAGTATTGGGGCCGGGCAAAAAGCCCGATTTATTATCGACGGTAGCTTGTACAATTCCCGCGGGCTGACGAAAATTGGTTGCGGGAATGTTTTTTAAGGCCTCCTGCATAACCTGCTTCCAGATCAGCGCCGGGTAACGTCCGCCAAATTCATAGGGCATTGACTTGGGAGTGTCGTAGCCAATCCAGACTGCTCCGGCCAGGCTGGGTGTATATCCAACAAACCAGAGATCCTTGCCCTCGTCTGTTGTTCCTGTTTTTCCCGCCGCCGGGCGGTTTAAACGGGCATTTGTTCCCGTGCCCCGTTCTACAACGTCCTTGAGCATACTGGTAATTAAGAAGGCGGTTGTGGGTTTCATGGCCTGCTCCGGGTCTGATTGATACTCTTTCAAAATTCTTCCTTCCTGATCTTCTACTTTCAGGATGGCTGTCGGTTCAATATAAAAACCGCCATTGGCAAATGCGGAGTAAGCGGCGGCCATTTGCAGGGGTGTTACTCCTTTGTCCAGGCCGCCAAGGGCCATACTTGCGCCATCATTAGGATCTACAGTAATGCCCAGGCCTTTGGCAAAATTTACTGCGTTGGAAATTCCGACATGATCGACAAGTGTTTTCACAGCGGGAATGTTTATCGAGCGTGTAACCGCTGTGCGCATAGTAATCAAGCCAAGGTAAACGCCGTCATAGTTATGCGGTGTGTATGAACCGTAGCTTACCGGAATATCGTCGATTACGGAGGCTGGCCCCATTCCCTTTAGCTCTATGGCGGGGGCATAATCGATAATCGGTTTAAAGGAGGATCCCGGCTGTCGGTGCGCCATTGTCGCCCTGTCTAACTGTAGTTGGTGAGTATGCTCACGGCCGCCGACCAATGCCCTGATATAACCGGTTTGAGGATCAATAAATATGGCCGCTCCTTCAGGCTGTAATATATTTTGTGAATCACGCCAGGAAGCGGGGAATTTTTTCGAACTGTCCAGGGTTTTCTCAGCCGCTTGCTGCGCCTGCCTGTCCATGGTTGTATATACTTGCAGCCCGCCCTTATAAACAGTTTCCTCGCCGAAGTCTTCGATCAGCTGTTTGGTTACGAAATCAATGAAGTAGGGGTACGGGTAAAGATTTTTTTTTAATCCCTCTTCTATATTAAGAGGTTCTTTTTCAGCCTCGTCGGCCTGGTCCAGGGAAATAAAACCGTACTTCAACATGGTATCCAGAACAACGTTGCGCCTGTCGGCTGCCTTTTCAGGTAATGAATAATAATTGGGAGCTTTTAATAAGCCGGCAAGAAAAGCTGACTGTGAGAGGGTTAATTGATCAACATTTTTGTCAAAGTACGTGCGGGCTGCGGATTGTATTCCGTATGCCCCGTTGCCGAAATAAACTTTATTTAAATACATTTCCAGGATTTCTCCCTTGGAATAGAGGCGCTCAACCATTACAGAAAGAATTGCTTCCTGGATTTTTCTTTTTACTTTTTTCTCAGGTGTTAAAAATGAAAGTTTGACCAACTGCTGGGTAATCGTACTCGCTCCCTGTTCCATACTGCCGCCTGTTAAGTCGCGCCAGAAGGCGCGAGCAATTCCCCGTAAATCAACTCCATGATGGCTTTTAAAGCGCACATCTTCAATCGCAATAAACGCTTCCTGCGTAGAAACGGGGATGTCTTTTATTTTGACTATCTCACGGTTTTCCTCACCTATCCTGGCAAATAAGTTACCGTCCTGATCATAGTAGGAACTTGCCGCGCTGGAGTATAGTTTGTTTTCATCCAATGCGGGCAAATCTATGATACTCGTTGCCAGAATAAAAAGGCCGCCGCTTAATGAAACTATAAAGGCTATTGAAACAATAAGAAGGATCAATCGCGCAGGGTTAAGACGCTTTTTACGTTTCTTGGGCAATTCTTATCCTCCTTTTCTTCAAAACATTATACCATATTTGTTGTCTTTTGCTTAATGATTAATTTTACAAAATTCTGGCAAGCGCTTTAATAAAAGGATAATTTTAAAAAACTTGACTGACTTTATTCATCAATAATACAATTAAGCACAAATATATAAATAATATAACGCAAAGTGTTTTTGGAAAGGGGAAGCAAGGTTTTGCAAAGCTTCAAAGAACAGATGGAGGTAATTAGAAGGGGTACTGCGGAGATCATTCCGGAGGATGATCTGATTAAAAAATTGGAACGCTCAGTGGAAACGGGAAAACCCCTGTGTATAAAATTGGGCTTAGACCCGACGGCGCCGGATATTCACCTCGGTCATACCGTAGTGCTTCAGAAAGTGCGCCAATTGCAGCAACTGGGACATGAGATAAAGATTATCCTTGGTGATTTTACGGCGCGAATCGGCGATCCGACAGGAAAGTCTGAAACCCGGCAGCAGTTAACCGAGAGTGAGGTAAAAGCAAACTTAAGCACATATGAAAAACAAATCTTTAAAGTTTTAGATCCTGCCCGAACCAAGCTTTTTTTAAACAGTCAGTGGCTGGCGCCCTTAACCTTCCGGGAGGTAATTGAACTGGCGGCAAAATATACCATCGCCAGAATGCTTGAACGGGAGGATTTTAACAGGCGTTTCAAAGAAGGTTTGCCGGTTGGCGTTCACGAGTTTTTTTATCCTCTTATGCAGGGTTATGATTCAGTTGTTTTAAAAGCCGATATTGAAGTAGGCGGAACAGACCAGAAATTTAACCTTTTAATGGGCAGGACTCTTCAAAAAGAATACGGGATGGAACCGCAGGTGGCTCTGATGATGCCGATCCTGGAGGGCTTGGACGGGGTGCAGAAAATGAGCAAGAGCCTTGGCAACTATATCGGGATTGATGAGATACCCCGTGAGATATACGGGAAAACAATGTCAATACCGGACGAACTGATCATGCGTTACTTTGAGTTGGTAACACCCTTGGGGTTAAATGAGTTGTCTGAAATATCCGCCGATCTGGCAAGCGGGAAACTTCACCCCAGAGACGCCAAGATGAGGCTTGCTTATGAAATAGTGTCTTTTTATCATGATGAAAATTCTGCAAATCAGGCTGAGGAAGAATTTAAAAAGGTATTTCAGCAAAGGGAACTTCCCGATCAGATTCCCGTTTACGAGATAAAAACAGATATTTTGCAGGACGGCTCAATTTGGCTGCCGAGGTTAATGATGCTGATGGAAATGGCGGCAAGCACAAGCGAGGGGAGACGCCTGATAACTCAGGGCGCTGTCAAGATTAACGGGGTCAGGATTGAGGAACCGGCATATTTACTTATCCCGCAAGACAATATGATTATTCAATGCGGGAAAAGAAAGTTTATCAGACTAAGAGTTTGAAATTTTTTAAACCAGTTAATTTTGAAAATTGAAATCATATATTACATATTGTACTGGTGGAGGTCTTTTGATTGGACTATCCTGAAAAATAACTTGCATTAGGGAGGTCAACTGCCTACGTGCTCATGTTCGCCTCTTATACTTGTACGAACTCGTTCACCCTCGGGCTTAAGTCAAACTCGGCGCTCATGCGCCTCAAACAGTTCCCTTGCTTACCCTCGGGTTTACTCGTTCCTTGAATGAAGGCTCAAAATCGCACTCAAGGCATTTACCTCCCTCTATTGGTGATTTTCCATCCCGTTTGCTAGCCTTCCGGCTTATTTTCGGGAGTGAGGTGAAAACCATGTTTAGGAGGCGGCGGCCTTTTTTATTATTTTTGCGGTGGTTATTACCCTTTATAATTCTTTTAGTTATTGTTGTCTGCATTGATCACCGGATGCGCGCAACGATTCTTAAGATTGCCGAAACAAGGGCGACCCAAATGGCGACAGAAGCAATCAATAGAACGGTTCAGGAGGAAGTCTGGGATAATAACTTGCAGTATCAGGATTTTGTCCGGGTTCAAAAGGATGATCAGGGGCGGATTGTCTTTATGCAGGCCAATACTGTAGGGGTTACCAGAATGGCTGCCGATATTGTTCTGACTGCCAACCGCACCCTTCAAAATTTAAAAGGACAGAAAATTTCGGTCCCCCTGGGGCAGATTACGGGTCTGTACCTTTTTTCTTCTATGGGTCCGAGAATAAGAGTAACCATAGTGCCTGTAGGAACGGTAGAGGTTAATGTTGACGATAAATTCGAGCCCGCCGGAATAAATCAGACAAGGCACAAAATCTGGTTGAATTTTAAGACCAGGGTAAAAGTAGTTATTCCTTCCATGTATGCCGAAGCGGGGGTTGCCACAAGTGTTCCCCTGGCGGAAAGTGTTATTGTCGGCGAAGTTCCCAGCACTTTTGTAAATATCTCAGGCAGTCTTTTTGGCGGCGGAATCACCAGGTAAGTTTAAAACATATTGATTACCAGGCCGGTAATAATCTTAGGATAAAAATAGGTTGACTTTTGAGGCAATTTTTCACCATTATGAGCCACAAAGGTCATTTCTTCGATAAATGTAGGATTTAAAAAAAAGGCAAATTGATAGTTTCCCGCGTCTACCATGGACAGCAGTTCATCTTCATTCCTGCTGTAATAAACATGATTTTCATCAGTCCACTTTTCTTCTCCGACATCCAACAATTTTTTGAATATAAAATAATGAAGGAGCGCTACATCCATCTTTTGCCAGACCGGAGAATGACTTGCGGGCGCAAAAGGCGGCAGAGAGATGGCTTCCTTCAGAGTAAGCAGATACAAACCGCCTTCGCCTGTATAAAGTCCTATTGTATTCCTGTGCTGAATCGTTTCGGATATTTTATCCGGTTTTGATTTATCTTTAAGAGCGCTGATAAAAGTATTTAAATTTTCGTGGTGTCCTTCCAGAGGGAAGAATTCCAGATTAAAATAATCGCTTAAAAGAAGGAATAACTTTTCAGCTTCAATATTTTTCCGGATCAGCCGGTGAGTAGGGAGTATAACCAGGCCGGGATCATTTAAATTAACCAGGCTCATCATTACATAATCATAACTATATTCTTCGAGCGGCGTTTTCTCCTGTTCTCTGCGCCAATTCCGGTAAGTCAAAGCAGTCTCGTAACGGTGGTGGCCGTCAGCAATAAAAATGCGCTGGTCAGCCATAAACCGCTGAACCTGAGATATGACGCCGTTGTCAGTAACAACCCATACACTGTGATGATGATTATCTTCATCTGTGAAATTAAGATCCGGGTCTCGCTGCATCTGGGCACAAGTAGTCTTTTCTATAATCCCGTCCGGATCGACATATAAACCGAAAATAGGGCTGAAATTGGCTCCACAGGCCTGCATCAGCGACAGTCGATCAGCCTTGTGTTTGGGTATCGTTTCCTCGTGAGGGATAATAACGCCTTTTTCATATGGCTCCAGTTTAACTCCGCAGATAAAACTGCTGCGGGTTTTTTCCCGTCCTTCATGGTTGAACCTTTCCTGACAGAGATATATAACGGGCGAGTTTTCCTGCTTTAAAATCCCTTCTTTAAGCCAACTGGAAAATACTGCGGCTGCACGGGTATGCCGGTTGTCCTCCTTTGTATCGTTAGGATACGTTTTCCCATATTCGAGGCGGATAATATTATTTGGATGCAGTTGATAAAAATGCTCCTGTTTGTTTTCGTTGATAACATCATAAGGCGGTGTTATCAGAAGGCTCATTGCTCCCGCACACGGGCTATAACGAATTCCCTTAAAGGGTATTACAATTGCCACGAAAGACCTCCTGGATTTTAATACTTACATGACATTTTAGTATAACTAACCAGCTAAGTCCAGTGGTTTGGAACAAAAAGAAAAGGGAAAATTTGTCTTTTCTTTTTGTTTTTTTCATGGCCGGCGTTTCAAGAGTATGGTATTGACATCAAGGACGGTTTTTGATAAACTTTATAAAATTTATAATCCTTTAAGACGGTCCGGTGAGGCCGGCAAGGAAGATACAACTTGCAGATATTACTATGCCTGCTCGCCGGGAGGGTGAGCAGGCATTTTTAATTGTAAGGGAGTCTTAAAACATGTCGGATAAAATGCGTCAAAAAGCACAGATTCTGGATGAAGAAGGTATCCGGCGGGCCCTGGTCAGGATTGCGCATGAAATAATCGAAAGAAACAAAGGAACCGAAAAGATAGCCTTAATAGGCATCCAGCGCAGGGGCGTTCCGCTGGCAAACCGGTTAAGTTGTTACATCAGGGAAATTGAAAATAAAACAATTCCTGTTGGAGTACTTGATATAACCCTATACAGGGACGACTTGACCACTTTAGCCCATCAGCCTATTTTGCGCCGCACGGAGGTCCCGTTTCCGGTTAAAAATCAAAGAATCATCCTCGTTGATGATGTCATTTATACCGGACGGACAATCAGGGCCGCTCTGGATGCAATAATAGATCTCGGCAGGCCGAAGGTAATCCAGCTGGCTGTACTTGTTGACCGCGGCCACCGTGAACTGCCTATTCGCGCTGATTATATAGGCAAAAGCACCCCTACATCCAGCAAAGAAATAGTCGCAGTGCGTTTACAGGAAACAGACGGGCAAGAGGGTGTATTTATCCTGGGTGAGGGATAGATCTTTTAGGAAAGGAGCGGATCATGATTCAAAAGAAAAATTTGATTGGGCTTGAGCATATAGATACGCCTGAAATAGAACTCATCCTCGATACGGCGGTTGCAATGAAAGAGATAGTCTTCCGGCCGGTCAGGAAAGTGCCGGCCTTGCGCGGGCGCACAATTACCAATCTGTTCTATGAACCCAGTACCCGGACACGAACTTCCTTTGAACTGGCCGCCAAGTTCTTGAACGCTGACGTAATCAACATTTCGTCGTCGGCCAGCAGTGTAGTTAAAGGGGAAAGCCTGAAAGATACAGTCCGCACTCTGGAAGCCATGGGTACGGACGTCGTGATTATCCGTCATCCGATGGCAGGCGCAGCAGATTTGGTGGCCGGGTGGATAGGGGCCACTATTGTCAACGCAGGTGACGGTGCGCATGAACACCCGACCCAAGGGCTTCTTGATCTGTTTACCGTCAGGGAAAAGAAGGGCACTCTTGAAGGCCTGAAGATAGTTATTACAGGCGATATATTACACAGCCGGGTGGCGAGATCCGACATCTGGGGGTTCTTAAAAATGGGGGCCAGGGTTTCGGTCTGCGGCCCCGCTACCCTGTTGCCGGCTGGAATCGAACGAACAGGTGTAGCTGTTTACTGCAGTATTGATGAAGCGATAAAGGATGCGGATGTAATCATTATGCTTCGAATCCAGATGGAAAGGCAAAAGGCGGGGTTGTTTCCTAGCCTCAGGGAATATGCGCGTCTTTTTGGCTTAAACCGCGAAAGGCTTTCCCTGGCTAAGAAAGATGCTCTGGTAATGCATCCCGGTCCCATGAACAGGGGGATAGAAATATCCGGTGAGGTCGCCGACGGCCTTCAGTCGGTAATTAATGAACAGGTAACCAACGGGGTAGCGGTTCGAATGGCAGTCTTATACCTGCTTATAGGAGGGGGTGACGCTTAATGAAGCTACTGATCAAAGGAGGAACCCTGATCAGTCCGGATCAAAAGAAAATGTTCATTACAGATGTCCTGGTTGCAGATGGTAAGATTGCTGCATTTGGTGACAACCTTGAAATGGATGGCGCAGTTATTATAGACGCAGGCGGAAAACTGGTCCTGCCCGGCCTGATTGATCTTCACGTTCATTTAAGAGAACCGGGTTTTGAAGACAGTGAAACAATTGCTACCGGAACTATGGCTGCGGCCAGGGGAGGTTTCACAAGTTTGGCCTGTATGCCCAATACTAATCCGGTTGCCGACAACAGCACAGTGATTTCTTTTATTTTAAACAAAGCCCGCCGGGAGGGAAAAGTTAACGTTTTTCCGATTGGCGCCATCACAGCTGGCAGTAAAGGCGAAGAGCTTGCCGAAATGGCTTATTTAAAGGAAGCTGGAGCAGTTGCTTTTTCGGATGACGGCAGGTGTGTCTCCAATGCCGCGGTAATGTACAGGGCTATGCAGTACGCTGCGATGATCAATATGCCGGTCATCGCTCATTGTGAGGATACCAGGTTGTCTGCCCAGGGAGCGATGCACGAAGGTTATTACTCCACTTTACTGGGTTTAAAGGGTATCCCTGCGGCAGCAGAGGAAGTGATCGTTGCCCGCGATCTTATACTGGCGAAAGAAGCAGGGTGCCGCCTGCATATAGCTCATGTCAGCACAGCGGGTTCTGTTCAATTAATCCGTCAGGCTAAATCCAACGGGCTGAAGGTTACTGCGGAGGCGACACCGCATCATTTTACACTGACTGACCGGGCTGTTACCGGATTTGACACCAGCACTAAAGTGAATCCTCCTTTAAGGACACTTGAGGATGTAAATGCAGTCAGGCAGGGATTGCGTGACGGGACAATTGATGTCATCGCCACCGATCATGCTCCGCATGCGCAGGAAAAAAAGGAAGTAGAATATGATAATGCCCCTTTCGGCATTTCAGGGCTGGAAACTGCTGTAGGGCTTGTTTGGACAGAACTTGTCAATGCCGGTATCCTTTCTCCCCTTGAAGCGATTGAAAAAATGACAGCCAACCCCGCGCGCATCCTAAATATTGCCAAAGGGATACTGGCCAAGGGCGCGGATGCGGATCTTACAATTATCGATCCTGCCCGAACGGAAAAGGTAGACCCGGCAAGGTTTGTCAGCAAAGGGCGCAACACTCCGTTTGCCGGCAGGACACTTACCGGTGTTCCAATACTGACTATTGTTGGAGGAAAGATTGTTCTTGAATACACTGGACAGGAATAAAGAATAAAGAACCTTTTTCACATAAGAGTTTTAATTTAACAAAGAACGGTGTGGGGGGCGATGACATCGAGTTTGTTACCTTGCAGGATGTGCTTGAGGAGGTAGTCTAGGTGGTTAAACGGATCTGCCTTTCGTTAATTCTGTTGCTTCTTTATTGTTTACTAAGGCCGCTGTGGTCTGGAATAGATTCCCCGGCCGCTTCTTATGCCAATACACCGTTGCTGGAACATTATGATCTTATTGTTGCAGGCGCTGAGCCGGAAGGAATTGCCGCCGCCGTATCCGGGGCGCGTAATGGTTTAAAGACCCTGCTGGTAGATGTCCGTCCGGAAGCAGGCGGCCTGATGACCCGCGGCTGGTTGAGCAATATTGATATGAATTACGGACCCAACAAGGACATCTTGAATAACGGAATCTTTCTAGAATTTTACAAAAGCGTTGGAGGAGATGTTATTGATCCGGCTGTGGCAAGCAGGGTCTTCTATTCCCTGATCGCAAAGGAGAAGAATCTCCAGGTATTTTTGAATGCGGCTGAGCTACAGCCACTGGCAGTGAACAATACTTTAACTGGATTAAAAATTCTGCTGCCAAAGGGAGATGCCAGAGAAATCAAAGCGCAGCGTGTAATTGACGCCACCCGCGATGCTGATATAGCCGCCGCCGCAGGTGTTCCGTACAGCCTCGGGTTTGACGACTGCGGAAGGCCCGGTGAATATATGGCCGCCACTCTAGTTTTCAGGTTAAAAGGAGTAAGTTTGTTGGACTGGACAAAACTGGCACTGAATCTCAAACTTTCCAAAGAATCAAACAACGGCGCCAAAAATCAGAGCGCCTGGGGATTTTCTCAGATAATGAAACGTTACCAGCCTACCAGCAACAGTTTAATGGTCAGGGGCTTAAATATAAGCCGGCAAAAAGACAACCGGATTTTGATTAATGCGCTGCAGATTTTGGGGATGGATCCCCTGGATCCTAATTCCCGCATGGAAGGAAGGATTCAGGCTGAAAAAGAAATTCCCCTGCTGACCGATTATATTTCAAAAAACATTCCCGGCCTGTCGTCGGTCGTGCCTGATGCGACGGCGCCAGAATTATACATCAGGCAGTCAAGGAATATTTATGGATTATATCGCTTAAGTATAAACGATGTACTGGAAAACAGGGATTTTAAAGATCGCATTGCCATGGGTTCTTATCCCGTTGACATACAGGCAACCAGTCAGTCTTTTCGCGGTGATGTAATAGGCAAACCAAAACTTTACTCAATACCTTTCCGCTGTCTTGTGTCAAAGGAAGTTAATAACCTTCTGGTAGTGGGTAAGGCGGCGAGTTTTGATTCGCTGGCGGCCGGCAGCGCAAGGGTTATCCCTGTCGGCATGGCAACAGGCCAGGCGGCCGGCGCGGCTGCCGCTCTCAGTATTGAAAAGGGATTGCCCTTTAACGAAATGAGCGGTGATCCGAATGTTATCAAAGAGCTGCAGAGCAGGTTAAATGCGCAGGGAATGAAACTGTACTCCTTCTCGTATGAAATTCCCTGCGGGAATCACTGGGCCTACCCCGGTTTAAGATTTGTCAGGAAATGGGGGATGGCTTCCGGCGGCTATGCTAATAATTACCGGCTTGATGAAGCGATGTCTGTAACAAGCTTTATAAATACGCTTTCGAGGGTAACCGGTACAAAGATTCCTACTGGGATGATGATTTACCCCGCGGGTGAAACGCTCACGCTGACAAACGCTTCTCAAATTATATGCTGCTTTAAAAATTTGAGCGTTTCCAAACAGGAAGCCTTTCATTATTTGAAGTTGGCCGGATTTTGGGAGCCCGACTTGTTAGGACATATTCAAAATGAAGGGAAAATCAGCAAGGGGGCAGGATATATGATCATTAAAAGGTGTGCCGACTGGCCTGCTCAGACAAGCACGAATCAGGAGGAGCAAAATTGATCCATAATCCAAAAGCCCGGATCGTACGTCAAAAAATGATTTTCCCAGGTTGTTGCCTGCTGACAATTTCTTCTCCGGAGATAAGCAGGACGGCAAAGCCGGGACAGTTTGTCCAGGTGCGCATTTTACCTCTTTTAGATTCTACGCTGCGACGTTCTTTCAGCATCCACCGGGTAGATCGGGAGGAAGGTGAGTTATCCCTGCTTTACCGGGTGGTTGGCCGGGGTACTGCTTTGCTTTCTATGGAAAAAGAAAATAATATTTTAGACATTATAGGCCCCCTGGGAAATGGTTTCACTATTCCTGAAGGAAAGAAAAAGCTGGCGATAGCAGCGGGCGGTATCGGAATCGCTCCCTTGTTTTTTCTGCTTCAGGAATTAGCGATTAGCGGCAACAAGGATTTTTCAATCCATACTTTGCTGGGAGCGCGCACCGGGGAAGGTAGATCAAACCGTTC
>JBAZGB010000024.1:0-34221 GCA_041653135.1 Eubacteriales bacterium | reverse complement strand
AGGTTCTTGATGGCCATGGCCTTCCACTTATGAAGCTGTGTGGGATGAATCCCGTATTCCGATGCGAGTTGGGTGATTGTTTTTTCTTCCTTTAGCATCTCTCGCACTATCTGGGCCTTGAAAGCATCTGTATAATGTTTTCTCATGTTGATATTGTATCTTAAATTAACCGTTTTTGTTGTCTAGATTCCTGGGTCCACTATACAAGTAAATTTACACTTAAACTGGACAGCAAGATTAAAATATGATATACAAAATTTATAACTAATAATATTTACCAGGGTGCCTCTGTCCTGGAGGGCAGGGGGTAAAAGGGAACCAGGTTGAAATCCTGGACGGTCGGGCCACTGTGAACGGGGAATCGCCAAAAGAAAGCCACTGAGTTAATTCGGGAAGGCATTTGGCTGTAATGATCCTGAAGTCAGGAAACCTGCCCTGGTATTTCGGTACGTTTTATCGCTTCCACGTAAAAAGCGGTACCGTGAGCGGGGCTTTGCAAGCTTCAGTTATCTCATCCGGGACGGCTGGAGCTTTTTGTTTTATATAAGTATCAGTTTAAGAGTAAGTTAATGGAATAACAGGGCAGGTTATTTAAAAATGCGTAAGAAAGTATTATTGTTTACAATATTTTTGCTTGCAGTTATGCTGCTTTTGGCGGCAGTCATATCAATTAAACAATCTTCAGACCAAAATAATTTAAATGAAGTAAAATTAACGAATGAATTGCCTGTAAAAGATAAAACCGGTTTGCCCGCTGCACCTGAGAATGATGTTCAGAGCACGAAAGATTTAAAAATAGCATCAGAAGATAACGGTAATATTTCAAAGAGCGTAAGCACTGATCAAAAATCAATCTCTAATACTGTTGACAAAAATAAAACTGCAGGCGCTACTGACGACGATCTGGTATTAACATTCAGCATAGCAGTAATTGGTAAAAACAAAGAAATAATTTACGGGCCGTCAAAAGTAAGCGTTGCAAGCGAGGAAGCAGAAAGTATTTCTGTTCTGAATGTCCTTGATGCCACTGGTTTAAATTATGAAACCTCATCACGCTGGCCGGAACTTGTCGAAGTTATCAGCGGTCTGGGAAATAAAGGCCAATCAGGCTGGATGTATGCGGTAAATGATCAGATTCCTATGGTTTCAGCTGCGGCTAAAAAGGTCCGGGAGGATGATCGAATTATTTGGTGGTACAGCGAAGATATTAAAGCTAAATTTCCTCTTTGGAAAGATCTGACCGCATCTAAACAATCTACATCTTGAGAAGAATTCTTAAAGTAGACATCCATGCCGGTAAAAGCGACACAAAGGGGCGCCTGTTTTGAAAAAAGTAATATTTCTGATCATAATATCTTTTTTAATTGTCTTTCCGGCACAAGTCCGGGCAGAAACTTATTTACATGAAAGTATAATACAAGCGGTTAACTTTTTAGGATCCGTAAAAAAAGAAAGTATTTCCCCATTCACTTATATATCAATTGCCTGTGCAGATGAAAATGAATCCGCCGGCGCCGGCGCCAAAAGGGCTTGCGAAAATCTCGAGAAATTGCTTGGGTCAGGGGACACAAATAATTACTCTGTTCTGACCATATTAACTGTTTCCGCAAAAGGCGACCCGTATTGCTGTAATGGTAAAAATTTAGTGCAGAAACTGCAGAATGCACAGTTGGAAAGCGGAAAATTTGCCGACTCGGTAATAACCGGCGGGGAAGAACTTGTCAGCGTTCATGCCTGGGCAATTATCGCTTTAACCTGTGCGGGCGCAAAGCCAAAGGAACCTGAAAAAGCAATTCAGTGGCTGGTTGCCCGGCAGCACTCCGACGGTTCATTCAACTGGTCTGCTTCCGATGTTACAACACCTGACGTTGATTCAACGGGTATGGCGCTTGCGGCGCTTGGCTCTTTAGGCCAGAAAAAAGACAGCCCGGCTGTTAAAAAAGCAATTAGTTACTTGCAGAGTGTCCAAAAGGAAAATGGGGAATTTGAATCCTGGGGAATCAGGAATTCCGAATCCTGCAGCGCTGTGATTCAGGGTTTGATTTCAGTGGGTGCAGATCCCGGCGGCAGTGAATTTAAAAAACCCGGCGGTGATCCGGTTACCGCCCTGCTTAAATACCAGCTTCCCGGTGGTTGTTTCGAGCATATAAAAGGCGGTGGAGGGGATGAGATGGCAACACAGCAGGCATTAATTGCGCTGACAGATGTATACAGTGAGAGATCTTTTATCGAACGACTGCCTTTGTTGAATGTCAGATCTATTGGCGGAAATGAGGAAAAACAAAAAGAACCTTTACGTTTCCAAATAAGAGGAGATTATTTTTGCTCAGTCAATAATACCGGGACCGGGAAAGAAGAATTTTCTTATCTTAATGAAAAAGGATTTTTATTTGTCCCTTTGCGTGATTTGGCTGTTATTCTGGGTATTCCACAGGAAAATATCAAATGGTCGCCTGTCACAAAAAGTGTGACTATTTCTGACGGGGTTAATAATTTGATAATTTCACTGGGGCAAACAGAATTGTATGTAAACAACAGACAAATTCAAATGAACGTAACACCGCTGATTGAGAAGGGGCGCATTTACCTCCCCTTCAGGTATCTGGCGGAGGCACTTGGGTATGATGTCGAATGGGACGCGGATAACCGGACAGTTAGTTTGGGGAGCAAATAGGAAGTGTTTAAAAAAAGGCTGAACACTTACAAGGGTTGTTACTTTAAAAATCTGCATCCGGCCGCTGCGCTGGTATATTTTATGTCCTTGCTGCTGGTTGCCTTGCTGTTTTCACATCCTCTTTACCTGACAGCAGTTTTAGTGGTAACAGTTCTGGCTATTAGATCAGCACGTGTATTAAAATCCTGGAAAACCTATCTTAAGTTCAGCCTTTTGATGGTCCTGATGATTGTAATAATAAACCCGTTGGTATCCCGCGCTGGAAGTACTGTTTTATTGTCTGGCCCACAAGTTCCCTTACTGGGCGGCTTAATAATCTCCCTGGAAGCAGTTTTCTATGGTTTGGCAATGGGAACACGCCTTCTAATTGTTTTAAGCGTATTTTGCCTTTATAACAATGCGGTACACCCGGACCAGGTTCTTTCTCTTTTTTCTAGATTTACCTATAGACCTGCTTTGGTAATTTCTATGGGAACGCGATTGATTCCCCGCATGAAAAGAGATTTTGAAAATATTCAGGATCTGCAAAAGGTCAGGGGTTTTGATTATACCTCTTTAAATTTGAGGGGGAAGTTTAAACTATACCGCCAATCCGTAAATACTTTAATCTATACATCTTTGGAAGACGCCTGGCAAATTTCCGAAGCCATGCACAGCAGGGCTTTCGGGAGCGGGCCCCGTTCGCGGTACGAGCGTAAGAAATTGCGTCCGGGTGATTTGATCTGCCTGGTCAGCAGTTGTGCGGCGCTGGCTGTTTCATTTGCCGGTAAAGCGATGGGAGCAGGAAGCTATGCATATTACCCAAAGATGGATTATTTTCTTAATGGTTTGTGGTTTTTACTGTTAATTTTAACTGGTTTACTTATTCCGGTTATTACAAGCTGGGGGTGGGATCACTGCCGCTATTTGAGATCCAGGATTTGACTTATTATTACCCCGATAAAAAAGATCCTGCATTGAAAAAAGTAAATCTTAAAATTGAAGAAGGGGAATTTATCCTTGTCACGGGTGGGTCCGGTTCCGGCAAATCTTCTTTAGCCCGCTCCCTGGCGGGGCTTATTCCCGATTTTTACGGGGGTAAAATAGGCGGTAAGGTGCTTTATAAGGGATTAGACCTCCGTGCTATGGACAGACGCAAGATTGCCAGGAATATCGGGATTGTTTTTCAGGATCCTGAAAAACAACTGGTTATGAACAGTGTCGAGGCCGAAATTGTTTTCGGTCTCGAGAATATCGGCCTTGATGATAAAGAAATGGTCCGAAGATTGGCTGAAGTGGTTGGCTTTCTTAATTTGTCGGAGATCAAAGACGAATTTACCGGAGCCATTTCAGGAGGACAGAAGCAGAAGGTGGTTATCGCTTCTGTCCTTGCAATGCGGCCGGACGTGCTTATTTTGGATGAGCCTACCTCCCAGCTGGACCCGGCAAACGCAGATGAAATTTTAAAACTGGTCAAAAGCCTCAATGATGAAGGAATAACTGTCGTTCTCATTGAACAGCGGCTGGAAAGATGTTTTAGCTATGCTGATCGCGTGGTTGTCCTTGATCGGGGAGAATTGCTTAAGGGTGGTACTCCGGGAGAAATTGCCTGCTGGGGAGTGGGTAATAACGTAAATAATATTCCTTCGGTAGTCAAGTTTTTTACAATGTGCAATGCTTCCTTAATACCTCTGGATATAAAAGAAGGGCGGGCTTTTCTGAAAAAGCACCTGCCTGAGCAGACGTCTTCTATTGTCCACCAGGCAAATGAGGAACCGGATAAACAAACATGCGACGGACAGGACGAGGTTCTTGAAATAAAAAATATCTGGTTCAGTTATCCTGACGGAAAAGCATCTCTGCAGGATATAAATTTTACAGTAAAAAAAGGGGAAATTATTGCCATACTTGGTGAGAATGCCGCCGGCAAGACCACTTTGCTAAAAATATTGGCAGGATTAATAAAACCGGGAAGGGGTTCCGTCAGAATTTTAGGCAATGATCCAAATAAATATAAAGCTAAAGACATTGCCGGGATGATTGGATATATGCCGCAAAATACTGACGAATACTTTTTTTATGAAACGGTTGAGGAGGAGATCGGTCTTTCCGCTAACAACCCCAGGGCTAAAAGTGACAAGCTGGTTAATTATACTATTGACGAGTTAGGAATTAAAGAATTTTTCCAGTATAACCCTAGGGAATTAAGCGCCGGAGAGCGTGTAAGGGTAGCTCTCGCTTCTGTTTTAGCCGGCCGTCCCGCTCTGCTGTTGTTGGATGAGCCGACCAGGGGCATTGATTACAATTTTAAAAATGATCTTGGCAGGCTGCTTTTGAGATATTCTGAAGAAGGAACTGCCGTAATTATCGTTACCAACGATATTGAGTTTGCCGCAGAGTACGCCCGGAGAGTTATCCTGATGTTTGACGGCAGAATTGCAGGGGATGGCTCAAAACATGAAATACTCGGCGAGTCAATTTTCTTTTCAACGCAGATGAGCAGGTTATTCAGAGGATTTAGAAAGAATATTTTAACAGTCCGGGAAGCGCTGGAACAAATAAGATTTCCTGTAGATATTAAGTAAAACCAAAAGGGCACAGCGTTGTCAACAGCGAACTGATAGGTTTAAATTATGCGAATAACAGCCAGAGCAATATCAACAATATCCCTTCTAATTGTCGTTGGAGCAATACTTGTTTTATCCAAACAGGACTGGGGTTTGCTCTCATTAGAGATCATTTTTATTGCCCTGGGCTTTTTTTATTGGCTTTGCGAAAAAAAACCGTTTTCCGCAAAGTATTTATCTGTTATTGCGGCGCTAAGCTCGATAGCTGCAGTTAGCAGGGTTCCTTTTGCAGCAATACCGGGTGTTCAGCCGACTACTTTTCTAATAATCTCAACAGGATTAATTTTTGGACCCCAGGCCGGTTTTTTAGCAGGCTCAACAGCGGCGGTTCTTTCGAATTTTTTCCTGGGCCAGGGTCCCTGGACACCATGGCAGATGTTTGCCTGGGGCATGGCAGGAAGTGCTGCCGGCCTTCTAAAAAATATCCATCCGAAAATTGGACTCAAGGGAATTGTTTTATTTAATTTTTTCTGGGGGTATCTATTTGGTTGGATTATGAACCTTTGGTCCTGGACCGCTTTTATTTCCCCGTTGAACCTCAGTTCTCTTATTACGGTTAATGCAGCCAGCTTCTGGTTTGATACCTTTCACGCGCTTGGCAACGCAGTCTTTTGTCTGGTCTTTAATACAAGCCTGGCAAAGATTTTACGGCATTTTCAAAGAAAGCTTGAAATAAGTGAAATCGTGAACGAATAAAAATACCCTTCCGTGCCCTTTGTAGTTTTACTTGGATACTTGCCTTGATACATAAGCAAGGTTGTTTTTTTGCTTCGTATATACTAAAATATCAATAATGTTTTTGAAAACTGATTAAGTTAAAAATTCCGGAGGCTTTAGGATGATTCAGGAAGTAAGGGTAACAAACCGTTCTGATGCTGGTGACCCTGTGGGAAACGGGTTGCTTTATGATATTAATACTTTTTTGGGTATAAAAAGCATAACAGAAATACGTACCGCTAAAATCTACAGGTTTGAAAATATCAGCAAAAAGCAGGCCGATCTTTTGGCGCAGAAGCTTTTGGCTGAAGAAGTATTTCAGTTGTATAGTTTAAATGCTCCAGTACTGCAGGGGGCCCAAAGGGTTGTTGAGGTAGCCTATAAACCCGGGGTGATGAACCCTGAAGCCGCCTCCCTTCTAAAAGCGGCTGCAGACCTGGGGGTTCATGCTGACGCCGCCGGTTCAAGCAGGGAATATGCCTTTTATGGCGCAAAAATTAAAGAGAAGGATATCCTGGCCATAATTGAACACCTCTTGGTAAATACAACGGTTGAAAAAGTTGTTGACCAGGCGCCCTTATCACTGATCATCCGCGGCAACCCCACCACTTCCGAATTCATTCCAATCGATCAGATGAACGATATACAGTTAATGGAGCTTAGCAGCGAAAAGCTCTTTCTAAATCTGGAGGAGATGCGGTTAATCCAAAGTTATTTTAAAAAAGCCGGTCGCAATCCTACAGACTGCGAAATTGAAACCATTGCCCAGACGTGGTCCGAACACTGCAGCCATAAGACATTCAAAGCAAAGCTGATTGTCAACGGGAAGGAAAAGACGCCCCTTTTAAAACGTCTGCAGCAGGCAACCAGTGAAACTCGTCATCCCCTTGTTCTCTCGGCATTTGTCGATAATTCAGGAGTAATGGATTTTTACGATGGATGGGCAATTTGCGGAAAAGTGGAAACGCACAACTCTCCCTCGGCAATTGAACCATATGGCGGAGCGATGACAGGAAGCGGAGGGGTCTTTCGTGATGTTCTTGGAACCGGGCAGGGCGCGAAAGTAATTGCTTCCACAGATATCTTTTGTTTTGCACACCCGGACACCCCGAGGGAAGAGATTCCCCCCGGATGTTTGCATCCGCAATACCTGCTGCGCCGGGTTGTGGCAGGAGTAAGAGATTACGGAAACCGCATGGGCATACCGACCAATAACGGGTCGGTACATTTTCACCGGGACTTCCGGGCCAAGCCGACCATAATAGTGGGGGCTTACGGCATTTTGCCACGGGAAAGATGCATAAAGGGACAGCCGCAAACCGGCGATCTGGTTTTGGCTATTGGGGGCCGCACAGGACGGGACGGCATTCACGGAGCTACTTTTTCAAGCGGGGAGATGACCGAAAGAACTACAGAGGTCAACTCCAGCGCAGTCCAAATCGGGCACCCGATAGAAGAAAAAAGGGTCAGCGACGCTATAATAAAGGCGAGTTTGGCCGGCTTAATAAGGGCTGTGACAGACTGCGGGGCCGGTGGCTTTAGTTCCGCAGTAGGAGAAATGGGTTCGCAAACAGGTGTGGAGGTAGCCCTGGAAAAAGCTCCTTTAAAGTACCCGGGACTTAAACCATGGGAAATTTGGGTGTCGGAAAGCCAGGAAAGAATGGTCCTGGCGGTTGCTCCTGAGAATCTAGACAGTGTTTTGGAAATTTGCAGTTTATTAAACGTTGAAGCCTCGGTTCTCGGCCAGTTCAAAGACAGCAAGAAACTGGTCGTTAACTATTTGGGCGAGACGATTTGTGATTTGCAGATGAGCTTCCTTCATCACGGATTGCCTCAAAGAGTAATGAAGGCGTCCTTTGCTAAAAAAGACTGTACTGACGTTAAAATAATTCCTCCTCCCGCTGATTTGTCTTTATTATATCAACGGGTAATGGGTCATCCTAATGTTTGTTCAAAAGAGCCCATCGTGCGCATGTATGACCATGGGGTTCAGGGCTCCTGCTGCCTGCCGCCTTTTTCCGGGATCGACGGGGACTGTCCCAATGATTCAGTGGTCTTAAAACCACTGCTTGGTTACCCTTACGGTATGGTCATCAGTCATGGCTTAAATCCTGTTTTAAATACGATAGACCCTTATTACGGGAGTTTATGGGCGGCTGCGGAAGCGGTGTCAAATGCTGTCGCCGTTGGCGCCAACCCGGAAGAGCTCGTTTTGATAGATAATTTCATCTGGCCGTTTCCTGATCAGGAATCACTGGGGGATTTAGACAGAGCGGTTGATGCTTGTGTGGATTTCGTACATGCGACCGGTATGCCTTTTATATCAGGTAAAGACAGTTTATCAAGCACTTATCGCGGCAGTGACGGGACACTCCTGAAAATACCGCCTGTCCTTTGCATTTCAGCTTTTGGCAGAATAACGGATGTAAAAAAGACTGTTTCAGCTGATTTTAAGCGGCCGGGCAGTTCGATTATACTCGTAGGAAAGCGGGAACCGGAACAAATGGGAGGTTCAACATATTATGAACTGGAAGGATTGGAAGGTCTTCTTCCAATTATTAATCTGGAAATAATGAATCTTACCTTTAAGAGAATTCATCAGGCAATCGGGAAAGGGCAAATTCTTGCCTGTCACGATATTAGCGAGGGTGGGATTGCAGCCGCGCTTGCCGAAATGTGTTTTGGAGGCGGCATAGGCGTAAAAATAGTTATAGAAACAGAAACGAGGCCGGATTTCTTTCTTTTCAATGAAACAGCGGGTTGCTTTCTTGTTGAGATGGATTCAGGTACAGATTTTAAGACTGTTTTTTCGGGTGTGCCGCATATAAAAATAGGAAATACAATAAGTCAGCGCGAAATTAGCCTGTATTCAGGCGATAATGAACTGTTCAGAATAGACCTCGGGCTTTTAATTGAACCATGGAAAGGTTTGATGCAGAGGGTTTTTAATGCCTAGAAAACGGTCGCATAAGGAGAAAAGTTAGTATGAAACCAAGGGTTTGCATACTTAGAACAGACGGTACAAATTGTGATGAAGAAACTTTTTACGCCTTTAATAAATCAGGCGGGGAAAGTAAACTTGTTCACATAAATATGCTCCGCAGCGGAGAAAAAAAATTGCTTGACTATCATATTCTTGTTATCCCGGGCGGGTTTTCCTATGGTGACGATGTTCATTCAGGGAAAATTCTGGCTGTGGAATTGACCTCCTTTCTAAAGGAGCAGCTGCAGGAATTCGTGACAGCCGGCAGGCCGGTATTGGGAATCTGCAACGGTTTTCAGGTGCTGGTTCGTACCGGGCTTCTGCCGGACAGGCAGGTTTCGGGCAAAATAAAGGCGGCGCTAATTCATAACGACAGTGGCCGCTTTGAGTGCCGCTGGGTGAAACTTCTGATTGAAAAAACAAATTGTATTTTTGTTAAGAACAATGAAAGCGAACAGATAAGCCTCCAGGTGGCTCATGGAGAAGGAAAATTCTATACGGATCCCGCCGCGTTAAACAAGATAGAGGCTGCCGGCCAGGTGGTTTTTAGATACACCGGTGACGGATCCTTTCCAACTGCCGAATACCCCGCAAATCCCAATGGTTCGTTGAATGCTGTTGCGGGCATTTGTGATTCAACAGGACTTATTTTAGGCATGATGCCGCATCCGGAAAGATTTATTGATCAAATCCATTATCCCAACTGGCGCCGCGGAAATCAATTAAAGTCTCAGGGAGAAGCTATCTTTCGAAATGCTGTAAACTATGCAAAGGAGATGTAAATATAGCTTTTTAGCCATAATTCAGTTTTTAAACCGGGTATGTCTGCAGAAGTAAAAATACATACCGCTTAGCATCGAAAATAACTCTTGACTGGAACATATGTTCGCTGCCATAATTAGATCGAACAAATGTTCTATCGGGGGTTTTTTATATGTTTAGAGATATCCTGCTTGCGGATATGAATGCTTTTTTTGCCAGTGTCCATCAGGCCCTCCAACCGGATCTCAGGGGAAAGCCTGTGATAGTGGGCGGTGACTCAGCCAAACGCCACGGCATCGTTCTGGCATCCAGCTATGAAGCCAAGTCCAAAGGCATAAAGACCGGCATGACGGTCCACGAGGCCCGTATACTTTGTCCGCAGGCAGTCTTCATCAACCCCCAGCACCACCTTTATGTCCACTTTTCCACACGTATTTTGCGTATTATGAAGGATTTCACACCTTTAGTCGAACCTTTTTCCATTGACGAGGCATTTCTCGATGTTACCGGATGCCGGGGTCTTTTTGGGACGCCTGTTGAAATTGCCAGGAAATTAAAAGAGCGAATCCGTAAAGAAACCGGTATAACATGCAGTATAGGTATAGGGCCGAACAAACTGCTGGCAAAAATGGCTGCCGGACTGCAAAAGCCTGATGGTTTGACCCTTCTGCGTTATGAGGATGTACCCTTGAGGATCTGGCCCCTGCCGGTAAGACAGCTTTTCGGAGTGGGCCCGCGGTATGAACGCCATTTAAACCTTTTAAACATTCACACTATAGGGGACCTTGCCAGATTTCCCGCGTCCATTCTTAAACGAAAATTCGGGGTTTGCGGAGAAGTGCTCTGGCACAGCGCCAATGGGATGGACGACAGCCCTGTCGATCCCAATACTTTGGATGTCACGAAAAGTATTGGCCAGCAAATAACCCTGCCGCGCGATTACCAGAACCGCGAAGATATAAAAGTAGTTATTTTGGAGCTTGCCGATTTGGTCGCGGAACGGGTCAGGGCAGGAGGCTATGTGGGGAGGACAGTCGTTCTGTCTTTAAAAGACAGCAACTTTGCCTGGCTGTCCAGGATGCATACACTGTCTGAATTTACCGACCTTGCTTTCGATATCTCCAAAACGGGATTAATAATTTTAGAAAAGCACTGGCCTGATGGCTGGCCTGTGCGTATGGTCGGAGTGGCGTTGGCGGGTTTAACCTTTCAAACAATGGAGCAGCTGACTTTGTTCGGTGAAAAGGAAAAGCTCAAAAGAATAGAAGAGACGTGCGACAGGATCAGGAGCAGGTTTGGTGAGAAGGCCGTTTTCAGGACGGTTTCTCTTACCGGGGCGGGGATCAGATATGCATGATAATAAGCTCTGGGAAGGCCACAGGCTTATCCTGCCTGAAATGAGGGAGAAGGCCTTGACGTATTGCCGTGACTGCCGGTTTTTTGTGCAAGTGCAGGGCAGGGAGGAGGTCAGACGCGGCTGTTTGGCCGGTGTGCCGGCTTACGGGACCCTACAGAAACGGGTCCCTCCGAAAATAAGTTATCTTGAACTGCTGAAGATGGCCGGCCCTGCGGGAGCAAATAAGATATTGGAAAGCGGCAATCCGGATGCCCAGTCCTGCGGGTTATTTAAACACGGGTATAAGCCTAAACCTGGAGCAGTTCGCGAAGCATCCGGGCGTTTCGGACCGCCTGGCCGCGGTAATGGTTATTGAAGGCGACGAATACCTGCTTTGCCTGTTTGGCCAGTTTATTTATTCTTGGGGCCCATTCGCCTATTTCCTCCAGGGTATACAGATAGTCATATCTTTCGTAAGATTCTTCATGTTTCCACCATTTGGCAAGATTGCGGCCGTGAAAACGGACATAGGCAACTTCACTGGCGCATAAGGCCGCCTGGCCGACAAGCCCTTTTATATTTGGTTCGTCCACACAGACATACCCTGTTTCCAACGTTCTCAGAAAGTCCCAGGTAGCTTCTTTAACCCAGCTGTGGTGCCTGAATTCAACAGCAAGGGGGATTGATTTTAAGAACATCCGCTTCAGGCCGGCCAAATAACGCCTGTTTTCCTCCTGGTTATGAAAGGAATATGGAAACTGCAGCAATACTGCGCCAAGCTTTTTTTCCTGCAAGAGAGGTTCTAAAGAGAAGCAAAACTTTTTTATATCTTCCGGAACGCTTTCCTGCCGCTCGTGGGTGAGTGTCTTGTATGCTTTTACGGTAAATATAAAATTTCCAGGAGTCCTTTTAGCGAGCTGGAGAAAGAGATTTTGTGAAGGCAGGTGGTAGTAGGAAGAATTTATTTCCGTAAAGGAAAACTCATTTGCGTAAAATTCCAGCATTTTGTTCTTACTGACCGAAGCGGGGTAGAAAGGCCCCCGCCAGTCGTCATAACTATACCCTGAAGTACCTATAAAAATCGACATTGTCACCGTTCCTTTAAAAAACCTTTTTCTCAATCTGATTCTTCGCTGTTTACGGAGGCAATTAATTCTAGGTTTTGTATTGTACGGGTATCTTTTTCAATAATTTCGGAGTCTTTGATTTCGTTTCCGGATGCTGCTCCGTATTCCTTGAATTTGCGCGCGCTGACCAGTACCCTGCTTTCCAGAGCGCCTACAGCCCTGTTGTATGCTTCGATTGAATTGTCCAGGCCCTTCTTGAGATCGGAAAAATATCCGGCAAGGCCCCTCAGCCTTTCATATAACTGGTTCCCCAAAATGCTGATAGCTTTTGCGTTTTCAGCCAGTTTTTCCTGCTTCCAGCCATATGCTACCGCATGTAAAAGAGCAATCAAAGTTGTGGGGGTAGCGATTACAACATGCTGCTCCACGCCGAACTCAATCAGGCCCGGTTCATGTTCGAGCGCCGCGCTGAAAAAAGCTTCGCGCGGCAAAAACAAAACCACAAATTCCGGACTGGGGTCAAACTGGCTCCAGTATGATTTGCTGCCCAATTTTGCAAGGTGTGTGCGTATATTGCGCGCGTGTTCTTTTATTTTTTCGTCTTTGATTTTCTCATCCTGGACTTCTAAAGACTCGATATACGCTAAAATAGGCGCTTTTGAATCGATGATAATGTTTCTATTGTTGGGGAGTTTGACGACCAAATCGGGCCGGAGACGGCCCTGCTCTGTATTTACTGATTCCTGTTGGATAAAGTCACAGTACTCAACCATCCCGGCTATTTCAACTACCCTCTTGAGTTGAATTTCACCCCAGCGACCGCGGACATTTGGTGTCCGGAGGGCATTGACAAGGTTGGAAGTTTCAAGTTTAAGCTTGTCCTGTGTCCTGGATAAAGCTTCCACCTGTCTGGTAAGGCCGGTATATGCCTCCAAACGTGATTTCTCCAGTTCGTAGATTTTAAGATCCACTTTTTCCAGGGAATCTTGAACGGGTCTGACAATTTCATTAACGGCTTTCTGACGGGCCTCAAGGTCATTTTTTGCGCTTTCCTGATATTTTTCCAGGGCAGTAGTAGCCAGTTCTAAAAAGGTCTGGTTGTTGACACGCAGGGCGTCAGCGGAGAGAACTTTAAAAGCGCCGGAAAGCGATTCTTTCGCTTCTTCCAGCAGGATAAGTTTCTCTTTATGATCATTGCGTTCCTTTTCAAGGAGCGTTGTTGTCTGGGCAATTTTTTCTTTTAGCCCGGTAATATTTTCCTGTGCCTTGAACAGATCATTGTCTTTGTTTTTTAGGGCAAGCTCAAGTTCGTTGATCCTTTTGTTTTTTTCCTTGGCAACTGTCGTTTTCTCAAAGATCAGGATTGCCAGGAAACTTATCAGAAAGATAAAGAGAAAAATGATCAGGGTCTTTTCCATAAAGAGTTCCTCTCAGTTAAAGAAACGCATGTTAAAATATAAAAACATGTTTATTTATCTATTATAGCATCCGATATTGTTTATTAGGGAAACAGATTTTAAGCATGCAATAAGTTGCAATGGTAATTAATTTATACTGAATAAATATAACACACTTCCCGCCGCTCAAACATATATATATATATAGGTTCTCATTTATACTTGGTCATCATGCTTTAAGGATTGTAAAAACGAAAATATTTCCCTAACTCAATACAATGGCTTATGTCAACAAATAAGGTCCCGTTCTTTTTGAGCGGGACCCCTTTTTCGCTTAGATATCATTAACTATCCTGCGTTGAGCAGTTTAACGATTTCTCCAGGCATACTTTTAAGTGGAAGCAGGCATTCAGCGCCGCCCTTTTCATAAGCCACTCTCGGCATACCAAAGACTATTGAAGTAGCCTCATCCTGCGCTATTGTCCTGGCGCCGGCAAGACGCATGGCCAGCATGCCTTCAGCTCCGTCGCCGCCCATACCAGTAAGCATAATCCCGACCGCGTTGGCGCCGACGTATTTAGCGACTGATTGAAAAAGCATTTCTACACTGGGGCAGTGGCCGTTAACCTCTTCGGTTGAATCGCAGTTTACCTGGTAAATGCCTCCTGATCGAATGACTGTCATCTGCCGTCCGCCCGGAGCAATCAGAACCCGCCCGGGCATAACACGATCTCCCGTTTTAGCTTCCATTACTTCCATAGCTGATAAACCATTCAGCCTCTCTGCAAAGTGCTTTGTAAACCCGGCCGGCATATGCTGTACGATTACTGTGCCCGGCATGGTTGAATGAAAGCTGCTGATAATAGAGCGTATTGCTTCCGTTCCGCCGGTAGATGCTCCTATGGCGATTACTTTGTCAGTTGATTCAGCCAGCGCCCGGCCGGGCTTTTTTAAAGGAACCGGCTGTGAATTTTTGTTGCTTAACAACACACGCAGGTTCGTAGAAGCCGCAATCTTTACCTTGGTCCGCAGTTCATTCAACATCATGGTTAAACCGCGTTTAATATCCGTGTTCGGTTTGGTTACAACCTCTACGGCGCCGGCTTCAAAGGCGTCTAAAGTTATGGATGCGCCTTTCTTGGTTAATGCGCTGACTACTACTACAGGCAAAGGATACTGCGGCATTAAACGGCGTAAAAATTCAATTCCGTCCATCCTGGGCATTTCTACGTCCAGTGTAAGAACATCAGGGAGGAGTTGGACAATTTTATCGCGTGCAATATAAGGGTCCGCAGCGGTTCCAACGACTTCTATTTCCGGGTCCTGAGAAAGCCCCTTGGCAAGTATTTCCCTGACCAGGGCAGAATCATCTACTATTAGAACTTTTATCTTTTTCATCTGCTCACCTTTTTTATATTTTTTGGTATACTGCGGGTTTTACGTACCTGAAAATTCCAAGTGAACGGTCTACTGTTTCAGTATGCCCGGTGAACAGGTATCCGTCCGGCTCCAGGTAGCGGTGAAATCTTTCCAGAAGAGCCCGGCGGGTTGGGCTGTCAAAATAAATCATTACATTACGGCAAAAGATAACATCGAACTTGCCTTTAAAAGGGTAACTATCCTGGATCAGGTTCAGCCTTCGAAAGAGCACCTTGTTCTTTAACTTTTGATGAATCGTCCAAACGCCATCTCCGGCTGAAACAAAATATTTCTGACGGTATGACGGCGGAACTGTTTCCAGCTGTTCTTTTGCATAAGTTCCTCTTATTGCTTTGTCCAGGGAACTGACTGAAATATCCGTGGCCAATATGTTAAAAACTGATCCCCGGCTAATATTTTCTAAAATAACCATAGCGGCTGTATAGGGTTCTTCCCCCGAAGAACATCCTGCGCACCAGATTTTAAGTTCCTTTTCACCATTTTTTTCAAATGGTTTGATAGTTTGGGGCAGCAAGGTATCCTTAATAAAGTCAAAATGATCCTTTTCACGGAAAAAATAAGTATGGTTGGTAGAGATCCTGTCGATGAGTGTTAGAAGAGCGCTTCCGCTTGTTTCTCCGACCACATACCGGTAGTAATCCTTAAAGCTTGTAAATCCGCCCTGATGAAGCACATTCTGCAGCCTTCCTGTAATCAAAGTCTGCTTTTGTTCATTCAGGCTGATTCCGAATTTATCATAGATAAGACCGCTGATTAACTTGTATTCCTTTTGACTGAGCTGCATTTCGTTCAAAGCAAATTTCCCCTTAAGCATATTTTTAAAAAGCAGACAAGGGGAATTTCCCCTTGTCTGCTTTAAGTTTAAGGAAGACTTAAAAACGGCCAAAATCATTGTCGTCTAAAGAAATTATTTCCTCAGGCCTTAACCTGGCAGCGGCTTTTTTTGTGCCGCCGTTGTTATCCCACTTGAGGCCGGCCAGGGAAAACCCTTGATCCTGTTTCTGCTGGTTTTGAATCATCGATTGCAGCATTTGGAGCATTTCGGGCGTTATCCCCTGCGGCAGTGCGTTTGCTGCGGGACCGCCAAAGCTATGCTTTCTAAGCCTGAACTTGCGCAAAGCTTGCTTTAACTGAATTGCCTGGCTGGAAAGCTCCTCGCTTGCCGAAGCCATTTCCTGCGCGCTGGCCATGTTCTGCTGGGTAACCTTATCAACCTGACCAAATGCTTCGCTGACCTGATCGATGCCCAGTGCCTGCTCCTTTGAAGCCGAAGCAAGTTCACCGATTACATCGGTTATCTTGGTTGATCCTATAGTAATTTCTTCTAGGGCCTTGGATGTTTCCTCAGCAATTTTTGAGCCGATTTCGGTTTTTTTAATCGAACTTTCAATCATTTCGGCTGTTTCCTTGGCGGCTTTAGCGCTGCGCTGGGCAAGGTTCCTTACTTCTTCGGCGACTACCGTAAAACCTTTGCCGTGCTTGCCTGCGCGTGCTGCCTCAACCGCAGCGTTAAGGGCTAGAAGGTTTGTCTGGAAGGCTATCTCGTCGATTGCCTTAATTATCTTGGATACATTGCTGGCGGATTCGTTAATGTCGTTCATCGCCTTGACCATATGGGTCATCTGATCGGAGCCTTTTTCAGCGCTTTGTTTTGCCTGGACAGAAAGCTGGCTGACCAGGGAGGCGTTTTCGGAAGTCTGTTTGGTCTGCTTGGACATCTCCTGCATAGAAGAGGAAATCTGTTGAAGCGAACTGGCCGATTCTGTAGCGCCCTGGGATAGAGACTGGCTTGAATCCGATACCTGCTGAGAACCTGCGGCAACCTGATCGACAACGACAGTGACCTGGTTTAAAAGATCATTCATGCTGGATATGGTAGTGTTTAAAGCATCTTTGATTAAGATGAAGTCGCCCTTGTATTCTCCTTCCACTGAAACATCCATGTTCCCCTTGGCCATCTCCTGAAGGCATCTTACCGCCTCCTTCTTGATGATTTCATTTAGGGATTCAAGGCTTGTATTGAGAGAATTTTTAACAATGGTATAATCACCTTTGTAGTCTCCGGTCATCCTCGCGTCAAGGTCGCCCTCAGCCATTGATTTTAGACAAGTAACAGTTTCATTAAGCGGGACTGATACAGCGTCAAGCATACCGTTCATGCCTTCGATTATCTTCCGGTATTCACCATCATGCTGGGAGACGTCCGCCCTGGTTTCCAGCTTTCCTTCAACACAGGCTGCGGCCAGCATATGCGCGTCTTCCGAGCATTTTTGGATGGCCTCCATCGCTCTAGTATATGCCGGTACAAGTTCATCGTTCTCACATCTGCGAACAACCTGCTTGTATACGATAAGATCATCAAGTATTCCTTTGCTGATATTAGTAGTAGTACTCAAGATTTCCTCCATGCGATAATGAACATCATTTGTTGCCAGGGCTAGTTCATTCCAGACGCCGCTGTATTGTTTTTCTATTTTTTTGGTAATGTCGTTTAACGCCATCCTGCCGAGGACGTCGGTTAATTCACTTACCGGTTCGGCCATAGAATCAAACAACTGGTTCATTCCGTTGAGAATGTCAAGATAAGCTCCCTTAAGGCCGGAAGTATCGCCTCTTTTGGTGACAACACCTGCCATCGCTGCCTGCGTAAGCACCTCAATATCGCTGATAACGCCTTTTAATCTGCCTGTCATGGTCTTAAGCGATTTCATCAACTGGTCGTTTTCGGATCTCACCTTAATATCAACCTCAAGGTTGCCGTCGGCTATTGCCTGGGCAGAGTCGGCTACCTGCTGGGTGGCGTCAATTAAAATGTTCAGGTTGTTCTTGATTTCATTGAAATCGCCATTGTATTCTTCAGTTATTCTCGGCGGCATGTCCCCTTTGGCTATCCGGTCGACATACCCGGCCGACATTTTTAGCGGTCTTACTATTTCGTCCACGGCGTCATTTGTTCCGCGCAGAATCTTGCGCCAGACTCCCTGCACCCGGTCAGAATTGGCTCTTTGGTCCAGTTTGCCCTCTTTGCCTGCGGTTATAACGACGCCTATTTCGTCAACAAGGCTTCCGATTTGTCCGATAAAGGAGTTCAGGTTATTTTTAATCGTGTTGAATTCGCCCTTGTACTCATCTGTAATTATGGGCGGAGTATTGCCCTGAGTAAACATATCGATATATTCCGCCGCCAGTTTCAAAGGTGCGGCGAAGGCGTCAAGTGTGTCGTTAAATCCCTGGACTATTTTTTTATATCCGGATATTTTATAGTTTTCGGGTTTGCCTCTTGTTTCAAGATTGCCATTATTGGCAGCCTCCATTATCTTGCTGATTTCTTCGACTGCTTTTACCTCTTCAGAGATATCAAGCATATATTCCATGCCGCCAACGATATTGCCGTTCCTGCCCACGATTGGCGAGGCTGTACAGCGGACTGGCAGATCACCGGAAGAAAGCTTTGCCACTGTATCTCCTTTAAATACTCCTTTTTCCTTTATTGCCCTGATAACATGGCAGTTTTGCGTATTGCAGCAGCCCAAGTTGAACAGGTCATAACACTTTTGTCCATGGCATGCTTCTTGTGTTTTACCGACAAGCAAAGCCGCAGCTTCATTTACAAAATAGATATTCAGATCATTATCTACCGCTATAACCGGTGTGGGGATCTCGTTTAAAACTTTTGATTTTCTGTTTATGTTACGCATATTCTTTTCAAGTTCTGTCATGTCCCTGGTTAAACAAATGAAATAGGATATTTCTTTTTTGCTTTTCTCGGCAAAAACAGGGGCAAGATCACATTCCAGAGTAAACTTCCTCTCACTAATGTTTGCCCGGACTTCAAAACGGGTTTCCTTACCATCAGCCAAAGCTTTCTCCAGCAGGTTATCTTTTGTTTTAATAAATGTGGTTACTGAACTACCGACTATTTTGTCTTTTGTTCTTCCTGCCATGGCAGAAAGATTCTGGTTCACATAAAGGATGTTGTTATCCTTGTCTATAATTAAAACAGGCGTATCGAGCGAGTCAAAAATGGAAAAGTCCTTTTGATTGTTTTCAGCCTTTCCCCCGTTGGTCTTTTCAACTGCTTCTTCTGAACCCTTGTGCATTTATTCTTCCCCCTCATAAAGTAGTTTGTTGGCGTTGAGCAGAATTTTTACTTTATCTCCTACCTTGCCTAAACCCTGGATGAAATTGCTTTTCTCACTCCTCCTTATTTTAGGTGGCAGTTCTATTTCAGTTTTTGGTATGTCCAGGACCTCGGACACCCTGTCAACGATTAACCCTACTGCCTGCTCATTAATATTTATAACAACAATGCATGTGCGGTCATCGTAGGGACGCTCTTGTATATCAAAGCGCAGTCGTACGTCCATAACAGGAATAACTTTGCCGCGGAGGTTGATTACGCCTTTGATAAAACCAGGCATGTCCGGAACCTCGGTAATATTCTGAATGCCCACAATTTCTGTGACATATCTGATTTCGATGCCATATTCCTCTTTGCTCAGAATGAAAGTGAGAAACTTATCTTCCTGGGTATCTTCATCGTCATAATCTTCCTCAAGCAGATCTGCTTCCAATCTTTCTTTAACGCTCATAGTCCCACCTCAATTTTTAATTATTTTCCACGGAACTTATTAAATCTTCAATGTCAAGAATCATACTGATATCCCCGTCGCTTAAAATTGCGCAGCCTGAGATTCCTTTAGCATAACCAAGGTAGGCCGGAAGTCCCTTGATGACAATCTGCTGCTGGCCGATTAATTCATCTACAAATAAGCAGCATTTATTTTCATCGCTGGCAACAATCATTAATATCCCGTCAGAAAGTTCCTGGTGCGAAGGTTCAATATTATAAAGTTCGTGCAGGCGAAGGACAGGCAGAAGTTCTCCGCGGACGCCTACAATTTCCAATTTGTCTGGTGTATATGTAATCTGATCTGCCCTGGCCATAAATGATTCTTTTATAGAAACAATTGGAATAATATAGCGGGTTTGTCCAACTTTTACAACCATTCCCTCAATTATAGCGAGAGTGAGCGGGATACGGATAATAAACATTGTTCCTTTTCCCGGTTTGCTTCGGACATCTACCCGTCCCCGCAGCTTTTCGATATTTTTTTTGACTACGTCCATGCCGACTCCGCGTCCGGAAATATCGGAAACTTGTTCGGCAGTTGAAAAACCCGGTTCAAAAATAAGTTTCCAGATTTCCTCATCTTTTAAATCATTATCACTGTCATTGATTAGCCCGCGTTCAGCCCCCTTTAATAATATCTCTTTTCTGTTCAGTCCTTTGCCGTCATCTTCTATGATGATCCAAACCTCGCCTAATGAGTGCTTTGCCTCAATTGTCAACCGGCCGGTTTCCGGTTTTCCAACGGCGCTTCTTTCTTGAGGTTTTTCTATTCCATGATCCATTGCATTACGGATCAAGTGTACCAATGGATCAGAAATATGTTCTATTATTGTTTTATCCACTTCCGTTTCCTCACCGATTATTTCCAGGTTGACCTTTTTATTTCCCTTATTGGCGAGGTCGCGTACCAGACGTACCATTTTACGGAATGTTCCACCAAGGGGGATCATTCTCATGGACATGGATACTTCCTGAATTTCTCTAGTTATTTTATCTAACTGGGTTACTGTTTTTTCCAACCCGTCTACTTGAAAGTCCCTTAAGGTTTGGTTGTTAACAACCATTGCCTCGGCAATAACGAGCTCTCCAACCAGATCCAGGAGTGTATCAAGTTTGTCAACATCAACTCTGATTGCCTGCTGTTGCACGTGCTGAGGCTGTTTTTCGGGAACAGTGTTTTCTTTTTCATCTTCCATTGCCGGCGTCTTTTTTCCGGCTTCAGGTTGCTTTTGAGTTCGAGGGCTTTTTTCTTTCTTGCTCTCCGCGGATTCCTCCGGTTTTTCCTCCGTCTGGACAATTGCTGTTTCAACTATTTTTTCAGCTGGAGGAACAATAAGTTTTTCAAGGCGTTTGATAAGTTCATCTACGCCCGGTATTTCAGGATCTTTACCATTATTGACTAAAGCTACTGCGTTGCGCAGCGCGTCAACAGCGTATAGCAGGAAAGAAATTGTTATGGAGTCGCAGGATTGTTTTCCCTCTCTGATTTCTCCAAGGACATTTTCAATGTGGGAACTTACTTTCTCGAGCTGCTCAAACCCAAGAAATCCAGAGTTTCCTTTAAAACTGTGCATAAAACGAAAGCAATTATTCGCCAGTTCAAGATCATCAGGCAGTCCTTCCAATTGGAGCAAAACATTCTCTGCTTCGTCTAAAAGTTCATTCGCTTCTTCGATGAAGTGATCTATAATTTCCTGACTGTCCAGGATATCTTCGGAGTTGTTTTCAGAAGTAATCTCAATGGGTTCCTTTAAGGGTTGATTAATAAGTTCTTTTACTTCGGGAGCAGGTAAGACACCTTTTTCTTCTTTTTCGGTATCAACCTGTTTCCGGCAGGATAAAGAGTTGATTGTCTTTGTAAGTTCATTGCTTATTTTTTCAGAGCTGTCTTCAAAATCCGTATCGCTTTGCCGTTCTTCCAGTATATCCAGAATATTTCTAATCAGGTCAACGGCGCCAATCAGCAAATCAACATGTCCGGGTTCAATGGCGACCTCTCCTTGACGCAAGATATCCAGAAGTGTTTCGGCTTCATGAGTTACTCTGATTACATTGTGGAGTTCAAGAAAAGAAGCCGAGCCCTTAACGGAATGGAATAAACGAAAAACGGCGTTCAGGGCCTCCTGATCAATTTTCCCTGAATTAAGAGCGCTTTTTTCCATGACAATGATTTGTGGTTCCGCATCGTCGAGAAGTTCGCGGCTGTCGGCTATAAATAGGTTTAACATTTCCATTTTCTCAGCTAATAAATCGTTCACGGCATTTCTTTCCTCCTACCCGGGTTTACTTTAAGAATTGCTTAATACCTTAGAATAGGCGCCAAAAAGAAAAAGGAGAAATATTTCATTCCATATAATCGGCACGTTTTATTTTTCTAAACACTAATCACAAGAAGAATCGACAATGTTTTCGTTTATTCTTTGATTTTGGTAGTATAAAAAAGCAGACAAGAGAGGATTTTACTTGCGGCAGGAGGTTATGTTTATTAAAGATATACGGGTACGTTATGTAAATCGCAATCACCAGCACCGTTTATACGGTGAGTGTGGTACGGTAATTGTACGGGCTAAAGGTCCCGGGCCTAAAAATATACTGGTCCGCTTTGATTCCGGCGAATTGATGGTTGCACCATGGGGGAATTGGCGCAAAGTAAAAGATAGGTAAAAATAACAAAATTCCTGGTATCTATTTTGGGCTGTGATAAAAATACCCGCGGTATCCCTTTATAGGGTAATTCCTCTTTGGCTAGTCTGCTTATTACCCTGTATTTCTTAATTATTTTAAAATGGCTGCAAAAGGCCAACCTGCGCTGTTTCTCCGTGATTGAAGCAGGGCGGGTTGGCCATCTTAATCCAAAAAATGATTTGCTTAACTTGAATGCTTACCGTATCGTATTCAATAAGCGCATTTAAACCCCTAAATTGATCTCTTTTAACAATTTTAAGTTTTTAAGAGAATTTGCTTTGACCATGTTTTCTGAAACAGTGTAGAGAACATCATTAATATACAGCGATCTTCTTATATCGTTATCCGATCTTCTTATATCGTTATCATAGTAAGAATTTTGTTCTTCGACCGCATTTTCTCGCAAATGGTTTACTTTGCCTTTTAAGCTTATTCCGTTTTCTATACTTATCCCGAATACGTAAGCCCCCTGCCAGACGCCGCCGAAGTTCTCTTCCCAAAAACCTTTTTTTATTTGTACCTGCGCTTGATAATATGAAACGGGCAATACTAAAAGATTTTTTGAGCGGCTGAACAAGAAAGCGTGATGATCCCTTAGCGCCAGGGAGTCCGAACCCTCTTGATCAACAATATATTTAGATATTTCTTTTGGATTTGCCGGGTCGCTCACATCAAACAAACCTATTTTTAAGTATGGTCCTCCTGTCCGGGGGAGAACAGGCACAGCCAGGGTTTGTTTTCCAAAAGATTCAACTACGGGAATGGGTTGTATCTCAGACGATTCTTTGCCTATTCCAATAAGATGATTTTCATCAAAAGGGTGGAGATAATCGGAATAACCCGGGATCTTTAGCTCTCCAAGGATTTTGGGGTTGTATGGGTCTTTTAAATCAACCGTAAACAACGGGTCCATTTGCCGGTATGTAACGAGATATGCTCTGGGTCCAAAATATCTGACCGAGTATATTTTTTCCGAAGGGGCCAATCCTTCCAGCCTGCCTGCAATTTTCATTTCCTGATCAAGGATATATATATTATTTGATGTCGATAATGGTTCACCAAAGGTAAATCTTTGAGAGGTCGTTGCTGCCCTGAAGAATCCCTTATATTCGTCCATGGAGAATTGGTTTAATACACTGCCCGGAATTTCACCCTGAGAACTGTAAGTTATTCTGCCGTCTTTGATGGAAAACCTGCGGATTACAGTTTTTCTATTTTCCTGGTTTATATTGTTATTCAACTCTACAAATAAACTGTCCATTTTTTGCTCGAGGACATTTACCTGTTGATCGCTAAAATCGCTCAGGTTTTCGTTAATAATATTTTCGAGCCCGCCTATCATCTTGGCGGGACTTAAGGTTGAGAGTCCGTCCAATTGCCTGGCGGTATTATAGGGCAGCGCTTCTTTAAGGCCATTGATTATTTTTGGGATAAAATTTTGCAGATCAGGAATTTTAGGACTTAATAGATAGATATTTCCCTGGGATGAATAAATATTTTGGGAGGAGCCTGATAAGAATGTTTCACTTGCTGCAGCTTCATTACCATTAAGAATATTAAATGATATTAACAAGGTGTACTGATCATAGTAATCAGGGTAGTCAAAATAATGTATTTCTTGTGCGTTAATTGTATTTTTATTACTGTTAAAGATGATCTCAGGCAGCCGGATTTGTTCCTTGCCGGTTACCGGCTCATATTCAATCGCCGGTGTGTTGGCTATTAAATAAACATAATTCCCAATCATTCTTGAGTTTAGATAGTTTCCTTTGAAAGCCATATCCCTTTCCAAAACAGGTTTTTCATGATCGGAAATATCGAAAACTTTGACCATTACACCTGGTTGGGACTGCCAGTTTCCAAGAATTATAGCCAGCTTGTTTTTATTTAAATATATTTCATTTGGGGTTGCTTCAGCTGCAAAGCTTATTTTAGAAACAACATTTGCTTTTTCAGTGGGATAGGCATGGATAATGCTTACTCCCCGGCTGTTTGCAACATAAAGATATTTCCCGTCACACTGTACCAAATCTCCCTCTTCAACTCCATCGACCTGGTTGTTGGATTTTGAAAATTCTCTGAAAGCTGAACTTTTGCCTGATTCTTCTTGACTTTGCAGGCTGGGCATGGAGATGTTTTCTTTCATTGATCCGGTTAACAAAGAAGAATCATAAGAGAACATGCTGAACTTTTGCATAAATTCCCTGTTGCTGAGCAGGAATTCTTTTAATTCGGAATAGGAATTAAATGTTTTCAGGTCGCTCTTTTTTATTTCTTCCGAATATATGGCCGGATTGAACAGGAAGAAGAATAACAGCAAAGCCGCAGCCAAAACAATTGATCCCTTCAGATGAAAATTTTTCATCGAAACAAACACCCCTTTACAATTTGTATATAAAATAGACGAATAGAACACCCAATATGTTCCTGGAAATTGACCTTGCAGGAAAAATTGTAGAATTTAAAGAATTATAAAGTACGGCGCAAAACAACGGAGGGGAATTGATGAATTTTAGTAATAGGGTGCTTTATAACGAATTAAAGCAAATTGGCTTTGATAATGCTGATAAAAAAGAGGTCCGGGAATATGATTCGCGTGTACAGGGATTGAGGAACATTAAAAAGGAAAACAAAGAAATAATTGAAGCCCTAAATATAGGCAAGGACAGCGTAATTCTGGAAATAGGATCGGGAACGGGTGAGCTTGCAATAGAGGCGGCTAAGTATTGCAAGAGGGTATACGCGGTAGACATATCCCCAGTAATGCTTAGTTCCGCTCATGTTAAAGCAAAAGTAAAAGGCATAAGCAATATTGAATTTTATCATGCGGGGTTATTAACATGCCACCACAAGGGTGAAATGCTTGACGCTGTTGTTTCTCAGCTTGTCCTGCATCACCTTCCGGATTTTTGGAAGCTGATCGCTTTAAAACGGGTCAGCAGCCTGTTAAAAGACGGAGGACGCCTGTTTCTAAGAGATATTGTTTATCCATCCGGTGTTGAGGATTACAGCCTTTATTTTGACGCTTTAATAAGTAATATGAAGCAGTACGCAGGGGACAGGCCGGCCAGGGATTTTGAAGCCCATATAAAAGATGAGTATTCGACCCTCGACTGGATTATGGAAGGGCTCCTTAAAAGGGCCGGATTTAACATTGAAAAAACACAATACCGGGAAGAATATATGGCAGTTTATCTGTGCAGTAAGGTTTGAGGCGAAAAAGGCAGCCGGCCGTTAAAGATCTAATTGAATCGCCGGGAGTTTCCCACACTGAGGTAGATTTGATTTTAGTTAACGGTGATTCTGTTGATTTTGGCAGGCTGGTGCACGATAAAGACAGAATCAGTGTAAAAAAGCCGGGGGCTGCTAGATCAGATACCCTCTGGCCAGGGCAATCAGAAAATCAGTCCTTAATTTAAGGCTTGGTATGTCAATCCTTTCATTTTTACCATGGACAGTTGCCTTGACACTCTGGTCATATCCGCCTGCCATGTGCCCAATCCCATATGATGGTATCCCGGTCAGCCGGAGATATCTGGAGTCCGTGGCGCCTGGTGAGATATAGGGAAGGCAGATTACTCCCGTTCCGGCAACTTCTCTGGTTGTTTTCTCAATAAGCCGGTAATATTCCGTTTCAGATGTTGAAAAAGTAGGCTGGTGATAGTTAAAAACGTCGATTTCGACTTCCCTGTCTACAAATTTGCGCAGTTCGTCCAGTACATATTCCAGGTTCTGGCCGGGCAAAACCCTTATATCAACTTCCGCCTGGCACATGTCGGGGACGATGTTGATCTTTTCACCGCCCGAGATCATATTTGGGGAAACGGTCATTCTGGTCATTGACCTTAACGTTTCCGACAGGTTTTTATCTCCGAGAGAACTGATCAAATCATTCGCATTTTCCGGGTTAAGCGATGCTCCGAAACCTGTTATCTTTGATAATTCCGTCAGCAAGCGCTTAACTTCAGGGATAAGAACTATCTCGGGTTTATAGCCGGAAAGAGCTTTTATTGAGGAAACCATTTTGATCAGCGCGTTCTCACCCAGGGTTGGAATGGAACCGTGACAGGCTTTTCCTCTTGAAATTAATCTGCTCCAGGCAGTGCCCTTTTCACCAACCTGGATAAAGAAAACAGTGTTTGATCCTAACTGCACTGGTTCCTCTGCGCCTTCATTAATGGCAAAATCGCTGCGAAGCTTGTCAGGATGCCGGTCAAGAAGCATTTTTACACCAAAGTCTCCCCCTTTTTCCTCGTCAGCAGTAGCAGCAAAAATCAGCGTTCCGTTAAGAGGCGTTTTATTGTATGCCAGATTAAGCATTGCGCTGGCCTGGGCGGCGGTGAGTCCTTTACAGTCCAAGGCGCCGCGCCCGTGGACTGTGTTGTCGTAAATACTGCCTGAGAAAGGGTCGTCGTCCCAGTCGGCGCCTGCCGGGACTACATCCGTATGGGATAAAAAAAGAAGCCTTTTGCCTCCTTCACCAAGACGGGCGATAAAGTTGCCGCGTCCTTTTTCGGACTCGATTATTTCATTTGGAATACCGGCAGCATCAAAAACTTGTTTGAGATAAATGGCTGCAGCTGTTTCATTTCCCGGCGGGTTCACTGTATTTATTTTGATTAAATCAGAAAGAATTTGTTCCGGTGTCAATTTGATAACCTCCTTATCCTTCAAAGGCAACTGGTTTTGCTTTTTTAATTTTTACATCAGGTTGGACAGATTTTTATACTTCTTTTATAAAGAAACATAAAAATAATGCCGCCAGACACATGCATGATGCAATAATAAAACAATCATCAATGGCTTTGATCATTGAAAGTATGACTAACTGCTTGGAAACCAGGCTTATTCAAAGCGCCTGCGGCGAAATTGACAGAGTTGAAGCTAAATGACGGAGCGCCGCCTGCATTGAGTTGTATATGTCCGTGCGCATGTTTACTGACTGCGCCATGTTTGAGAAATGGAACGAACCGCGGCTCTGCATAATTATTGTAAACATCGCAATTCCGAAAGAAGCTGAAATCTGGCGGATTACATTCATCAGGGCGGATGCTTTTCCGACCAGGTGTTTCGGAACAGTATTCATTGCCGCAACATTGATCGGCATCATGCTTAAGCCCATACCCGCTCCCCGGATAGTCAGCCAGAAAGTTATCATGGCAAAAGGCGTAACAGCGTTGATTCCGCAAAAAGCAGAGCCGATTACAAAAAGTTTATTTTTTCTGAGGAAGCAATATTTTTTGTTTCTTTTATATAAATCACGGCCCAATGTTTTGTGACGCCTGAATTTTTTTATATCAAAAATACTTTGTCATGTCAATTAAACGGTTTGACAGCGTTGCATAAAGGCAGTCATTTTTTTTTATGCCGCGACTGCACTATATATTTTTTAAGACAAACCGATAAACTATTTTAAGAATACGATAAGTGTCTATGATGAAAATATTTCTGTTTTTAAGGAAACGGGGATATTTTAATAAAAGTAATAGGGGTTGTTTTAAATGAAAGAAAGAAATAGAAAAACCGGTCTTGACGTATTACACAGCGTTTCCTGGGGTACACATTTTTGTGCTTTCTACAAAACAAAAAAAGACTTGATGGATATTTTAATTCCCTATTTTACGACAGGCTTGCAGGGTAATGAATATTGCATTTGGGTTGCTTCCGGATTGCTTGATAAAAAAGAGACTGAAATTTTAATCAGCGAGAAGATGCCCGATCTCAGATCTTATCTGGAAAAAAAGCAGATAGAAATAGTTTCTTATTCTGATTGGTATTTTACGGATAGTATTTTTGACCTGGAAAAAGCGATTGAAAATCTGAATAACAGACTTAGCCAAGCCCTTGCATTAGGTTTTGAAGGATTAAGGATAGCCGGTGATATGTCCTGGTCAGGAAGAAAACACATTGAAAATCTTTGCAGTTATGAAGAATATTTAAATAAGGATATTTTTAAGAATAAGATTTTAGCAGCCTGTACCTATTCTTTAGATCATTGTCACGTGAATCAAGCTTTAGATATAATAGTTAACCATCGGTTTGCCTTAATTAGAAGTGACGGCTGCTTGGAGAAGGTTATAAACTTTGAAAATAAAAGAATGGATAAAAATTTTCGCAAAAGTGTAGTTCGTTCCTATGCGGGACGCAGACATGCCGAAGCTGTTTTCAAAACCCTCTTTAATCAGCTGCCAATAAGTATCTACCTGATTAAGAATGGCAAATTTGGCTTTGTCAACCAGGTTTTTTTGAGGGAAACGGGTTACCAGGAGAGTGAGCTGCTGAATTCTGATGCTTTAAACCTGGTTTATCCTAAAGACAGGAAGGAGGTGCGGGAGAATGCTGTTAAGACATTAAAAGGAGAACGTATTTTCCCGTATAAATATCGGTACATGACTAAAAACAAAGAGTTAAGATGGAGAGTGGAGACAGTCACCCCAATTTATTGCAAAGGGATGAAAATTCTTCTTTGTACCTCCATGGACGTTACAGAAGTAAAAGATACAGAGAAACAGTTGGAATACTTAAGTCTGCATGACTCTCTTACCGGTCTGTACAATCGTGCCTATTTTGAAGAAGAGATGCGTCGCTTTGGTGAAGGCAGGTTTTCTTCCATAGGGATAATTACAAGTGATATAGACGGACTTAAATTTATAAACGATAAACTTGGACACAATTATGGAGATAAGCTTCTTGTTGCTGCTTCTCAACTGATTAAAAATGCTTTCAGGATCGGGGACGTTGTGGCCAGGGTAGGGGGAGACGAATTTGCCGTCCTGCTTCCTGACTGCAGCGATGAAATCGTTAAATCTGCTTGTTCCAGGGTTAAAAATAACATTGAGGCCTATAATGAAAAGAATGCTCAATTGCCTCTAAGCATTTCCATGGGTTTTGCCGTTGGGAAAAGTTCCCCCGGTTCCCTTCGCAATCTCTTCAGAGAAGCAGAAAATAACATGGGCAGGGAAAAGCTTCACCGCAGCAGAAGCGCCAGAAGCTCAATTGTACAGGCGCTGATGAAGACACTGGAAGTAAGGGATTTTATTACCGAGGATCATGCCAAGAGAATGGAAGATCTCGTTACAGGTCTTGCAGAGATATTTTCAATGGCTGACTATCAGGTTACAGATCTCCGCCTTTTGGCCCAGTTTCACGATATAGGCAAGGTCGGCATATCTGACAGCATACTTTTCAAGCCCGGCCCGTTGACGGAAGAGGAAATTACGTCTATGAGACAGCATACTGCAATAGGCCATCAGATAGCGCTATCCCTGCCCGAACTGGTTCCAATAGCCGATTGGATATTGAAACACCACGAATGGTGGAACGGCAAAGGCTACCCGCTGGGTCTTGTAGGTCAGGAAATTCCCGTTGAATGCCGTATACTGGCAGTTGTTGACGCCTATGACGCAATGACTAACGACCGGCCGTACAGAAAGGCGTTGCGTAGAGAAGATGCATTAATGGAGCTCAGAAAGTATGCCGGTATACAGTTTGATCCCATAGTGGTTGACTGTTTTCAGAGACTCCTTGAGAATTAAATATCTTGAGCAGTTATGGCAGAGGTTTTTATCGCCTCTGGCAGCCTGTAGAAAAATAAAATAGCTATGCTATTTACAATTTATAATCTCTTAATTATACCGGTAATGATTGTAGAAATCGAAACGATTGCGAATATTGTTATGATGGCGTCAATAAACAATATATTTGTTATAAATACGATGGGATTATAAATATATACTAGAATAACGATGACTATGGCAGCCCAGTGGCTCATACAGTAAGTACAGCTTAATAAAGATCCAAGCCATTCACTGCGTTTAAAAGCCCAATTACGCAGAAAAGAAAAAGGTCTGCCCTTTGTTAATGTAATGGATATAGTTGAAACGCACATTGAGATTATAATTAGATTAAATATCTTATCAGCCAATATTATTCAATTCCTTTATCTGGCATCATCAGCAAACTTGCCCACAATAGCATAGCGGTTCAGGTTATAACCGCCAGTTATAATTAACTCGCCGCACCTAAGCCAAGCATGGGCTACAAGGCTCATTTGTTCCTGTTCATCCTTACCCACTCCGAGATAAAGTGTATTGCCTATTCCATACTGTCTGAGTACGAGTTTGCAAACGATAGCCTGTACTAAGCACTTGCTTTCCCATAGAGTATGGCGGTTCACTGATTCAATAATCCGGCCAACCCGTCTGGCTGTTTTGAGTTTAAGAATGTCTTCCTTTGCAGGCGATTCCTGCATATATTTTCCGAGAGCAGGAGCCAGCCACCGGAACGGCAATATTAAAACAATTAAACGGACTACTCCTGTCAAAAAGAAGACCTCTATAAACAAACCTTTTTCCTGCCATGGCAAACGAAAAAAATTAATAAGGTTTCTATACAATATATACAAGATAAACAAGCCCTTTTAGAACATTATGCGATTTATCATCATGCGGTTCCCCATGTATTGCAGTTGATACCGCACAGTGTATTTGTAAGAAGAAACAAAACAAAGTATCATATTTCAGGCAGTGCTTCGTTTTCGTATAAACAAGCCAAAGCATGAAACCTGCTGTCCTCATTTTTCAGTAAAGACTGATAGTTGCCCTGCTCTACGATCTGCCCATGCTCCAGCACAAGAATCCGGTCAGCATTCCTGATTGTGGATAAGCGATGAGCAACAATCAGGATTGTCATCTTGCCCCGCAGGTTTTCGATAGCCTGTTGGATACGCTTTTCATTTTCCGAATCCAAAGAACTTGTTGCTTCGTCCAAGATAAGAACCGATGGTTTTCTTAAAAGTGCTCTTGCCAGTACTATTCGCTGACGCTCGCCTCCGGACAGGCGTACTCCTCTGTCGCCTACAACTGTGTCAAGGCCATCAGGAAGGCCGCCGACGAAGGAATCAACGGCAGCTAAACGTAAAGCTTCCCAAATTCTTTCTTCTGAAACATCCGGGCAAACCCATAGCATATTTTCCCTGATGCCGGCATTAAATAAAAGAGCGTCCTGTGGTACGTAGCCGATGGAATTTCTCCACGAAAGTAAATTTTCCATTAACGGTTCATCATCTATTAAAATATCTCCCTTGCTTGGTTTCAGCAATCCAATCAACAGATCAACCAGAGTACTTTTACCTGATCCGGAAACACCGACAAAAGCGGTTGTTGTACCGGCAGGAAGGATAAAATTTATATCTTTAACGGCGCAGTCCGAACGGTTGGAATCATAGGAAAACGAGACATTACGAAACACTATTCCGTGATTCAATTCAATTCTTCCCGATCCTCCTTTGTCTGGCAGATATTCCCTGGCGGCGAGACATTCATCTTCCAATTCTTTAGCGGCTTGAAAAGCAGGCAGCATAATGTTTATGTTCTGCAAACCCATTTGAAGAGAAGAAAGCTTTGGCCATAGGCGGGCCGCAATAACCGAAATTACTATAAAATCCTGGGGATTTATCTTGAATATCTCAATAGCGCAAAAAAAGAAAAGGCTTATAAAGAAAGCCGCGCCTACTTTGTAAATCATGTCTGTCCTGGTTTGCAAATTATTAAACCTGGCAAGGTTCTTTTTTATCATTTCGCGTGTTTTAACAAAGTTTTGGACCTGAGCCCCCTCGACACCGTAGCTCTTGATTTCTTTTATCCCATTTAAGTGTTCTGTAAGGTCAAACAGCAAGTTACGGTTTAAATTGGTAGTTACTTGTCCCATCCTGCGAGAATCACTAGAAAATTTTTGCAGGAGCATAAACAATAAAAACGCGCTGATCAGCACTAAACAAGTAAGACCTGGAGCTATCAAAAAAGCTATGGCAATTTGAATTAAAGCAATTACAGATGTGGTTATTATCTGTAAAAAGGAATTCACTCCGTAATAAACGCGCTCTAATTCAGTAATGATAACATTTGTAATATCGGATTTCGTCTTGGATATTAAAAGCTGCCATTCGGCGTATGCTACTGCTTTAAACAGCCTGATGGACATGGAAACAGCAAATAGCTGCTGAATATCGAACTTAATCAATGACTGAAGGCGCTGCAGCCAGCTCTGACCAAAAGTAAGGCCTATGTATAACAGAAGAACTGCCGGCAGGTTTAACGGCAAGCCAATGTCTCGAAAAAAATTATTCAGCAAGGAAGTCAATCCGCCGCTGACCTGTATACCCGGAATGATGCCGGCCACCGTTAATAATGGTATAATCATTAATATGCCTATGCCTTCCGTCATCCCGAGCGAAACCGTTAAGACAAAATTTACCGCGAACTTGATTCGCGATAGATTAAAGAGCTCCCTGACATAAACATAAACTAAAGCCATAATATTGATTCCTCTTCTAATTTACATGAAAAGGAGCGCATAATATAATCCGGAATTGGCTTGATATCATATACCGTCTCCAATATTACTCTTTGCGGTGATATCCTCGTAATTTAGAAACCGGCTGAAGATCAGGCTGCGGATCAGCATGCGCAGACTGGAATCGTCTGCCGCGTCATCATCTATTATACTGTATTTCGCAAGTTCCCGCTGGCTTTTGGAAACATCGAGATACTCACGTTCAGCTTCCAGAGCGCCGATTTTACGTATCTCGGCTGCCAGTCCCGGCCAACTGGGCTGCAGTCGTTGGGTCCAGTCGGCGCTCTGTCTGCCCTGTATCTTTTCATTCCGCCTAACTCTGTCCGGTAAAATTCCAACCATAGCCCGCCGGAGCAATAAACGGCCCCTCCCGCCCCGGACATACTGGCTGTCCGGCACACTAAGGCAGAACTCGATTACCCGCTTGTCAGCGGTAGGATCACGAAGAGCAATTCGATAGGCCAGTCCCTCCTTGGCAGATACAACACTTCCCTGACTGAACAAGTCCGGACTGAGACGCTCTTTGCGTTCTTCCCAGCAGTCTTTTGGCTTAGCAAACAACGGATCGTACCCAAACCGGTGAAACCGCTCATTTATTGAGGCACGGAGGGCGAAATCAGGATTAATTGGTGACAAATCCTGCGCCATCTTATACCTTCTGTTTGCTTCACGTCTATCTAGCTTTTTCCGTATGTCAAAGGGCACACACTCCCAGAACATTTTCATCAGCAATTTGTAAGGGTGGTTGAAACGTCTTGCGAAAGCCCAGCCCTCATAAAAAAACTTGCGCCACTGAGCTGCTCTAAGGAGCGTCAGCAGATAAGGATGAGTGCGCCCCCATGAAATGGTGACATTACCGGCAGCTCCGGTTAAGAGAACACCGACATTATTTTCTTTTGCCGCTGCCATGATGTTGTCTATCCAAAACAGGTTCTCGAAGATCTTGTAAGGCTGCTCCAGCGTCGCTATCAGACGGTCGGTATTGCTTAAAGAGTGTATACCATCAGAACGGCAGTATGTGATATCTATATTTTCGGTATATTCCCTTATCTGTTCAATAAATGGCGTTTCGTCGGCCTTTATGGAAGAGGAATTGATCCAATCACGATAGCCGGTCATCGGTACAGCGCTGAATGTCTGAAGACGCTGGCCGCTCCCAGCCAACTCCCGGGCGGCCATACAGGCTACCGATGTGGAATCCAGCCCTCCGCTCATCATTACACCCACAGGGCGGATGCTGCGCAGGCGGCAATGCACTGCCTCGCCAAGCACCACGCGGAAAGCTTCTTCATATTCGCTGTCCGACTTCAGCTTTAGTTCCGGCTGCCTTTCGACCTGCCAGTAAACCTTCTTTGCTATACCGCCAGGGCGCACTATCAGTGTTTGTCCGGCAGGCAGAAAGTATATGTTTTGATACGGGGTCAGTTCAGGGTCTAGATGGTGACGCACACAAGGCATGGACAAAAAATCGGCAATCCAGGTTTTATTATGTTTTTTGGTAATCTCCGCTAAAGCAAACAATGGTTTAATTAATGTTGAAAAAGCAAATAACCCTTTTGACCAGTAAT
>JBAZGB010000023.1:0-38167 GCA_041653135.1 Eubacteriales bacterium | reverse complement strand
ATATAAAATTATCAAGGAACAATATTTCCAGTGAATTTATGGTAATTAGTAAGGTTTATAACTGGAATTTTATCTCTAAAAACCTTACTAAAACTATTATACGAGGAGAAAAAGATCTCTCTTTAAAGCATTTTTTCTATACAGCTTTCTGTTTTTCCTTCTTCAGTTTGTCACAAATGGGGGTCAGGCTTGACTTATGAGATAACTATTAGGGCAAATCTAATATTGAGTCAAACCTTACCCCATTCCTTGCAAAGACATTCAAAGCAAAATAAAAGGATTTCACCATGAACTGTTGAAATATTTGAAGGATATAACAAGCTACGTTTTAAAACTCTACCCGGGGCAATAAAAAAAGCAGTGGCTGCGCTTGGCAAACCTCACTTGCCCCGGTAATAAAACATCGGGCTATCTTATGGAAAAGTGCTTCCCGGAGCGTGTATACCAGGAAAGATACCGTCTGCGAAAATAGTAATTCGATGTTTAGAAAAATAAACAACGGGAGTTGGCGCTGGTGAATATACAATTACTCAGAAGCATTGAAAATACTTGTGATCCACTTTTATTAGAAATCCTTAAGGAATATTTCGGCGACATAAACGATGTTATTTCATGGTTTCCTGACCTGATAGGATACATAGGAGATGACTATGACTTTTTTGGAAAGCAAGTAAAAAGAGGGCGTACTGGTTTTTTCTGGTTTCTCACAGAAAAACTTTTAATACAGGCAAGCGCCGAGAAAGAATCAATATCCGTAAAGGTTTTTAATCTTGACAGGATTATCAGTATCAACTGCAATTACATTATTATTAAAGCAGGACTGAGAGTAGACATAACAGATATCGTAATTACTTTTACTGACGGGCAAAGTGTCAAGATTGAAAGCAGGCAGGGATACAATCAAAGCATAGAAGAATTTTACATTGCATTGATTAACAAGGTCGGTCACTAGAGTTTGTAAATTGAAGGATATTCACCGAAGATTTTTAAAGATTTTGCAAACAAATTTTGGAGACCTTCGTATTACTTGATTAGGCAAAGAGAGGGATTCTAATCCCCGAAACGAGTAACAGCCACCTTCTCATTTTCTTATAAAAAACACTGGAACTTCTTCACAGCAGGTCTTTCTTGCTTAAACGGTCCCGTTGTTCAGCGTAACATAAAACACCAAGTAACTATCGACTATCAGAACACGGTATCCTTGCCGGGTTAGTCTTTGATTTTTGGGTATTGCGCCGATCAGCGGGAAGCCTTCAAGCTGTATAATGCTACGCTCAATTTCTTCAGCCAATTTAAGTGCGGCGGTAGGGTTGTCATTTGCGAGATAATAAACAATTTGTGCCAAATCCTGCTCTGCCGCTGCTGTGATATTAATTTGATGCTTTGGCATGAATACGGTTCCTTAAGTCTTCCATAACATCGCGGAACGGCCGACGTTTCCCGGCGCGGCTTTGTTCTTCCGCCTCGTCAAGTCTCTCATAAAGTTCTAATAATGCCCGCTGTTCCTCATAAAGCTGCTGGCTCATAATGACTAAATGACCGTTACCGTTACCGTTCTTGGTGATAAATACCGGTTTTTTCTCTTTTATACATATTTCCTCAATTTCAGGAGTCTTGTTCCGCAGGTCGGAAACAGGACGAATTATTGGCATATTGTACACCTCGCTTATTAAACATATCATTATTATATCATGTTTCTGATAATATTAATAGAAAACTATGGAGGGTTTGTGGTAGCAGAACTTACACTTTAACATTATTTCTCGATAATAATTTAAAAATGTTTAAAAAATAAGCCATACAGAAGAATTTACGAAGGGTTCCACAGCTTTCATGTGGAACCCTTCGTATTATTAGTTCTGGCGGAGAGAGAGGGATTCGAACCCCCGAGACGGGTCTAACCGCCTACTCGATTTCGAGTCGAGCGCCTTCAGCCAAACTCGGCCATCTCTCCATAAGATTAGTTTTCTTATTTTTTTCTCAACTGCTGAAAAAACTTCTGTATGATAGCTTTACATTCTTCCTCAAGAACTCCGGAAACAACTTTCACCTGGTGGTTAAACCGGTTATCCCGGACTATATCAATTAGTGAATCAACTGCCCCCGCCTTGGGATCTTTAACACCGTAGATCAGGTTTTCCACCCTGAACATTAAAAGCGCCCCTGCGCACATGGGACACGGTTCAACGGTTGTGTATATGGAAGACCCGCTCAAGCGCCAATCTTTTTGCAAAGCCGCCGCCTGCCTGAGAGCGATGATTTCGGCGTGGGCGGATCCGTCCTGCATAGTTTCGCGAAGATTATGCCCCCGCCCGATAATCATATCGTTCAGGACAACAACAGCCCCTACAGGCACTTCAGCAAGCAAAAAAGCTTTCTCGGCTTCGGCCAGGGCTTCTTTCATATACAAAATATGCTTTTCCGTAACATTGATTTGATCATCTATCATAACCGGAATTTAATTTTAACACAGGCAAGTTTACTTATCAAGGCTGTAACTATTCAGTGAACCCATTAGGCACGGCGTTGGCGCCGCTTACTCAATGCTTAAGCGACGGCAGCAGCGCAGTTCGCTTCGGTCCGGACTAGCAGTACTGCAAAGACGGTCTGGATTTTTATAATAAAATAGGCTATTATTTACTTAACAAGAAAATGTGACGAAGGGGATTTAATATGCATGTTATCGGGTTAATCCTGGCGATAATTCTTTTTGTCATCGGCCTGGCCGGGACTATTCTTCCTGTTTTGCCCGGTGCGCCGATCATTTTTTTGGGAATGATCGTTTACGGACTTTTAACAGGATTTTCTAATCTCACCTGGGGATTTTTTATCTGGCAGGCGCTGTTTACAGTTTTAACATTCGCTATTGATTACATTGCCAGCATGTGGGGCACACGCCGCCACGGAGGATCAAAAACTGCGCTCTGGGGAAGCGCTGTTGGGATGATTATCGCAATACCGCTCTTAGGTCCTGCAGGGATTATCCTGGGCCCCTTCCTTGGCGCTTTTTTAGGCGAACTGCTGGTCAGCAGGACGCCGGAGCAGGCTTTGCGGACAGGTGTGGGATCCTTAATTGGACTAATCGGCGGATCAGTGATGAAATTAGCTATTGAAATAACGATGATCATCTGGTTTTTAGCAATTATTTGGCGGTAAAACCGCAGCTCAATTTATTCAAGGCGGTGAATTTCCCTTTTTAACCTTTTAATGATCCTCTTTTCCAGCCGTGAGATGTACGACTGGGAAATGCCGAGCATATCCGCCACTTCTTTTTGCGTTTTTTCAACCCCGTTGGCCAGCCCGAAACGAAGTTCCATGATCATCCTCTCCCGCCTGCCCAGTTTCTGCAAAGCAAGATGGAGCAGCTTACGGTCAACTTCTTCCTCTATATATTTATAGATGATGTCGTTTTCAGTTCCCAGCACGTCCGAAAGAAGCAGTTCGTTGCCGTCCCAGTCCGTGTTCAAAGGCTCGTCAAACGAGACTTCGGAACGTGTTTTACTGTTTCTGCGAAGGTACATGAGGATTTCGTTTTCGATACAGCGGGAGGCATAGGTGGCAAGTTTGATTTTTTTGGCGGGATCAAATGAGTTGACTGCTTTAATCAGACCTATGGTTCCTATGGAGACCAGGTCCTCGACACCTACTCCCGTATTTTCAAATTTGCGCGCAATATAGACCACAAGGCGCAGGTTTCTTTCGATCAGAACAGTCCGTACGGCTGAGTCGCCAGCCTCCAGCTTGTCGATCAAATAACATTCTTCATCAACTGAAAGAGGGGGCGGCAGAGCCTCGCTGCTGCCCACGTAATAAATTCTGGGACAATAACCGAGCCGGCTGAATATCCGCAATAAAAAAACCCGAAAAACCAGCTTCACTCGCCAGATTTTTAAAGCCACGGCTTGCAGCCCTCCTAACTTTCCTTATGCCGCTTCCAGCAGGCCCGGATGAAGCAGGGCATGATATGCGGAACCTGAATTCAGGCGGCAGCGGGAGATTCCTATAACCACCCTGTCAACAAGCACCTTTTCCCCGTTCTGGTCTATCTCCACTTCATCAGGACGAATACCGACAAGGAGTCCGTGTTCCACGCCGAGCGAATTAAAGGGGATTACTCTAAAACGCGCCGCCCACGGAGTTCCTTCCAAAGACGACAGCAAGGATGTGTAGTCAAGTTCTTTTTTCTCGAAAAATACTTTAACGGCAGATGGCAAAATAACCTTTATAGCCGAGTATTCGACAACGATTACAGGTTCACCGGTGAGAGGATCCAACAGGCTGTTGCCTGTATCAACCAGCGCGTTTACTTTTACGCTGCGTCCGTGAATGCTGATTCCAAGGTGCGCCTGAAAACGGGTCAGACCGCCTTTTTTTCTGAAAAACCAGCCGCCCGTAACGTACACAGCCCAGAAAAAGCACAAAGCCAGCATGACTACAGCCCAAAAATACCTGCCGATCACAGAAGTGACCCTTTCCGCTTCACCGGCTATTACCGGGTTTGAATGCAGCAGATAGGTAAAACCGAAGACCATACCGCCGAGACTGAAAGAGGCAAGGTAAAAGAAACAAAAACAACCTGCCAGAACACGCCAGGCTAAAGGAGCAAATGCGATCAGGACCATAACCAGCGACATAAACATTTTTACAGGCAGGTTGTAAAGCCAGCCGGCTGGTGGAAAGAAAGAAAGCAAAGAGTAGACGCTCCCGATGGCTGCAGCGAGAAGAAGCCTCGGGAAACGCGGGCAAACCTGGCCCAACCGCCCCGCAGCCCACAGGATTACATAGTTCATGATCAAGTTGCCGATCAAAACCTGGTCAATATAAACCACGTAACCCGCCAATAAAATTTCCCCCAGACAGGTTTTAGTAAACCCTTACCATGATATAGCCGCTTTACTATCATTATGACAAAAATGCAAAAACCAACATGACGCCTAAAAAATTAAAACCCTGCATCAATTATACAATGGCAGGGTTAGTAAATATTGTCAGTTATTGACATTATATTAAATTATTTTCTATAATTGTTCGACAAATATCTTTCTATCTTTATTCAAGCTGTATTTCAATGTTTCAACGTTTCCGGCGAAGGAAAGCGGGTATATCGAGTTCGTCGTGATCGCTTAAAGGCTTCATGCCGACTTCAGTTTTCGGACGTTCCTTTTTAATGAGCGGTTTCTGATCAAAACCTGTTGCGATGACAGTAACTCTGACCATTTCCTCCATCATTTCATCAATAACGGCGCCGAAGATTATGTTAGCCTCCTGATCAGCGGCCTGGGAAATGATCTCTGCAGCCTCGTTAACTTCAAAGAGCCCCAAACTCGTCCCGCCCGTAATATTCAGCAGGACCCCCCTCGCTCCTTCGATGGATGTCTCCAGCAGGGGACTGGAAATGGCAATTTTTGCAGCCTCTGTAGCCCGGTTTTCACCGCTGGCGATTCCAATACCCATCAAGGCCGAACCGGTATCTTTCATAATCGTTTTTACATCGGCAAAATCCAGGTTAATTAGACCGGGCACGGCGATTAAATCTGATATACCCTGGACTCCCTGCCGCAGGACATCGTCCGCTATACGAAACGCTTCCTGCATTGAGGTATGTTTGTCAATAACCTGAAGCAGACGGTCATTGGGAATTGTAATCAGCGTATCAACCTTCTCACGAAGGTTCTGAATACCTGTTTCGGACTGGTTCATTCTCCTGCGGCCTTCAAATGTAAACGGTTTGGTTACCACGCCGACTGTCAGCGCGCCGATTTCTTTAGCAATCTCAGCAACTATCGGAGCGGCGCCGGTACCGGTGCCTCCCCCCATACCTGCTGTTACAAAAACCATATCTGAGCCCTTTAAAGCCTGGAAAATTTCATCTCTGCTTTCTTCTGCGGCCTTGTTGCCAATCTCGGGAATGCCTCCTGAACCTAAGCCTTTGGTCAACTTTGCCCCAATCTGTATTTTATGATTGCTCTGGACAAGTTGCAGCGCCTGAGCATCCGTATTTACGGCAATAAATTCCACACCCTTAAGACCGGCTACAATCATCCGGTTTATTGCATTGTTACCTCCCCCACCGACACCAATTACCTTTATGCTGGCAAATTGGTCCATATTCAACTCCAAGTCAAGCATGGGTTTCCCCCCTTTTAAAATCTTCGTCAATATAAATCAAATTCAACAAAAAGGGTTATTATCCTCTTTGCGCCAGGGAAATTATTTCTTTAAAAGGTGACGCCTGATAATAGCGAGGTTTTGAAACAGACGAACACCAAAAGCGACAACCGCAGCAAGGTATAAGTCGATGCCAAGCCTTTCGCCAACAAAGGCCAGTCCCGCAGCAAGCAAAGCGTTGCTGAAAAATCCGCTGATAAATACTGTAAGATCAAAAGTATCTTCCATGGCGGCCCGGATGCCTCCAAAAACCGAGTCTAAAGCCGCAAGTACTGCTACAGACATATACTTGGCATAGGTTACGGGGAAAAACAAAGGGACATATAACCCCAGAATAACTCCCAAAATCAAGCCCAGCAAGGCCCAAATACCTACCCACATAAATGATTGCACCTTCTTTAACTAAGATCAGGGTTGACTGCCGTTGTATGCCGGTATAGTTAAATTTTCACTGCTTTGAATATCCACAGCAGCCCCAAGTTCTCTTAGATATTCTACAACTCCGCCTGAAATATCCATCGCTGCCCGTAATTGTTCAGGATCACCAACCGCCAGGATGTAATAAGGCGGCACAACCCGGGTAAGGTTTACGTTAATGAAAGGCGCTGCGTACCTGATCTCCGTAGTCGCCACGATACGCTGTCCGTTAATTGAAAGCGCCTCCGCTCCTGCAATACGCAATTCATTGACAACCCTTAAAAGATCTTCGTCCCGGAGTAAAAAAAGGGTTGACGTTCTTTCAGCCCCTGATGACGTCCGGGGGTTGTCCAGCGTAATTTCAATACCGGGGCCGGTTATCTTAACTAAACCAGCGGCTACTTTTACTTCATCCAACTCCCTTTTCAACGCTGAGAGAGCTTCCTTTTGACCCTTGTTAGCCTGCGCCAACTTGCTGTTTAAGTCTTTGATCTCTTTCCTCAAGTTAGCTTTTTCCGTCTCAAGCCTCCGGTATTCTATAGTCAGTTCCTGATCCCTGCCGGCGGGAACACCCTGGGCTGCCCGGTTTATTGTCCGAATTTGAAAAGTAACCATTAATCCGACAATCAGAGCGACAAGGAAAATAAAGAAATTGGTTTTTCTTCTCATGTATTATTACTCTCCCTGTTAAAAACTGCCCTGGCATAATCAAATCTTAAACTGCCGGTATAAGCGGGTATAGTTATTTCCGATGCCTTTTTCACCGAGACCTGTATACTCCAGAACTGCAGCTGTTCAATTATTCCCCCGCGCATCTGCAGGGATTTTGCCATATTATCCGGGTCACCCACAGCTGAAATAATAAACGGCGGTGTTAACCGGTAAAATTTGTTGGTCAGAATTGTCGGACCGAGGCAGCGAATTTCACTGTCGGCAAGCTGCCGCTGGCCGTTTATTGACAAAGCACGCGCTCCGGCGGCCTTAAGCTCGTTAATAACTTTCAGGACATCTTCATCGTGAAGCACGTATAAATTAGGATTTTCACCGGGCTGGACGATCTTATTGCTATCATTCAAGGTAACCTCTACGCCAGGGCCTTTTACCTCGATCAAACCGGCTTCCATACGCGCGCTGTTCAGTTCATCTTTTAAACTGCTCAGCTGAGCTCCGGTCATTGCCTTATCGAGTTCAGCCCTTAACTTCTCCGCCCGGCTTTGTAAAGCATCCCGCTCTTCCCTGGATTCACTAACCTGGCTGACCAAAGTCTGAGACTGGTAAAGAGAAGAATTCTGCCCGGTATCTTTGGTCAGCCGTAATTGGTAGCTGAACATAAAACCGGCAATTAAACCTATGATAATTAAAACCCACCGGTATTTTTTAAGCTGAAACATTCCGGCTACCTTTCTCTCTACTCATACTTGATCACAGGACAATCCGCAGATGAAAGATCTATATAATCTATTTCCCTGTCTTCAAGCTTGTCCAAAACCTGTCCGAGAACATCCCCCTTACGGGCAATGTCATCGGGTAAACCCATCCGGCATTGAATTCCGTCAAGCGTGTAGACAGTTATTTTTTTATTTTTATCCACATTTATTTCCGATAAGGTACTATTCAGCTCCTGTGGGAGGTTTTTGACAACTTCCAGGACAACTGTTAAAAACTGATTCTGGACAGCCTGACCTTCCGGTGGAATACGCATGTCAAAACCCGTAATTACCGGGAGATCCGCCTCCCCAACTTTGCCTTTCCTGCAGTATACTCCTTCTTCATCGATCAGAATGAAATTTGGGGGGGCAAACAAAAAAGCCACCGGTTCGCGTTCCACTATAGAGATGATCACTCCCGATGGCAAATCGCGCTTAACCTCGGCTTCCCGGATCATGGAAAGTTTTTTTATTCTTGATGATGCGGCAGACAGGTTTACTTTAAAAATATTTTCATGCAAGTCTATACCCGCCAGAGATTTTATTTTTTCGGTAGTATAAAAGTCGTTCCCCTTCACTTCTACTTTTTGTATCTCAAAAAAAGAAGAACCAATCAGCACATAAACTACCAAAAGCAAAAGCAAAATAAAAAAAATACTGCCGCCAATGTTAAGCTTGACAGATTCTTTAACCTCTGCCCGATAGGTAACCAAAAAGTCCACTTCCCATGTGCTAAAAATATTATAACCTGTAATGATAAATTTTTTATAATAACTTTTTCTTTTTAATTATATATCCATGGCGAAAAATGGGCTAGCTTTTAATACGTATAATTCGGGCTCCCAGGCTGTTCAGTTTTTGTTCAAGGCGTTCGTACCCGCGATCGATATGCTCAACACCCTCTATAATTGACCCGTTGTCTGCAGCCATTGCCGCTAAAACGAGGGCGGCCCCTGCCCGTAAATCGGTAACTTCCACCGGTGCGCCGCTTAATTTTTGGACCCCCTTAACGATCGCTGTCTGTCCTTCCACCCTTATATCGGCGCCCATTCTTCTTAATTCGCTGACGTGTTTATACCTGTGCTCAAAAACAGTCTCCGTAATAACACTGGTATTATCAGCCAGCGTAAGCAGGGCCATCATCTGAGGCTGCAGGTCGGTTGAGAAACCGGGATAGGACATCGTTTTTATATCCACCGACTTTATTCTGCCGTTGCCGGTAACTCTTATGCTGTCATCCCCTTCTTCGACTTTTACGCCGGCTTCTTTCAACTTGGCGGTCAAAGCTTCCAAATGCTCTGGAATGGTGTTCTCCAGGATAACTTCACCGCCGGTGATGGCGGCTGCAATCATGTATGTGCCGGCTTCTATGCGATCGGGAAGTATTTGGTACTCGCCAGAATGAAGTTCATTAACTCCTTCAATTTTGATCGTGCCTGTTCCGGCGCCTTTTACTCTTGCTCCAAGAGAGTTAAGGAAGTTTTGGAGGTCCACAATTTCAGGCTCACGGGCGGCATTTCTGATGATAGTATTTCCCTGTGCCAAAACGGCAGCCATAAGAATATTTTCTGTGGCTCCCACACTGGGGAAATCAAGATGTACTTCAGCGCCGATCAAACGGTCAGCTGAAGCGGTGATAAAACCGTACTTTTCATTTACCTGAGCGCCCAATGCGCATAAACCTTTCAGGTGCAGGTCCATCGGACGCGAGCCGATATCGCAGCCACCGGGACGGGAAATTTTTGCCTTATGAAAACGCCCTACTAAAGCCCCTAAAACAAGATTGGACGCACGCATCCGCCTTGTCAGTTCTTCTTCAACTTCCATTAAATCAACGCTCCTTGCGTCGACAGTTACAGTTGTCCCATTCCTTTGAACCGCTGCCCCAAGTGAACTCAAAACATTGCAGATTGTAGCTACGTCCTGTAGACTAGGCGTGTCCTTAATGATGCACTGGCCATTGCATAAAAGACTTGCTGCTAAAATTGGAAGGGCTGCATTTTTACTGCCGCTGATCTTTACTGACCCTCTTAAGCTCTTTCCGCCGGAGATTACAAACCTTTCCACATTATGTCACCCCCACCTAGTCCTCGCCTAAAACTTTTACCTCAAGAGTTAATTCTGCCCCAAAACGTTGAATAACCAGTTCCTTAACTTCTTTAATTAAATCCAGCACCTCTCGTGCGCCAGCTTTGCCAAGGTTAATAATGAAGTTTGAATGTACCGTGGAAACCATCGCGTCCCCTACGCGCAACCCCTTTCCACCCGCCTGATCAATAAGTAAGCCTGCCGAACTGCCCGGCGGGTTTTTAAAAACACTGCCTGCGGACGCGGAAGTGATCGGTTGGGTTTTTTTACGCCTTTCCAGCATTTCTTCAATCTTCTTCCGAATATCCTCCTTTTCTTTGATTATGCCATGGCAGCAAGCTTCAAGAACAATTAGGGAAGCATCCTGCAGATTGCTCATCCGGTAGCCAAAACCAAGTTCTTCAGGAGCCCTCCTGATCGTCTTCCCGTATTGATCTATTAGTAATGCATATTCCAGCACGTCACAGAAAGCGGCGCCGTTGACTCCAGCATTCATTACTACTGCTCCGCCGACTGTCCCCGGAATACCCGCTAAAAATTCAAATCCACCAATGCCTTTGCTTAGCGCCGTATTTACAAGGCTAACGAGTTTTGCGCCGCCCCCGGCTATTAATTTATTGTTTCCTACTGTAACTTTTGAAAAACCGGCGCCAATTTTAAGAACAACTCCGCGAATACCTCCGTCACGGACCAAAATGTTCGAACCGTTACCGATTACTGTCAAAGACAGGTTATGCTTTTGAACCAAATCCAATGTCACACGGAGGCTTTCCATACTGTCAGGTTCAACGAGAACGTCTGCAGGCCCGCCTATTCTCCAGGTAGTATGAAATTTCATCGGCTCGTCAAGCCGCACCTGACCAGGCAATGAATCATGGATAAACTGGTAAATCGGCTGACCACTCACTGCTTTAATTCCCCTTTAATCTGTTTGCAAGTTCAATTCCAGCGATATAGATATCCCCGGCACCTAAAGTCATCACCAAATCACCCGGCTGAACAATTTCCAGAAGGCGATTCACAACGTCCACCAGAGTGGGACAGTAGACTACCTGCTTCCCTGTATTTTTTTCAACAGCTTCAATAATTAGGCCGGCTGTAACGCCGGGAAGCTTCTTTTCCCCGGCGCCGTAAATTTCACTTATTAAAACAAGATCAGCGTCTCCAAACGCCTCCCCAAACCTTTCTTTTAAGAGAGCGGTCCGTGTATAACGGTGAGGTTGGAATACCGCGATCAACCGCTGCTTATGAACCTGCCGGGCGGCATTTAAAGTTGCAGAGATTTCGGTTGGGTGGTGGGCATAATCATCAATTATTTTGACGTCTTTTACCTCACCAATCACTTCAAAACGTCTGCCCACACCTCCAAATGAACTCAATGCGTCTGAAATCCTCTCAAAATCAAGGCCCAGCCAGCGGCATAACGCAACAACAGCCAGAGCGTTGGAGAGGTTGTGCTTCCCGGGTACGGAAAGTTCCAGCCACCCCACATATTCCTCCCGGCAATATATTGCAGCGCCGGAACTTTGCCTATTGAAAGAAACATCCCGAAAGGTATAATCGGCCTTACTGTCAAAACCATAGGTAATCAGGGGAACCTTCAGGTCTTTAATTATTTCGCATACATATGGGTCATCAAGGCATACAATGGCAATGCCCTGCTCAGGAATCTTGCTCAGGAATGTGCTGAAAGCAGCCTTCATGCTGCCTATGGAGCCATAATAATTCAGGTGATCGTCCTCGACATTGGTAACAATAACGGCCAGCGGGTCAAGTTTTAAAAATGAACCGTCACTTTCATCACTCTCGGCCACCAGGTATTCGCCCGATCCCAGCTTGGCGTTGGCGCCCAGATCGTTTAATTCTCCACCGACAGCTATTGTCGGATCCAGGCTGTTATTCTCCAGGGTCATTGCCAGCATTGAGCTTGTAGTGGTTTTTCCGTGAGCTCCGGCAACTGCAAGGCCTTTCTTCCTGCGCATCAGCCAGGCAAGCAGGTCCGCCCGGTGGATTACCGGCACGCCTTTTTTACCTGCTTCAAGCAATTCCGGGTTATCCTCACTAATGGCGGAAGAGATGACAACCAGCCCGGTATCTCCGATATTTTCTTTACAGTGACCGGTGTAGCATGTTCCACCCAATGCTTCGACCCTTTGTGTAACTGCGGTACTGGCAAGATCCGAGCCGGTTACCTGGTATCCCATTTCAAGCAGGATTTTGGCCAACCCGCTCATACCAGTGCCCCCAATACCTATAAAATGTACACGTCTTGGTAAAACTTCTTGCAACGGCTATCAACTCCTTCATCTAAACCAAGACACCTTTATCTTATGCCGTTTTGTAAAAAGGTGTTCTATTGTATCTTCCCGGGCATGTCCAACTAAAATGAATGGGGCTTAAATAATTAAAGCTATACATTCCAGTATTTTTTCAAGCGCCTCAGGGTTGCCGAGTTTTTTGCTTGCCTGCGACATTTCCTTTAACCGTATGGGATCGGCAAGTAAACTTTCGAGCTGTTCCGCCAACATTTTACCTGTCAGATAGCTATCCTTGATTACTACTGCGGCGCCGGATTTCTTTAAAGAAACGGCGTTTAATTCCTGATGGTTGCCGCTGGCATACGGATAAGGAATTAAAACCGCCGGTTTCCCAATCGCTGTGATCTCGGCAAGTGTTGCCGCTCCGGCCCTGCAAACAACCAAATCAGCCGCCGCCAGCGCAAGGTGCATCTCATGAATATAGGGTTTAATGGTATTATTGCCATAATCAGGATCAACAAAACACTTCTTTAAACCAAGTATAAAATCGTCATACTGGGCAGGCCCGGTAACGTGCAAAAAATGCACATCGGTCTTATTGCTGAAGTATTTGATCACCTCAGGCATCGAATTATTAATGCTTTTGGCGCCCTGGCTGCCCCCGAAAGACAGAACCAGGGAGCCGTTTTCAGGTAAATTCAACCACCGGCGCGCTTTTTGTTTTTCATAATCACTAAACTCGGCGCGCACGGGAAGACCGGTTAAAATGACCCTCGTATGTTTCGGGAGGCGTCCGGCTGTTTCCGGAAACGTTATCGCAACAGTTCTTACAACATAAGCCAGGAGCCGGTTGGTTATACCAGGCAAAGCGTTCTGTTCATGAATTAAGGTAGGTATACCGCACACAGCCGCAGCCAGAACAACTGGGCCGCAAACATAACCTCCGGTGCCGATAACGGCCCTGGGCTTAAAATTGGCCAAAACACGCAGCGCTTTGGCAAAACCCAGCGACGCCCGCCAGACAGTAAATATATTATCCAGTGTCAGCCGGCGTTTTAAACCGGTTACCCTGATAGGCTCAAAGCTCAATCCGGCCTTTGGGGCCAGGTCTGCTTCCAGACCCCTGTCACTGCCTATATATAATATTTCCGCTCCTGGATATTTTTCTTTAAGGCCGCCGGCAATGGCCAGGGCGGGATAAACATGTCCCCCTGTGCCGCCTCCTGTTATAATAAAATGCATCAGCCATCCCTACTTTTCTACCGTGAAAAATCAGAGTTAGTCAATTTGCCGGGCAAGTTTCGTCACTTGTAGACGCTAAAACGGGATATATTCAGCAGGATCCCCATCGATGCCAGAGAAAAAACAAGTGAACTGCCCCCAAAGCTTATAAAAGGCAGGGTTATTCCGGTAATCGGCAAAGAATTGGTGACAACCCCGATATTGATAATGGCCTGTACAGCAATACCGGAAATGATGCCCGTGGCCAACAATGCGCCGAATGAGTCCGGCGCTGTTACAGCTGCCCTGAAACCTCGCCAGATAAGAATAATGAATAAAAGAATGACTAAACACGCTCCGATAAACCCTAGCTCTTCGCCGATAATTGCGAAAATAAAATCCGTATGCCTCTCGGGGACCCAAAGGTATTTGGCGTGGCCCCTGCCCAACCCGGTACCCAAAAGGCCTCCTGAACCGAGTGACATAAGTGAATTCAAAATATGCCACCCCGTTCCCTGCGGATCTTTTTCGGGATCCATAAAAGCCAAAAAACGTCGCAGGCGGTATGGTTCCAGCAAGATGGCGCCACCTACTGCTCCTGCTCCCAGAAACCCTATGAAAGCCAGGTTGCTTATTTTAGCCCCTGCTGCAAAAAGCATAATAAAAATTGTGCCGACAACAGTTACCGCGGTGCCCAAATCGGGCTCCAAAAGAATCAAGCCGCCGGACAAAGCTGCTAAGAACAAAAAGGGCAGGATTCCAACAAAGGAATTTTTGACTTTTTTAAGCTGCCCTGACAGACCATAAGCAAAAAAGATCATCAGACAGAGCTTGACAAACTCCGCTGGCTGAAAACTAAGCGGTCCAAGGTTCAACCACCTTTGCGCCCCAAGCTTGGTCACGCCTACTCCCGGAATAAGCACAACCGCCAGAAGACCAAGGCCGGCAATAAGCAGCAGGTTCGCCCAGCGCTTTAGGCGCCAGTAGTCGTAGTTCATAAAAGCATACATGGCCGCAAGACCGATTATTGCCCAGATGAGCTGCTTTCGAAAAAAGTAAAAAGTATTGTTAAAAGGAGGAAGTGTCGCGTACCACAGACTGGAGCTAAAAACCATTATTATGCCAAGGCTGAGCAGAACTAAAAGAACTACAAGAAGAATAAAATCAGGTGATCCTTTTGTCCTCTTCATTCCGGTGTACCTCCTTTAACCCCATTACAGCCTTTTTGAATAATTCGCCCCGTTCCTCATAGTTTCTAAACATATCCCAACTGGCGCAAGCAGGAGACAGTAAAACAACATCTCCCTGCCGGGCTGTCCGACTGGCAACCCTTACAGCCTCCGGCAGATCTCCGGCCAGATATACTTCCGGGCCTCCCTGATTTTCTACCGCATGCTTAATATCGCCGGCGCTTTCCCCGATTAAAATCACTGCCCTGGCTTTTTCCCTGATCGAGACGGATAATTCGTTAAAGTCGTTGCCTTTATTTCTTCCGCCGGCAATCAGGACGATTGGATCACTATAGGATTGGAGCGCTTTTATAGTCGCATCAGGGTTTGTGCCTTTGGAATCATTGATATAGGAGATACCTTCAATTTCCGATACAAATTCCAGCCTGTGGGCTACTCCTTTGAATTCACGCAGAACACGGGCCAATACATCAACGCCAATCCCGCGTACCCAGCAGCAGGCGGCGGCAGCCATAGCGTTCTCTAAATTATGGGGCCCGGGGATTCCCAATTCATCAACGGGCAAAACCGGATGAGATTCTGCATCCCACCGGATTACGATCCAATTATCCTGGACAAATACCCCCCTTGTTAACTTATGAAGACGGCTGAAAAATATTACTGACCCGGGACAAATTGAAGCAAGATTGTTTGTCAGCGGGTCATCGAAATTTAAAACAGTATAATCTTGTGCAGTCTGATTGCCAAAAATTTTTGCTTTAGCCGCAGTATAGCCTTCCATATCAACATGGCGGTCGATATGATCCGGTGTAATATTTAAAATAACCCCTACCTGAGGTTTAAAAGAAACCGTTGTCTCCAGCTGAAAACTGCTTACTTCGGCTACGATAACATCGCCGGAGGAATATTTCTCAACTTCACCAATTAAGGGCAGCCCTATATTGCCTGCAAGAAGGGTGCGGTATCCCGCAGCTTTGAAAATTTCCCCTGTCAGTGTAGTCGTTGTTGTTTTCCCGTTTGTGCCAGTAATCGCGATTATTGGTGAACCGGCGAATTGAAACGCCAGTTCCAGTTCACCGAGCACAGGGATTCCTAATTCTTTTGCTTTTACTATGGGGGTAATCTTCAGGGGAACACCAGGGCTTGGCACAACCATCCCATAGCTTCCCGGATCGATGGACGGATAAGACCCAAGCGTTAATTTAATCCCGTCATTAAGAAAAGCTTCTAAGTCTGCTTCGAATTCCTGGCGGTTTTTTATGTCCGTCAGTTCAACCTGTGCCCCTTTTTGGGACAGAAAATTGCTTGCCGCTATCCCGCTTCTGCCAGCTCCGATGACGAGTATTTTTTGACCGGTCAATCGCAAATTGAAAACCTTCCTTTTTGTATACTTAAGTATTTCAGTTCAGCTTGTAAAAACCCGCCATGCCGGCCGCAATAAAAACAAGAGTCGCCAACCAGAAAACAAGAACAACTTTTCTTTCACTCCAGTTGCAAAGCTCAAAATGATGGTGAAGAGGGCTCATCCGGAAAATCCTTCTGCCGAATAACTGAAAAGAAATTACCTGCAAAATAACGGACAGTGTTTCCAGTACAAAGATACCGCCGATAATCAGTAAGGAAAATTCGCTTCTGGTTATAACGGCCGTCGCTCCCAGGCAGGCTCCCAGTGCAAGTGAACCGGTATCGCCCATAAAAACCGAAGCCGGATGCCGGTTAAAAAATAAAAAGCCCAGGCAGCCGCCTGCCACAGCAGCCATGATTACGGCAACCCCTGGTTTACCCATGTCATGTGAAACAAACATGAAGGCTAAAGAAACCAGCACGGTTACGCCGGCCGCCAGGCCGTCCAGGCCGTCGGTAAGGTTTACCGCATTAGCCGTACCAACAATAACAACAACGCCTATAACAAAAAACAAAAATACTCCCGGTTCCCAGCTTAAACCTCCGGGTACAAAAAAGCCTGAGAACGGCACAATAAAACCCGTGCCGCGTCCAAGCGCTGAAATGCAAAGAGCACAAAACAGGACACTGAATAATACTTGTCCCAGCAGTTTTTCTCTGGCCCTTAAACCCAGCGGCCTTTTTAAATATACTTTAATAAAATCGTCTAAAAAGCCGATTAAACCGAAGGTCAGAGTAATACCCAGGACCATCAAGCCTTCAGCAGACCGGCCGGCCAGTAAAATCCCGGAAACCGTTACCCCCGCTAAAAAGATTATTCCTCCCATAGTGGGTGTGCCGCTTTTTTGCAGGTGACGCGCCGGGCCGTCGCTGCGTACATTTTGGCCGAGTTTTAATCTGCGCAGCAGGGGGATAAACAGCGGACCAAGCAGAACGGCAACTACTAACGAGATGAAGAATGATTTTAAATTTATAATCCAGCCTGAATCCATAACATTTACCATAATTTTATAAAATATTTTAGTAAGCATCCTGAAAACTTACTTGTGTTAGGGAGGTCAACTGCCTACGTGCTCATGTTCGCAAAGCTCAAAATCGCACTTAAGGCATTGCCCTCCCTTTATTGATGAATTTTCATCCTTTTAGCTGATGCCGCTTTGCACGGTATGGATGTCTATTCGATGAACCCGTTTGGGACGGTTTTACTGAATACTTGCAATTTTATTGGTTCGCCGATAAAGCCTGGACGATTTCTTCCATCCGCATCCCCCGGGAACCCTTTACAAGAACCACATCGCCGTCTAAAAGGAGTTTTTCAAGCTTCTCAAGACCTTCAGCGTTTGAACCGCAAATAAAAATATGGCGGCCGGGCATACCGCTTTTTATTGCCCCGAGAGCTATTTGACGGGCAAGCTGCCCAACAGTGATCAGGTAATCTACGCCTGTTGGAGCTATACTTTCTCCCAACTGGTTATGAAAAAGATCAGCTTTTTCTCCCAGTTCGAGCATGTCGCCGAGAACAGCAATTTTTCTTTTATCATCCGCAACTTCCGCCAGCACCTCCAGCGCCGCTTTCACTGAAGAAGGGTTGGCGTTATACGTGTCGTTAATAACCGTAATGCCCTTCAGATTAATCATTTCCAAACGCGAGCCGCTTAAAGCGATATAGGCCAGACCCTGTGTGATCTCGTCCGTACTAAAGCCAAGCTCCAGGGCAGCCCCGATAACTGAAAGGGCATTCAAAACGTTGTGCAGGCCCGGCAAAGGCAGAAATATATTAAAACTGCGGCCTTCCGCTTCAACGGTAAAAGCGCTTCCCTCACCGGATACCCTGATATCATGGGCATATATATCCAAATTTGAAGAAGTGCCGAAAAAGATCACCTTGCCGCGGCAGCGTGCGGCCTGGTTGTAAATATAAGGGCTTTGCGCATTCAGAACCGCAAACCCGTCGGCAGGAATATGTTCAAGCAGTTCCCCTTTTGCCTGGGCAATTTTCTCAACGGAACCCAGAAGTTCAAGATGAGCTTCGCCTATATTGGTAATTATTGCTGCGTTCGGCAGCGCAAGGCGGCATAAAAAATCAATCTCACCAGGCCCCCGCATGGCCATTTCAATAACAAGGGCCTCGTGAGATTCATCAAGTCCCAGTAATGTTAACGGTAAACCTATTTCATTATTCTGGTTGCCGATCGTTTTTAATGTATTAAACTTAACGGAAAGGATCCCGGCCATCAGATCCTTGGTAGTCGTTTTGCCGGCGCTTCCGGTAACAGCTATTACCGGTATGTTGAAAGCGCTCCGGTTATAACGGGCAAGGCTCTGGAGAGCAGCCAGGGTATCCGGCGCCAGAAAAACATCAACCCCTGGAGGAAGATCGGGAATCATTCTTTCCAGAACCAGTCCGGATGCTCCCGCAGACGCAGCCTGAACGGCAAAGTCGTGAGCGTCATAGTTTTTGCCGCGAATGGCAAAAAACAATTGTCCGCTTTTGATCTGTCTGGAATCTATCGATATCCCCTCGTACCAGTTTTCGGGGCTGCCCTGCAAAAAGTCTGCTCCAATGGCCCGGCTGATTTCAGCAGCCTTTATTTTTTTCAAGAACCTTGATTACCTCCTCACGGTCATCAAAGGGAAATTTCCGGCTGCCGATGATCTGATAATCTTCATGGCCTTTCCCCGCAATAACAACCACATCACCGGCGGCCGCCCGGCCCAGCGCATAGGCTATCGCCTGCCTCCGGTCAGGAATGGTTATATAATCCACTCCGTTGATCCCGTTCATGCCCGCCTGGACATCAGCGATTATATTCAAGGGATCTTCAGTACGCGGGTTGTCAGAAGTGACAACCGCGAAATCACAAAGCCGGGCGGCTGTTTCGCCCATCAACGGCCTTTTGCCCCGGTCGCGATCACCGCCGCAGCCGAATACTGAGATAAGCTTCCCCGAAGTAATTTCCCTGGCCGTTTTAAGAACTTTCTCAAGGCCGTCAGGCGTGTGCGCATAATCTACTATAACTGTAAAGTCCTGGCCCCTGTCAACATTTTCAAATCTCCCCCGGACTCCGGAAACAGACTGCAGGGATTCAATCATTGCTTCCAGCGGCAGCCCGTCCGCTCCCCCCGCCGCAAGCGCGGCAAGAGCATTGTAGACATTAAAAAGGCCCGTTAATTTTAAGGCCACCCTCGATTTACCCCAGGGTGTAATAACTGAAAATGATACTCCCTTTGACGCCACATCTACCCCGGTAGCCCTGACCATCGCTTTTTCCCCAAGGCCATAGGTTACTACATCGACCCGGCTGGCGGTTAAAATTTCCCCGGCGCCCGGATCATCACAATTAACTACGGCAAACCTTGGTTCGCTTTTGTCTTCCAGACTGATCATTTTAAAAAGAATGGCCTTTGTCCGCAGGTAACCGTCCATATCCTGGTGAAAGTCCAGGTGGTCCTGGCTTATATTTGTAAACAGGGCGGTTTTAAACCGGCACCCTACGACCCTTCTTAAGGCAAGGGCATGGGAACTGACCTCCATAACCACAGTTTTAACTCCCTCCTGCACCATCCTGGAAAAGAGCTGCTGCAGTTCAAGCGACTCAGGAGTAGTTTTATCTACCGGCAGTTCCAAATCACCGATCCAGTTGGAAATAGTGCCGATGATCCCTGTTTTATCGCCTGCAGACTTGTAGATGGCCGCCAGCAAATGGGTGGTAGTGGTTTTACCGTTAGTCCCGGTAACTCCGATTAATTTTAGTTTTTGAGTAGGGTTCCCGTAATATCTTGCTGAAGATAGGGCTAAGGCGCTGCGTGTATCCGGAACCTGAATCCAGGCTATATTTTCGGGAATGTTCACAGGCTTTTGGATTACAACTGCACAAGCCCCGTTTTCGATAGCCTTTTCGATAAACAGATGCCCGTCTGTTTTGAAACCTTCTACGGCAATAAATAAAAAACCCTGCCCAACTGACCGGGAATCGTAAGCCAACCCCCGGACCGGAACCTGTAAGTCTTTTGAGCTGGCCAGGATCTTTTGATCTTCTGTTAATTCACTGAACAACAAAGGCGAATTCTCCTGTTTCTCCTTGGTTTATCCTATCATCAGCTTAAGTACAATTCAATAACCTTTATTTGCCACTGGTATTATTGCCAGAACAAGGATATTAATATCACAACATGCTCTTATGGTCTTTCATCAAATATATTACCGCTTATGTTCCCAGATGCTGCAGGCGCTTTTTTGGGCTGTTCCTCAAAGGTTATTAAGCCTGGAGGGGAGAAATTGGCCCTTACCGTGGAACCCCGCTTTACTCTTTTCCCCGGCGGCTGTTCCTGCGATTCCACAATCCCCGTCCCGTTAAATTCCAGGTTTAAATCAAGGTTTGTGAGCAGCTCCGCAACCTCACCCATAGTCAGGCCTTTTAAGTTCGGCATGGTTACATAACCGCTGCTTTCTTGCAGGGGCTTTAAGTTTAAGACAACCTTGACGCCGTTATAAACTTCTGCTCCCGGAGCAGGTATCTGCCCGTAAATGATCTTTCCACTGCCATTCAGCTGGTAGTTAAGGCCGCTGCCGGAAAGGATCTTGATTCCTTCATTGACTGGATAATTGATTACATTAGGCACTTTTACTTTGATCCGCGGTTCTTCATAAATAAAAGGGTTGGGCGGCTTCTTGAGATTGGGCGTTTCCGGCACATGCAAATAATGCAAAGAATCGCGTACCACGGCTTGAAAAACAGGAGCGGCTACCTGGGAGCCGTAATAAATACCTCCCTGCGGCTCGGCAATCATTACCAGAGCTGCCAGACGAGGCTGATCAGAAGGCGCAAATCCTACAAAAGAAGATACGTACCTGCCCGAAACATAACCGCCGTTTTCACCTACCACCTGCGCTGTGCCTGTTTTACCGGCAACCCGGTAACCATCAATAAAGGCATTTTTCCCGGTGCCTTTTGCGACAACATTCTCCAGAAGCTCACGAACCTGGCGTGCCTTCTCTTCTGTAACAACACGCCTGATCACTTCCGGTTTGAATCCTTTGACAAGATTTCCGGAACTCTCCCGGATTTCCCTGACCACCTGCGGGCGCAGCAGGGTCCCTCCATTTGCTATGGCCGATACGGCGGATATAAGCTGAATGGGTGTGACCGCAATTGACTGCCCTATTGCCATAGTCGCCACATCCAAATTGGTGGCGTCCTTTTCAGAAATTAACAGGCCCGTTTCTTCTCCCGGCAGATTAATGCCGGTACGTTCACCAAAACCAAACTCATTTATATATTTGTAAAAATTTTTGATACCAAGACGCAGTCCGAGTTCAACAAACCCCACATTGCATGAATTGGCCGCCACTTCCTCAAAGGTCTGGCTGCCGTGTCCTCCGTCGAGCCAGCAATTGATTGTACGGCCGGCAACCCTTACATAGCCGGGGCAAAAGAAAGGATCGGTACGCTTAACAACTTCGGCGGCAAATCCTGCCGCCATTGTAACGATCTTAAAAGTGGAACCGGGCTCATAATTGTACCAAATAGCGGGGTTTCTGTCCCAAATATAGGAAGGTGTTTTCTCCCATTTGTTAGAATTGAATGTAGGCCGGTTTCCGATGGCTAGAATTTCACCCGTCCCGGGATCCATTATAACAATTACCGCCAGTTTAGGCTGATACTTCAGAACAATTTTATCCAGTTCACGCTCTACAAACTGCTGGATTGTTTCATCAATGGCCAGGATAAGGCTTAAGCCCTGTTTAGGCGGCAGGTATTTGTGCAAAGGTTCCGGAACGTCCTGCCCAATGGCATCCTGCTCGACAATAATGCGTCCCGGGACGCCTTTTAACTGGTCGTCATAGCTTTTTTCAATTCCGGTCAGACCCTGGTTGTCGACACCGGTAAAACCCAAAAGATGCGGCGCAATAGTTTGCAGTGGGTAGAAACGCTTGTTTTCTTCCAGCAAAAAAACCCCACTTAAATTCAAACTCTTTATTTTTTGCGCTGTCTTCAGGTCTAGTTTGCGCCCAAGCCATTCAAAACAGGAATGCCGGGTAAGCACGCGGTAAATAAATGAAACGTCTTCTTTGAGAATAGGGGAGAGTTTTTCAGCAGTTTTCTGGGGTTCCCTGATTAAACCGGGTATGGCATAGACCGAATCGACACTTACACTGCTGACCAATTCCCTGCCGTTGCGGTCATATATATTCCCCCGTTTAGCCTCAACGGGGATATTCCGCATGCGAACATCGAGGGCCTTTTTCTCAAGGTCTTTGCCCCAGATAAACTGGATCCAACCCAAACGGCTGATCAAACATAACATGACCAAACCCGATAAGAGCAGGACAATAGTCAGCCTTTTACGGATGAGCACGGTATTCGGCGCCATCAGGACCTCCGGTTTAATGGTCAGGCGCCGTTTTTTAAGCGAAACCGTCAGCTTTAATCAGGTTTCTTTAAACCCGGCTACGACGCCTGGCGTCTGAGATTAGCGTCATGATTATCAGCGACCAAATTTACCAGTGCCTGAATGACCCAATTATTCTTCTTGTCCGCCCCGCCTGCCATGTATGTGTCTTCCCCCGGAGAGGATGCTTCGTTTTCAAGCGTTGTCTTTTCAGCCGGTTCTGTCTGGATAACTACCATTGTTTTTAAATCCGGCCTGACCATGCCCAGTTTCGTGGTAGCTACCATTTCGATCCTGTCTAAAGATGAAAGCCGCTCCAGTTCTTCGGATAAATCTTTTACCTGCATATCCAGGCTGGCTGTCTGCATCCGGAGCTTGTATATCTGGTAGCCTGTGCTCACCATCTGAGCATACAGAAAAACAACGAATATTCCTGAAATAAAGACTGATAATACCAAACCGGCGATAACTACTTTCTGTCTGCTTGACAGAAGTGATTTTCTGACTTGCCGGGCGGGCTTGTTTAGTATCTCGGGCAAACTGGCATATTTGGATTGTTCTTGTACCGCTACCAATCTATTCATCTTCCTTTTACTTTAGAACTTACTCAATCTTTTCCGCAACCCGAAGCTTCGCGCTGCGTGAACGCGGGTTTTGCTCAAGTTCAATATCTTTTGGCTTGATGGGCGAAGGCCTTATAATCCGCAGACAGGCCTTTCTTCCGCATATACAGTAGGGAAAATCAGGTGGGCAAGAGCAGACTGATGATATTTCCTTGAACGTTTCCTTGATGATTCGATCTTCAAGGGAGTGAAAGGAGATTACACAAATACGTCCCCCGGCTTTCAAAAAGGGAACTGCCTCCCGTATGGACTTGCCCAATTTATCCAGTTCCTGGTTGACAGCAATACGCAGGGCCTGAAAAGTGCGTTTTGCCGGGTGTGGTCCGCGGCGGCGGCTGCGTGCCGGGATTGCTTTTTTAATAATATTGACCAGTTCGCCGGTTGTCTGTATTGTGCTATATTTTCGTTCCTGAACTACAAACGCCGCAATTCTTTTGGCCCAAGATTCCTCGCCATATCGCCGGATTAGATCTGCTAACTCGGTTTCCGAAAGTTCATTCACCAGATCCTTCGCGCTGACGGACTCCGCAGGATCCATGCGCATATCTAAAGGACCGTCAAACTGGTAACTGAAACCGCGTTCCGGATTATCAAGTTGGGCTAAACTGACTCCCAGATCGTACAGAATACCGTCTACAGAAGTAATTCCAAGCTGATTGAGCACCTGTGGCAAAAAAACAAAATCACTCTTTATTAAGGTTGTTCTGCTTTGATATTCTTCAAGGCATTGTCTTGCATAATCAAGCGCAAAAGGGTCCCTGTCCAAGCCTGTCAGACGGCCGTCGGGGGAGGTTAATTCCAGGATTTTGCGGCTATGCCCCCCGCCGCCGACCGTACAATCCACATAAGAACCGCCGGGCTTTAACATCAATGAAGAGAGGACTTCTTCCATCATTACCGGCGTGTGGAATAATTTTTTTTGATCACCTTCCTTATCAGGATTTGTCATATGATTTACCGCTCACCACATTTGTCAGACAACAATACCAAAACCCCCGATTTTCTCGGCTATTTGTTCAACCAAATCAGCGTTTCCGCTGTTATATTTCTCCCAACTTTCCCTTGACCAAATTTCAACTCTGGAGGATACTCCAATAATAACGGCTTCTTTCTCTAAAGCCGCATGCTTTCTGAGGTTATTTGGGACTAATATTCTTCCCTGCCTGTCGACTAAACATTCACAGGCGCCGCCAAAGAAAAAACGGACAAAGGCCCGGACGTCCGCACTGGTAAAGGGCATGAGACGCATTTTCTCTTCAAGTATTGTCCACTCCTGGGGGGGGTAGGCAAATAAACAACTATCCAGGCCTTTGGTTAAAACAAACTTAATACCCAGGCTATCGCGAAAACGGGCAGGAATAAAAAGCCTCCCTTTATCATCTATGGTATGCTGGTATTCACCCATAAACATATTTCGCTGACCCACTTTCCACCACTTTACACCACTTTAATTTCTAGATTAATAAAAAAATTCCTGCTTTTTTTTAATAATTTTTTAAAAGTTTTGCAGTTTCTTATTTTGCATGAGGATCATGGAAGGCAGGAAAGGTTGGTTTAAGAGTAAGGATGAAAAGGTAAGTATTCAGTAGAACCTTCCTGTATTTAGACAGCAATGTATCAAATGTAAAGTTCTCTTTACATTAATCCGAAGGGGGATATAATAGCGTGAAAATATTTAAAAAAGCCGATGAAATGGAGATTCATATTGCGTTTTTATATAACCCTTCACTCGCACTTGCAATTAGAATTGCCAGGCTGCTGAATAAACCTGTTGAAATGATTTTTGTACTTGAGCAGAATTAATTCTTTGTCCGGCTGGAGCGCAGAGTTCCTTGCCTTGAGCGTCAAAAAAGCCGCCTTCTCAGGCGGCTTTGACGATACAGATTCTATTTTTCTTCAGACTATATGCTTTTCCTTGATCTTTATCAAGCGGGTAATTGTTTCGTTAACGGGCACATCTAAACCAGCTTCTTTTGCCCAAGATAAGATGCGTCCGTTTAAGGCGTCTATTTCAGTTAAGCGTCCCCTTTCCAAGTCCTGAAGCATTGATGGGCGGTGGTTGCGTGTAGGCGGAACCATCTCCTCATAAAAAGCCTCTAAAAAATGTTCGTGTGAATTCCAGGGTAAAGCAATTTTACGCGACAGCGCCACTTGAAAAGCTTCCGAAACAATCTGTTCCATAATTAGACGGGCGTTTTGATTATCGGCAAGCTGGCCGTAATTCATTCCAAACAGTGCGCCTAAAGGATTAAGGGCGCAGTTATAAAAAGCCTTCGCCCAGATTAAGCCCTGTATATTTTCATCATAACGGCAGGGGATTCCCGCTTTCAAAAGCAAACCGACAATGGCGGCTATTTTGTCCGGCTCCGGAACTTTTGCTCCTTTTACAGGAGGGCCAAGGACAACGTCATCGGCAATAACGGTAACTTTGACAAGCCCGGGTTCAGTGATTTCCGCGCCGAAAATTACACGGCCCGAGACAACATTACCCGCGCCAAGAACTGATGACATAATTTCGGTATTCCCAAGCCCGTTTTGGAGTGAAACCGTTAAAGAACCGTTGTTTGCAAAGGGAGTCAGTTTCCCGGCCATCTTTTCAGTATCATAAGATTTTACGGTAACAAGAACAAGGTCATATGATTTCATCAGGCTGTCCGGCGAGGTTGCCAGAGTAAAATTTCCTACTTTATGAGAACCCCAAATTCCTTCTATACGCAGACCTTTTTCTTCAATTGCGTCAAGGTGCCAGGCACGGCCGAGAAGGGTTACTTGATGGCCGGCCTTTCTTAAGAAACCGCCGAAAACAGACCCCAATGCTCCCGCTCCGGCTATGAGAATACGCATTAAGAGCCCACCTGTCTGCCAATCACTTTAGCCCGTGCGTAAGTCCTGTACACCCTGTTGACTTCTACAGGCACTGTTTTGCCAATCAATGAACCGGCGCCTTCAATATCAAGCACAAAACCGTTTACCCGGGCAATTCCGTCATTCGCATTGGATACATGCGCTTCCTCGACTTTTACCTCGAGCATCTGACCTGATCTGACCGGAAGTATCTGGACCTTGGTTTCCGCCTGATCATGCAGCGGCCGCATGATTACCGATTCTATGTGCTGGGCCTGCGCACCGCGTATATACATATTCTTACCCGTCTTTTGCTCAAGCTCACGCAGGTTGGCGCCACCGGCGCCGATCAGGCGTGCTGCGACCAGGGGATGTGCTTCCACCAGTATTGTATCCACACCTGTCTGCCGGGCTAATTCAAAAATATGATTCTTAAAATGTATCCCAACTGTTTCTTCTGAAAGCACCTTGCCGCGTCCGTCACAGTACGGACAGGATTTTTGCAGTATCTCGGAAAGACTTGGCCGCGTCTTTTTCCTTGTCATCTCCACGAGGCCCAACTGGGTAATGCCAAGGATATTTGTCTTGGTTTTATCTTTTTTAATTTCATCTTCAAGAACCTGCAGCACTTTTCGCCGGTGTTCATCCTTTTGCATGTCTATGAAATCAACGATGATGATCCCGCCAATGTTGCGCAGGCGCAGGTGCCGGGCAATTTCGGCAGCCGCGTCAAGGTTGGTTTTCAAAACGGTGTCTTCCAGATCAACCGAACCTACGAACTTGCCTGTATTGACATCAATGACAGTTAAAGCTTCCACCTGGTCGATAACTATGTAACCCCCGCATTTAAGCCAGACCTTTCTTTTAAGGGCTTTTCCAAGTTCCTGTTCGAGATCATAATCACGAAAGATGTTGTCACGAAGTTCGAGCAGCACCTTGTGTTTCAAGTGCGGTCCGGTGATATCCAGAAGATCCATGATTTTTTCATATTCCAACCGTGAATCTACCAGCAGCCGGTCAACATCCTCGCTGAACAAATCCCTTAAGATCCTGTGGCTTAACTCCAGGTCGCGGTGAACCAGGACAGGAGCAGGGCCGCGCGCTACCCGGGAATTTATTTTCTGCCAGAGTTGAAGCAGCATGTTCACGTCGCCGCGCAGCTCTGCTTCATCAACCCCCTCAGCCACAGTGCGCACGATCAAGCCCATATTTTCGGGTTTAATGCGGTAAGCCAGTTCTTTTAGCCTGTCTCTTTCCTTACCGGAGTCAATCCTTCTAGAAACCCCTATATAATCGGTTGTCGGCATCAGCACCAAGTACCTGCCGGGCAGTGTAATATGTGTGGTAACCCTGGCTCCCTTGCTCCCCAGAGGAGCTTTAATAATCTGGACAACTACTTCCTGGCCTCTTTTCAAGACTGAGGAAATATTATTGGATATGGCATCAGCCGAGTGCCCGTTGGAACGGGGAGGCAGCGCGTCCTCTATATATAAAAAGGCATTCTTTTCCAGGCCAATATCAACAAAGGCGGCCTGCATTCCCGGCAGGACATTTTCTACCCGCCCTTTAAAAATGTTGCCGACCAGTCTCTGATTAAATGATCTTTCTATATACATCTCAACCAACACGCGGTCTTCCAAAACTGCAACTCTTGTTTCTTCTTCCCCGGCATTGATTACTATTTCTTTAAACATCATTTCACCTCTTCAAATACATTCCCTACTGTTAAACAGGGAATACCCCGGTACGTACTATATCAGTTTCCACAGGCTTTAGTACCAGAGAATTATGCTCTAGAAAAGCATCCAGCGCTTCCCCCGGACGCACACTTCCGTTGCTGCCTGTCTTTAATTTCATCTTTAATATTAAAATGTTATCCTTGATAAGACCCCCTAAATCATATATACCCGGGCGGATGTCAATATTTTTTACACGCCCTTTTTTAGCCTTCCTTCTAATAACAATCTCGGGCCGCTTGAGAAAAGAATCAATATATCCTTCCAGCCCGCCGGCGCTTAATTGTTTCTCAAGTTCTACTTTTACTTCGTATTCCGCCCATTCCACGACAGACATCAGAGCGGGGGAATCATCGGGCACCTGCCGGACCTCTTTTAAACAAAGGCCTTCCGGAAGGACACTTCCTATGGAAGCATACAATTCTTCAGGGGGAACTTCATTTTTAAGCAGTATATCCAGGTACTCACTCTCACCCCCTATACCAACCTGTAAAGGCGCTGCAAAACTAAAAATTGAATGGGGATTAAAGCCCATTGAAAAAGCTGCCGGTAGATCAGCTCTCCTGATCACCCGTTCAAATGTCCGCACAAGATCAAGATGTGATATAAAACGGGCAGGGCCATCCTTGCTATACAACATCCTGTATCTTGGCAATCCTTTTACCTCCATACAATTCCGGTTCCGTATCCAATTCAGCACATAAACCACAGCCGGAACAATTTCCCGCCCGGCAGTCAGGTGTAACTTCTGCTGATACAGCTCTTTTATGTTCCCTGATCAAATATTCTTTGCTTACTCCTGTATGAATGTGATCCCAGGGCAGCAAATCCTCATAGGCATATCTTTTGTAAGCGTAAGATTCGGGGTTTATCCCGGTCAATTCAAACGCTTTTTGCCAGAGTTGATCATTAAAACACTCGGACCATCCGTCAAAACGGCAGCCCAGGGACCAGGCTTTTTCAAGCGCTGCGCCCAACTGTCTGCCTCCACGGGCAAATACCGCCTCAATAAAACTTACCCTGGGATCGTGCCAGTGAAAAACCAGCGACTTTTCTTTAAGCGATTTTTTGAGCGTTTTTTGCACATTAAATAAATAATCCTGCGCCGCCTGCGGTTCCCACTGAAAAGGGGTATGCGCTTTTGGAACGAATGAGGAAACGCTGACCGTAACCTTTGCCCTGCCGGGAGAAACTCCCATACTGAGCCCCTTTTCCAATACCCGACGTGACAATAGAACTATCCCTTCAATATCCTCCATTTTCTCAGTCGGCAGGCCGATCATAAAATAAAGTTTCAAAGCAGACCAGCCGGCTGCAAAAGCGGCGGAAACCGCAGTTAATAAATCTTCTTCGGTGACTCCTTTATTGATTGTATCTCTTAAACGCTGTGTCCCGGCCTCCGGGGCAAATGTCAACCCGGCCCGGCGCGTTCGCTGAATTTCCTTGGCAAGTTCAATGGAAAAAGCGTCAACGCGCAGGGAAGGCAAAGATATGCTTGTTTTCTTATCCTGCAGTTCGTCAAGAAGCTGACGTACGACTTCAGTAATACACGAATAATCGGACGCGCTTAAGGAAGTCAGGGAAATTTCCCCGTAACCCGTACTCGCAACTAATTTTCTGGCCTGTGAAACAAGTGTCACCGGGGATTTTTCCCGCACCGGCCGGTAAATCATCCCGGCCTGGCAGAAACGGCAGCCCCTTGTGCAACCTCTTGCTATTTCGAGCATAATCCTGTCGTGTATTATTTCTGTTGTAGGTACGATTGGGCTGTCAGGAAAAGAAGCCATGTCAAAGTTTTTAGCGACTCTTTTTGTAACTGCTTCAGTGATTTTCTCAAGAAGCGGTTTGATCGACTGAATCTTTCCATCTTTACAGCTTACTTCATAAAGGGAGGGGACATAAACACCAGGTATTCTGGATGCCTCAACCAGGAAGCGCTCCCGGTTTGCTTTCCCTTTCAGTTCAATCCAGAGATCCAACAACTCTGAAAACACTTCTTCCCCTTCTCCAATTACAAAGAGATCAATAAAATCGGAAAGAGGCTCCGGATTGAAGGCACAAGGCCCACCCGCAATAACTAGCGGGTGTTTGTCAGTACGCTGCCCTGTATGCAGGGGAAGTCCGGCAAGATCCAGCATATTTATAACATTTGTGAAAGTCATTTCATACTGCAGGGTAAAAGCAAGAATATCAAAATCACTGACCGGCTTCTGTGATTCCAGGCTGAATAAAGGAACCCTCCGCTCACGCATTTCCTTCTCCATATCTGTCCAGGGGGCAAAGACGCGCTCCATCAGGGCGTCATGCCTGCTGTTCACTGCATAATAGAGTATCTGCAGGCCGAGGTAAGACATCCCCACTTCATATGTATCCGGAAAAGCAAAAGCAACTTTAACGGAAACCGAATCCCAGTTTTTCTTTACGATATTCCATTCTCCACCAACATACCGGGCAGGTTTTTGAACTCTGTTTAAAATATAATTTACTCCAAGAATCATCTAATCCTCCAATACCAAGTTTCCCAGAATGACAGTCAAAATATTCCTGGATAAAGATTTTTATCGCGGGAACTGACTCAACCTTCGTGCACTGCCAGCCTTGACAAAAAAAGCAATCCATGCTATTTTTATAATACTTGCGGGATGGTGTAGTGGTAGCACGCATGACTCTGGATCATGCTGCCTAGGTTCGAATCCTAGTCCCGCAGCCAAAGTTTGCGAGGCCTCCGGAAACCAACCGGGGGCTATTTTTATATTTCCAGGTATATTTTACAAATATTATCTGCAATTAAGATATTACTTTCCTATTTTATAAAACAATTCTACCACAACTTTTATGTTTTTTCAACTTAACCAACTTAAGCTTTCCGAAAAAGCCTTTTTGGAAAGGGCTTTTCCGATTAAGGGGGAAAGGCGGGAAATTTGTTTGGGCTTAAGATTTCTTTTAACCGGGACGATAACTTAAAAAAGCAAAACTTGGAGTTTAAAAGAGGTATTCTATATGGAAGTCCTTTTAGCCAGGCAGCCGATTTTTGATGAAAATAAAAACGTTTTTGCCTATGAACTGCTTTACAGATCGGGCGCAGGCAACTATTACGACTGTGATGACGGTGACAAGGCAACTCTGGAGGTAATCACATCCAGCTTACTTTTAATAGGTTTTGAAAAACTCACCAGAGGGAAAAGAGCTTTTATCAATTTTACAAAAAATTTATTGGAAGGCGAGGTCGCCACATACCTTCCCCAAGAAACGACTGTCATTGAAATTCTCGAAAACATTGACCCGGACGCTAAAATGATCCAGGCCTGCAGAAGGTTGAAAGATATGGGGTTTGTCCTTGCCCTGGATGATTTTTTATACAGTGAGAAGCACAAACCCTTAATCGACCTGGCCGACTTTATCAAGGTTGATTTTTTAAATACTGATTCCTCTTCAAGAAAAGATATCATCAACACAATTGGCAAACATAAAAAATTCTTAGCCGAAAAAGTTGAGACATATGACGAATATACCGAGGCTCAGCAAATGGGCTATACATACTTTCAGGGTTATTTCTTCAGCAAGCCTGTGATAGTAAGAGGTAAAGACATCCCTACCCATAAAATGAACTATTTCCATCTCCTGAGAACGATCAACAAGCCGGACTTTGATCTTGATAGTGTTGAAAAATTGATCAGAAATGATGTAGCCCTGTCATACAAGCTCTTAAGGTTTATAAACTCGGCTGTTTTTTATTTAAAATCAGAAATCCGCTCGATAAAGCACGCCCTTACTCTACTGGGTAAAAAAGGAACTATTAAATGGATTTCTTTAATTGCCTTAAAGATGATCGGGGAGGACAAGCCTAACGAACTGATTATTACAGCCCTTTGCAGGGCTACATTTTGCGAATTGCTTTCTGCAAAGGTGGGCTTTAAAGACAGAAGCTCCGAGTTTTTCCTGCTGGGCATGTTTTCTTTGATAGATGCCTTTTTAGATCAGCCCCTGGAAAACATCCTGCCGGATCTGCCCATCTGTGAAGAAACCAAGGAAGCGCTGCTGGGCAATGGCAGTCCCTTTAGAGATCCCTACGACCTGATGATAGCCTACGAAAAAGGAGACTGGGAGTGTTTTCATAATTTGGCCGGCAAATTGAATCTTGACGAAAAAGAAGTTGCGGATTTTTACGTCAATTCCCTGGATATGGCCAATAAAATATTCTTTTAAAAATAGGCTTGCTTAACCGGCCTTGGACAGGATCGCTTTTTTTAGGCTTTCCATCTTTTGATTGGCTTCCCCGTCGCTTTTCCCTACTACCGAAAGATAAATTTTTATTTTGGGTTCTGTGCCGGATGGTCTGACACAATACCAGCTGCTGTCGTCATATTTACAATAAAGGACCCTGGAACCCGGCAGATCCAAAGGACTCTTTGAGCCATTAATCAGGTCGTAACAGATACTACAGGAATAATCCCTTTTTTCCACGGCAGTCATACAGTCTATCTCTGGAAGCTCCTTATTAAAAGCATCCAACAGCTTTGCTTCCAACGCCTTATCTGCCAGGTCAAGCGAGAGCAGATCCTCTTTGTAATAACCGTGCCGTTCATATAAACCTTCCAGGACTTCGTGCAGATCCTGCCCTCTTTGCTTGTAGTAAGCAGCCATCTCGGCAATAAGAAAAGCTGCGATATTGGCATCCTTATCGCGCACGAAAGTTCCGGCCAGAAAACCATAGCTTTCTTCATATCCAAAAAGGAAACGATTGGTACCGGTTTCTTCAAATTCCTTAATTTTTTCTCCTATATACTTAAATCCCGTCAGTGTTTCCATCGTTCGTATACCGTAAAACGCCGCGATCGCTTTACCCAGTTCCCCGGTGACTATTGTCTTGATTACAACACCGTCAACAGGCAAAGCGCCTTTTTCAGAAAGCCGTCCCAGGATGTATTCCAGCAACAGGGCGCCAAGCTGGTTTCCACTGAGGAAACGGCAGCTGCCGTTTTTGTCCCGGGCGGCGCAGCCAATTCTGTCGCAGTCCGGATCTGTAGCCAGAACAAGATCCGCATCCAAGCGTTCTGCCATTTTCAGGCCCATTGTAAAAGTTTCCGGATCCTCGGGATTGGGAACCCTCACAGTGGGAAAAGCCGGGTCCGGCGACAGCTGCTCTTCTACTGTATATAGATCTATATAACCCGTTTCCCCCAGCAGGGCGGGAATAAAACAGGAACCTGTGCCGTGAAGAGGTGTAAAAACTACTTTCAAATTACTTTTCGGTTCAGTCAAGGAAAGGGCGCGGACTTTTTCTTTATAAAGAACATCCAAATCAGGATCGATATATTTAAACAGTCCCTTATCAACCGCTTCCTCCATGGGAATTATATGCACCCCGTCAAACATATCTACCTGCGAAATGGCCTTTGAAAGTTCGTCGGACATGGGAGAAACCATCTGCGCCCCGTCCGGCCCGTAAACCTTGTAACCGTTGTAATTGGGAGGGTTATGGCTGGCCGTAACTACCACACCGGCGCAACACCCAAGTTCCCTGGTTGCAAAGGAGAGTAAAGGAGTCGGATGGACCCCTTCGAAAACCAGCGCCTCAATCCCGTTGGCGGACAGGACCAGGGCAGTCTCTTCGGCAAATTCGCAAGAACAGTACCTTGTATCATAGGCTATGGCTACCTTGATTTTTAGAATTTCCCTGTACTGATTACGCAGGTAGTCGGCAAGACCCTGTGTTGCTTTTCTTATCACGTACCGGTTGATCCTGTTCAATCCCGCTCCGATTATCCCGCGCATTCCTCCGGTGCCGAAGCTTAATTCGGCCCCGAACCGGTCAATTATACTGTCCCGGTCATCCTTGATATCTAAAAGTTCCTGGCGGGTATCCGGATCGATTACCCCGGAATTCAGCCACTTGTTATATGCTTCAGAAAGTTGATCGCCGGCGGAATTAAACTGGTTTTCCAATAAAGTGTTCTTTTTTATTTCTTCCACAATCTTTTTTACCTCCTGTGACTTTTCTCTGGAACATATTAAAAGGGCGTCTTGTGTATCAACAATAATGAGGTTCTCAACTCCGACAGTACTGATTAAACGCGTCTGTGAATAAATGAGTGAACTGTGCGTGTCCAGGCTGATCACTTTTCCCCTGATATGATTCCCATGAATATCCTTGGGGAAAATTTTATACAGGCTTTCCCAGTTTCCGACATCGCTCCAGCCCAAATCAGCCGGAATAACCGTTACACGATCCGACTTTTCAAGAATTCCATAGTCGATGGAGATATTTTCGATTGACCCGTAAATTTGTTCCAGGTTGGAGTATTCCCTGTAATCCAGGCTGTCTAAACTACCCGACAAATCAGGAAGAAATCTGCGGTACTGCTCGGTCAGAACACCTACTTTAAAGACAAACATACCGCTATTCCATAAAAAGTTCGGATCCTTTATATAAAGGCACGCCTGATCAAAATCAGGCTTTTCCACAAATTGCCGTACCCTGTATGTCCATTGATCCAAACTTTCCCCGCAGTTGATATACCCGTAGCCTGTTTCCGGATAGGTCGGCCTGATTCCAAAAGTAACCATACCGTAAAGTTCGGCAGATTTCCTGGCCTGGTTAAAAAGACCGGCGAATTCCTCTTTGGAAGTGACCAGATGATCTGCAGGCAGCACTGCCATAAGAGCGTCCTGCCCGTCAACCTTTTCAATATACCAGGCTGCCAGGCCGATAGCGGGCGCTGTGTTGCGAGCTGCAGGCTCACGCATCAAGACAGCCTTCTCAATTCCCAGACTCTTAAGCTGATCCTCAATGCCGGCTTTCTGATCCTTATGAACGACGATTATAATTTGTTCTTCGGGAACAATTTTTAGAACTCTCTCCACTGTTTCCTGGAAAAGGCTCTTTTCGTCATTCAGCAGTTTTAGGTTTTGTTTGGGGTTATTTTCCCTGCTCAGCGGCCACAGACGGGTCCCGCTTCCCCCCGCAAGGATTACCGCGTACATGATAGCGCTCACTCCCGAAGATATTAACAGGATTAATCCGTTTAAACTAACAAACAACTGCTAATCTTAAATATGATCGATCTTTAACACAAATACTATACCGTTAAAATATGGTAAAGTCAATGAACGGCAGCATTTTAGGATCTATTGACGCAGGCTCGCCGTGTCTGCCAAATTTATTTCAGAATAAGAGCAGGAAGAAACGGTTTTTTGTTGAAAAATTTATACTGTAGCCAGGTAAGTTTTTTCCCCGCCTTAAACTGTTTTCAAAACAGATCTTGGAAAGGAGGATAACATAATGAGGGTTGTTTTCGCTATTACGATGGAAAACCTGCCCTGTCAGGACGAAAAAGAAACCCAGGCGCTTATCCGCGATAAGCTTGCAGAAGGATTATCCGTGTATCCTGATCAGGTAATGATTCTTTCAATTGAAATGGAACCGGGTGACGATGCTGAACTGGATAAGCAGGAATACAAATAGTCTCTTTATTTGAAAACATAAAATGGCGCCGGCGGAAAATAAACGCCATATGAGAACAATAAGTCTAAAGCTGCAAAAACAGACGTGTTAATTTTAAACCCGTCTGTTCTTTTCTAAACATTCTTATGCGCTTCTCTCAGCGACGAGGTTTTACAGGCAAAAGTGAGCGCCCCCAAAATGCAGGCAATACCGCCAACGAGCAAGGTTTTTGGCGCCCCCATTGTATTTGCCAGGCTGCCTGCCAATAAACTGCCTAGCGGCATCATCCCCATAAAGGACATGAAATAAAAGCTCATCACCCTTCCCCTTTTGTCATCGGCAACAATAGTCTGGATCACAGTATTGCACGAGGCCATCTGCATTACCATACCCAAACCTGTAACCAGCATTAAAAAATAGGAAAGCCATAAAGTACGTGATTGAGAAAAGGCAATCAGCCCAATACCGAAAATACTGGCGGCAACAGGGATCAGTTTTAACAGACCGCGGGTATTCTCTCTTGAAGCTAAAAAACCCGCTCCAAGCAGAGCGGCTTTTAGTCCTCACATTCTTACTGCAGAAGATTATTTATTTCTTGCAGAGCTTCAAACACATATTTTGGGACCGGGATCTCGTCTTCGTCTATTTGGTCAGCTTCTTCGAGGAACCTGGTCAGGTAGTGTATGTAGAGTTCTAAAAGCAAAACCTCTTCCTTGCTTAAAAACATCACGGGTACCTCCTTGATAAAATTTACTATTTTAAATTTCAACAAAAGTCGAGTTTTCCCTTTGTCGTTTAATCTATACCCAACTTCATTAAAGAATTTTAATCCTGTCAGTTTAGTTACAAACAAAATATAAATCCAAAAACAAACTGGATTTAATCAGATAAGTGTTTCTTTTTTAACCAAACCCAGGATTATTAGACTTTCTTGATTTAGAATCTTTATAAAATAGTATCTGAACTGACGTCCGGGTCCCGCTTAAAGCTAAAAATATCCATACAAGTTTCTTATAAATAGGCATATAAAGGGTTGTCTCCGCCTATGTAGCAATAGGCTGTTTTCCCGCATGGTATTGACAAACCACAGCAACGTTTAACCATAATATGCTAAACATGGCTTTTATGTACCATTTCAACGTATTTTGCCCAATATACATGACTAAATACCTCATCCGCCTCCCAGCCAAAAAGGCAGCCAAAGATTAGAATTCCTGCCCTATTCCCATCAACACACCATCCTTCTTTTTAGAAGCATTATGAATATAGCTTGTCCTTCCGGTCTATTGCAGTTTTAAAGCATGTTCTCCGGAAATTGTTTTATCCAACCCCTGAAAGCAAATCACTTCGTTTCATTGGTCAGGCTTGTGTCCGCACCTAATTCGTCTGCCGGTCTTTCATTTTCTTTCTGATCTAATTTAACAGCTAATTTATAATCAGCCCGTTCACCCGGAGGCGGCATATACCTGATCGGCAGATGCTTAAGGATAGAGAATCCTCTGGCGTTTGAACCCGGTTTGTCAGAGTTCTTTCTCGATGGAAATAAAAAGTTTCTCTGATGACGCCTTGCACAGATAAGCTTTTTCAAAAAAATCTCCTTCAAAATAAATATTTGACACAGTGTTTTGTTTGTATAATATTAAGCCCTCTAAAAGTTTATTCCCATTTAGCCGCAACTGCCCCATCCGGTTTCCGGGTTAAAAAAATGCTTTCCGAAAAAGGAAAGCTGAATAATTAGATTAAAAACAAACGAAAAAGGGCAGGTTCAGTATCCATATGGATTCCGATTCCCTACCCTTTTTCAGGAGCGTAGTGCAATCAGCACATTCCTCCTTTTGTTTTTATACTCCTAGTCCAATCTGTCCGGTACGTCTACCGTCTTTTTCGGACTGACCGGCTACTTCCTGCATTCTTCGAGAATAACTATTTTAGTTATCTTTCCCACCTGCAAGTCTTTGCTCTAAACCTCTCTTGGAGAACTATGCAAAACTTCGCCGATCCTTTTGGAGCACCTCCCTATTTTTAGGACCTTGCGATCCTTTTTTTAGGGTGTTTTTATGTTACTATATATTTTAATTATTGTCAATAGTAATTTTTAATTATTTTATTATATTTTAATTTTGCGACTATTTAGCACACTTATTGGTTTGCCTCTGTTATAGAATTCATCCCCCTTTAAGAGATAACCATTATTTCTATACGCTGGTAACATATGTCATGCAACCACCATACTATGGTAACAAATACTCGAAAGGGGGATTTCAATAATGGGTTTCGGATGCGGCACGGATTGCGGTACTGGTTGCGGGAGCGGTTCGTTTGTTATTTTCCTGATTCTGATCCTCTTAATACTTGGTTTTTCTTGCATGCCCGGCTGTTTTAGCAAGTAACCGCTCTTTTAATTTCAGCTTGGAAAAGAGCCCCTTAAAGGCTCTTTTTTATACCAGGCATACTGTTTTACGCACCAATGCTGATCTTGATACTGATGTAACAGCCTTGGCCTACAAAGATCTCTGGAGAGTAGAAAGAGCTTTCAGGAACATGAAGTCCATTTTAGATTTAAGGCCTGTCTACCATTACAAAGACAGCCGGGTACGCGGCCACATCATGGTCTGTTTCTTGGCGTTGGTTCTGGAATCCGCTAAATAATGAACAAGCACATCACCTTATCTTTGGCCAGGCGGATCATCGAATGAACAGCGAATCATAGTTAGAGCTATTAAAACACATACTTCGACATAATTCCCCTTGAAAAAAAATAGCTATTATATAAATATAGATATGAAACGAATTAGATACTACACAGATTCTTGCCTGGCTCCTTAAGAATTTCATGGGTGTTTTTTGTAGAAAGCAAAGGTTCATTTGCAAATATTTAAAAGTAGGAGTTGGAATCGACAATGCATGCAGCCGGAATTTGCATCGGGGCTTCGACATTAACAAGAGTTGATATA
>JBAZGB010000022.1:0-38780 GCA_041653135.1 Eubacteriales bacterium | reverse complement strand
GAGATTGGTAAATTAACTACTCAATTGACGTGGTTGAAAAAAAAATCTGGCATCAACCTTGAGTAGGGTGGAGCGTCTAGTGCTGGTAGACAGGGGAGATCCGGAAATGCCCCTAACAGTCCAGGTTGAATTGCTCAGTCTCAACCGCTCAAGCCTTTACTACCAGCCAGTGCCTCCTTCTCAAAGGGAAGTCACTATTAAACACCGTATTGATGAAATATATACCAAATGTCCGTTTTACGGCTCCCGGCGCATCAAAGCACAGTTTCGTCGTGAGACTATAACCGTAAGCCGTAAAACGGTGCAGCGGTATATGCAGGAAATGGAAATAGCCGGCATTAGTCCAGGCCCCAATCTCAGCAAGCGCAACATTGAACACCAGTTGTACCCTTACCTGTTGCGCAAAGTCACAATCGACCACCCTGATCATGTATGGGGCATTGATATTACCTATAGTATGCCCAGCTAACCGGGTTTTTGCAAAGGAACACAGTTACTTGAGCATGTTTGGAATGCGTGTCTAATTCCCATATAATAGACATGCCCTTTTTATGCTGTGAGAAGAAATGAGCCGAAGCGGCGGTGACTTGCAGACACTGGCAAGGTAACGTAGTCCGCGGGAAACGGGGCTTGCGGCGAAGCGGTTACGCCAAGATGAGTCTCTAGGCTGAGCATGGGACGGCTGAGGAACACGAACCTATTAAACCGCATCTGAGGGTTGAAATGTCACCCCTGCCTACACCGCTTAACAGGCAGGTCGTGGAATGAATATCCATAAACCACCGCCAGGCGATCAGGCTTGCCGAAACATTAAGGAATTTTGAGGATAAAGCCAGGAACGCTGCAGCCCATAAAATAATTGAGATTTCCGACGAATGGCTTAAAGGGATGACCGGCATGGATAGCACCGAAGCTTTAGAAAAAGCAAAGAGATTCTTTTTACTGATCGATTCTGCATATTCGAAACAGGCAGATTGGAATTCCTACGACTGCCTGAATAAAGAAATCGGGTACCGAATGAGATTCTGAACACCAGTTATTTAATACGCCTCCAGCCTAAATTCGTTCCTTGTTTAGAACTAAAAGCGATATGGCCGGCAAGCCTTGACTCGCCGTGTTTCATCGGTTCCAGGGGGCAGGCGAGGGTGATGGTAGACGGTATCATAGATTATCTCGCCCACCCCCGGTTTTAGTATTTTACCACGTCGGTCAAGGCCAAGCCGCTAACGCGGTTGCCGTCCATGTCTGAGTCCAGTGGTAGGCGAAACCTTTATAAAAGGGGAACAAGCTCAGGCTCCAGCATCCGGTATCTTAATGAATTAGAAAACCATGCTTACTATACGCTGTAAAAAGCGTAGGGTTAGAGTGGACAAATTATTTACTCGTGGTGGTAAACTTTTCAGTTGACAAAAACAACTTCTGCCTGACGTTTCCCACCGCCTACGAGGACTACCCATTTGACGACATAGCAGACGATGGCGCGTGGACTCATTCGCGCAGAAAAGCTCGTTCTATTTTTGTCTTTTTAAGTTTCATTTGATGCGAACTATCCCCAAATTATCCCTAAACCGCTAATCCTACTTGAATCTGCTGACAAACAAAAACCCCGCATAACTTGCGGGGCTTGCTTATCTTTGGAGCTGGTGGTCGGATTTGAACCGACGACCTGCGCATTACGAGTGCGCTGCTCTACCTCTGAGCCACACCAGCGTTATTTAAAAATTATACCATAAAAGAAGCCGTCCGAACAATAGACTTACAATCAGACATTCGCGGATTCAAGATCCAGCAGCAATTTCTTGAAGTCTATTTTGTCACTGAAACCGCCCATCTTCCCGTTATGCATAATTACCCTGTGGCAGGGGATCACAACGGGCGTGAGATTTGAGCCGGCGGCATTGCCGACCGCTCTGGCCGCTTTTGGATACCCGGCGGCTAAGCCTACCTGCTTGTAGGAGAGTGTTTGGCCATACGGTATTGCCCGGATAGCATTTAAAACACGAAACTGGAAGGGTGTGCACCAGGAAAGGTCTACCGGAATGTTGAAATTTACGGGCAGTCTATTATAATAATCCAGGAGCAGGCTCTGAAAATGCAGGAGCAGTTCATCTAATTCTACTGCAGGCACGTCCTGGACAAAATATGCATTCCTGTCCTTCCTCCAGTTGCTTAATCTTCTTTCCATTCCATGAATTGCTTCACCGGGGCTTTTCTGCGGCAGTGTAAGCGCAGCCAGGCCTTTATTAAACCAGGCGCTGATCACCCACCCAAATGCTGTTTCAAAAATTTGTGTATGAATATGCTGTATCATTGACCATCGTCCATTTCTTGAAGGATGGCCCTGCCGGAACTTGTGCCCAATCTCGTTGCCCCGGCATTAACCAGAGCGACCGCCTGGGCAAGCGTCTTTATTCCCCCGGCGGCCTTGATGCCCATTTCATGCCCGATCACGCTTTTGATCAGTACCACGTCTTCCACAGTAGCGCCGGCGCTGCCGAACCCCGTGCTGGTTTTGACAAAGCGTGCGCCGGCATCCCGGGCGATGAGGCAGGCGGTCTTTTTCTCCTGACTGCTGAGATAGCAGGTTTCGATGATTACTTTCACATGCCCGTTGTCGCCGCAGGCAGACACGGCGGCAACAACGGATTTGATTTCTTCTTCAACCTGCCTGTAAGATCCGCTTTTCAGCGCTCCCAGGTTGATGACCAGGTCTACCCCGGAACAGCCGTTCTGCACAGCTTCAGTGGTCTCGCCGAGCTTAACCGAAGCTGTTGTTGCGCCCAGGGGGAAGCCGATTACTGTGCAAATCCCGGTTTTGGTCCCGGACAGCTCTGCCACTGCTTTTTTAACCCAGCAGGGGTTTACGCATATATACCCGAATCTGTATAATTTTGCTTCTTCACATAGCTGCAGGATGTCCTTTTCGGAGGCCGTCGCTTTCAGAAGAGTATGGTCGATGATTTCAGCCATTTGATCCCTTGTCAGATTCATCCAATCACCCGTTTCACAATACCCGAAGGAGGCATTAAAGTCAATAAAAAACCCCCACGCCTGTATATGAGCGAAGGGGTTTGGATTTGACTTACAGTTTTTAAAGATTCAATTACATCATCGGGGGCATTCCGCCGCCCATGCCGCCCATGCCGCCGAAATCATCTTTTTTGTCGGGTTTGTCAGCGATCAGGGTCTCGGTCGTCAGGATCATCGCTGCGATGGAGGCAGCGTTTTGCAGAGCGGAACGGGTCACCTTTGCAGGATCCACAATACCAGCATCGATCATGTCGACATAATCTCCGCTTAAAGCGTTAAAACCAACGCCGGCTTTGGATGTCTTTACTTTTTCCACAACTACGGAACCCTCCATACCGGCATTATTGGAGATCTGTCTTAAAGGCTCTTCCAGGGCTTTGCGGATTATGTTAATTCCAGTCTTTTCGTCTGGGGAGTCGCCTTCCATATCTTCCAGTGACTTTACGGCTTCGATATAAGCAACGCCGCCGCCGGGGACGATGCCTTCTTCGACAGCCGCACGGGTTGCGTTAAGGGCATCTTCGATGCGCAGTTTCTTTTCTTTCATCTCTGTTTCGGTTGCGGCGCCAACCTGGATGACGGCTACTCCGCCGGCCAGTTTGGCAAGGCGCTCCTGCAGCTTTTCACGGTCGAAATCAGAGGTTGTTTCCTCAATCTGTTTCTTAATCTGGCCTATCCTGGCGGTTATGGTATCAGGATTGCCGGCTCCGCCGACAATAATTGTTTCTTCCTTCTTGATTCTGACCTTTGACGCTTTGCCCAGCATGTCAACTGTAGCCTTGTCAAGCTTTAAGCCGAGTTCCTCGGTGATGACAGTACCGCTGGTAAGTATGGCGATGTCTTCGAGCATGGCCTTGCGCCTGTCTCCAAAGCCCGGCGCCTTTACGGCCGCGCATGATACCGTGCCGCGCAGTTTGTTCAGCACCAGTGTCGCCAGGGCTTCGCCTTCAATATCTTCAGCAATGATCACGATTGGCCGGCCGGACTGGACGACTTTTTCCAGCACAGGCAGCAGTTCCGCGATTGCGCCGATCTTCTTGTCTGTGAGCAGGATGTATGGATCGTTAAATGTAGCCTCCATCTTGTCGGCGTCCGTAATCATGTAAGGAGAAATATAACCCCGGTCGAAGTTCATTCCCTCGACTATTTCAAGGGTCGTTCCAATGCCCTTGGATTCCTCAACGGTGATTACGCCGTCCTTGCCGACTTTCTCCATGGCTTCGGAAACCAGTTCACCAATGGCAGTATTGTTTGCGGAAATGGATGCGACCTGGGTAATGGCAGCTTTGGTCTCAATCTTTTTGGCGCTGAACTTGATCGCGTCAACGACTTTTTCGACTGCTTTCTCAATTCCCAGTTTGACAATCATGGGGTTGGCGCCGGCGGCAACGTTTTTCATGCCCTCGCGTACGATTGCCTGGGCAAGTACTGCTGCGGTAGTGGTGCCGTCACCGGCAACGTCATTTGTTTTTATGGCTACTTCTTTGATAAGCTGGGCGCCCATATTTTCAAGAGGGTCGCTCAGTTCAATTTCCCGGGCGATGGTAACACCGTCGTTAATAATCATAGGAGAACCGAATTTCTTCTCCAACACAACATTGCGTCCTTTGGGGCCCAATGTTACACGGACTGCGTCCGCCAGGGCATTGACTCCTTTTTCTAATGCACGTCTTGCTTCTTCACGAAAGACGATGTCTTTTCCGGACAATTTTTCATACCTCCTTAATTATTTTTCTATAACGCCAAGAATGTCGGTTTCGCGCATAATCAGGTATTCAACATCATCGAGTTTGATCTCGTTGCCGGCGTATTTAGAGAAAAGTATTTTGTCTCCTACTTTAAGGTCAACTGACACTCTTGTGCCATTGTCCAGCAGTCTGCCCGGACCCACTGCTACGACTTCCCCTTCCTGGGGTTTCTCCTTCGCTGTTTCCGGCAGTACAATGCCTCCTTTTGTTACCTCTTCGCCCGGCAGTGGCTTGATGACTACCCTTTCACCTAGTGGTCTGATCACCTAAAAAACCCTCCTTAAGGATATTATAAGTTGGTTTTTGGTTGTTAGCACTCGGTAATAGTGAGTGCTAACAATAGCTAAATAATATTAAACAGTGACATTTAAGACAACCATCATTCTCCAACGAAATAGGCCGTCTTTGTTGATTAGGATATCTTTTCTTCGATTTTCTTTGTCTTTCCTTTTATTTTCATCTTTTGTTCTTTTATTCTTTCCGCTGCAAGGGGTTTTTATACCGGGGAAAGGCAAATATTTCTTTTTTAGCTTCCGCATTCCCCGGTTCTGCCGGTGAGAATTTCCATGCCGTGGATAAGTGTGGGGAAAAGTATGTCCAGACACTCCCTTACCGCCTTAAGGCTGCCGGGCAGGTTTATAATCAAAGTGCCTTTTCTAATCCCCGCCGTTGCCCTGCTAAGCATGGCCCGCGGGGTCTTTTTCAGGCTCTCCAGGCGCATAATTTCAGGAATGCCGGGCACTTCTTTTTCGATGACCTTTTTGGTCGCTTCCGGTGTATTGTCACGCGGGGAAAATCCCGTTCCGCCGGTGGTGAAGATTAGGTCCAGTTTCTCTTCATCGCACATGGCAAGCAGGGCGTTTTCCAGTCCTTCAAGATCGTCGGGCACGATAAGGTAAGTTTTTACCTTCCAGCCCAAGACCCCAATAAAATCCCTGATTGCTGCTCCGCTCAGGTCTTCGCGTTTTCCCATGGACCCTTTGTCACTGGCCGTAAGGATTCCTACAGAATACATTTGATGTCGCTCCTTTGGATTTTATCGCCTATTAGTTTAACATACTTGTACTGGTTTTTCCAACGCTGTAAAATAACTTGGGGGTTATTAAATTTGACGGATTACACAACTTCAATCGAAGTCAGGCGATATGACCACAGCGGGCTGTCTGTATTGCAAGACGTAATCATTAAGGAAAGGCCGATAACCCTTTTTGTGAACGGCAAAGAACTGGCCACGCTTGTTTGTTCCCCTGTTCACTTAAAAGAGCTTGCGGTCGGTTTTCTTTTTTCAGAAGGGATTATTTGGGAAAGAAAAGACCTCAGGACAGTTACCGTGGATGAGGAAGAGGGAATTATCCGGGTGAAAGCGGAAGGCCCGCTTCCTTCAGATGAAAATTTACGCAAACGGTACGTAACAACCTGCAGCGGGAAAGGAAAGACTACATTTTACCTCGTGGATGATGTGCTCAAGATTAAGCCGATAGACAGCGGCCTGGTTTTAGCCATTGACGAAATCCTATACTTGAGCGGGGAAATTGAAAAAAACACCGTCATTTTTAGATCTACCGGTGGTACCCACGGTGTTTCTCTATGTACCAGTAAAGAAGTAATCTGCACATTTGAGGATATCGGAAGGCATAATGCAGTAGATAAAATGGTCGGACACTGCCTTTTAAAGGGAATTTCACTGGATGATAAAGTAATTGTTTTCAGCGGGCGGATTTCTTCGGAAATAATCATTAAAATTGCACGAATCAAATCACCCATGATTATTTCCCGCGGCGCCCCCACAGATATGGCGCTCGGCATAGCAAAAAAGTTAGGCATAACGGTTATTGGATTTGCCCGTCCTGATAAGTTTAACATTTATTCAAATGATCAAAGAGTTGCGGTTAGAAAATAAAGGAGGGCTTTAAAAAATGACGGCTACTTCAAAGGTGGTTATCGAAACAACCGAGGTGGATAGCAAAAAATCGACTGTCTTGCAGGACGTGGTGGTCAAGGAAAGACAGGTTAACCTCCTCTTCAACGGCCAGGAACTCGGAGTTTTAGACGGCATCCAGGATTCGCTGCGGGAACTTGCCCTTGGTTTTCTTTTTACAGAGGGGTATCTCCTTAAAAAAGGTGAATTGAAACGGGTTTTCCTGAGCGATAACAGCAGTTTGCTTATGGTCGAAACGCTTGCCTACGAACCAAAAGAGGAGGATTTCACAAGGCCTATCGGCACCAGTTCTAAAAGCAGGTGGCCTTCCCTGCGGCCGGAAGGCTATGAAGAGACTTTAAATCCGGTCGTATCCGATCTTGTTGTATCATATGAACAGGTAATCAGCCTGAATCTTTCAGTTTGATTACCTAGCTGTGCTTTTAGCGTCAACAAGGGCCACTCACGGAGCGGCCCTGTGCACGAACAGCAAAATTATCCGGCTTTTTGAAGATGTCGGCAGATTTAACGCAATAGACAAGGTGGTTGGTTTTACTTTCTTTGAGGAAATACCTCCATCCGATAAACTGGTGTTTTTCAGCGGCCGGATTTCTTCCGGAGTTATCACAAAGCTCCTGCGTATCGGAGTACCGGTGATTATTTCCCGGGACTATCCTACCGATCAAGCGATTGAGTTGGCGCGTGAAAAAGGTATCACAGTTATCGGCGCCGTTAAAGAGGATAAATTTATTATCTACACCCACGGAGAAAGGGTGGATTTGGGCAGTAAGGCAAAGACCTGCTTCTAAAAGCAGCCCAGATCGCAGTCTCTTACTTTTATTTTCAGGCTGTTGCAGGCATTTCCAACAGTGCGGTGACTGACTTTCATCTTTGCCGCCAACTGGCGTGCCTGCGTGCAGGTTAATATTCCGTCGCCGGCAGATTTTTGAACAGCATCCAGTACCTTTTGCGGTATTTCATCGCCGTTTTCTGCTTTATCGCCTTTTTGATGGCTGGCCAGCTTTGAGGCAAAATAGTTTTCCGCGTAAATAGCTCCAAGAGGGTTGTGCGCAAGCGCCCTGTCCTTTACGGCAAGTACTGTCACCGGTGCTGCCGAGTAGCGGATAAAAAGCGTGTCGTGGCCTACACACAATCCCAGCAGAATATTCAGCTCTGTCTCTGCCTCTTTTAAAAGTCCGGCTTGCGCAATAGGGTTGCACATGGCTTCGAACTGGCCGGGACGTACTTTCTGGTATTCTTTAAGGCCAAGTTTTTCTTTGGCTTCGGCTCCTGTTTTGCAGGCCACGGAGCAAACTTTGAAGCCGGCATCCTGTAAGATTCGGGATACCTTATTGGCTTCTTTCCTTAGGCCGACACAAAAGGCAAGTCCCAGATTATGAAAACCTGCCCGCCAGCAGAATTCGATGATTTCCTCCATCCTTGTCCAGATGCTGTGGCCCTCGCCCTCAACCAGCGCGGAGTTATAACTGATATTTTTGTTGTCTTCCTTCTCATACTCGTGCAGAGTTTCTTCATAAAATTCCTGGTGGCCATGCATCGGGCAGTGGGCCGGTATTTTTTCCAGCCTCCCGTCCCAACAGGCGAACTGACCGCAGTTTGCGCAATTGCTCATCGGTGATACCTCCTTAAAGTTTGGCGAAAAATAAGACCTGTTCCAATTATTATTTTGTCTTTTGTTGTTATGTTAGTCGAAAAACCTATATTAAAGATTTCTCTGGATTTGGTCCGTTTCCTTCCGGTCCAAAAATATCGGCAAAATTAAAGTTTGTGTTATAAATTGAGCTTCCTGGAAAAAATAAAGAAGGAAAATATTGTGCTAAAGTCGAATTATCTCTAAAAACCGTTTATGTTAAGTAAAAATTTAGGAGGTTAGTGGGTTGGCAAAAGTTTTGTATGATTCGGATGTTAAGATGGATGCCCTGCGCGGCAAAAAGATAGCAGTGATCGGTTATGGAAGCCAGGGTCATGCTCAGGCGCAGAATTTGAAAGAAAGCGGCCTGGATGTTATTGTAGGGGAACTGAAAGGGACCGCTGCCTGGGACCAGGCTGTAAAAGACGGTCTTAATGTTGTCAGCGCGGCGGAGGCGGCGAAGGCTGCCGATATTATCCAGTTCCTGGTTCCCGACCAGTATCAGGCTGATGTTTATAAAAAAGAGGTTGTGGAAGGCCTGGAAGAAGGAAATGCGCTGATGTTTTCCCATGGTTTCAACATCCACTTCCACCAGATTGTTCCGCCGGCAAATATTGATGTAATGATGATCGCTCCCAAAAGCCCCGGTCACCTGGTGCGCAGGATGTACACCGAAGGCAGGGGCGTGCCTGCCCTGCTGGCTGTATTCCAGGACTATACCGGAAATGCGTATGATCTGGCCCTAGCTTACGCCTGGGGCATCGGCGCAACACGGGCAGGTGTAATTGAAACAACTTTCAGGGAGGAAACCGAAACAGATCTGTTTGGCGAGCAGTGTGTGCTCTGCGGCGGTGTGACTTCTCTTGTCAAGACAGGGTTTGAAGTGCTGGTCGAAGCCGGTTACCAGCCGGAGATAGCTTATTTTGAATGCCTTCATGAATTAAAACTGATTGTTGATTTGATGTACGAGGAAGGTCTGTCGATGATGCGCTACTCGATCAGCGACACTGCCGAATACGGGGATCTGACGAGGGGGCCCAGGCTAATCAACGTCGCCGTAAAGGAAGAAATGGAGTATATCCTGGAAGAGATTCAAACCGGGGAATTTGCACGGGAATGGATTCTCGAGAACCAGGCCAACCGTCCGGTTTTCCTGGCCTTGCGGGAAAGGGAAAAGGAACATCTGATCGAGATAGTGGGAGCCGAACTGCGGTCGATGATGCCCTGGCTGAAAAAGAAGGGTTAAAGAGTCAACATATATATGAGGTAATAGGCGGTAAACGGCCATTTTGCAGCTTTTGATCCTGCATGTTTATATGGATTGCAAAAGGTTTGAGCCGCCGTTATTTTTACATAACAGGTTTAATTGGGGGATAAGAAATGGCGGCAGACTACCAGGATTATTACGAAACCCTGGGTATTAACCGGGGCGCTACAGAAAAAGAAATCAAGGCCGCATACCGGAAGCTTGCCCGTAAATGGCACCCTGACCTGCATACGGGCAAAAAGAAAAAGGATGCAGAAGAAAAATTTAAAAAAATTAATGAAGCTTACGAGGTTCTCAGCGATCCCGAGAAGAGGGCAAAATATGACCATCTGGGCAGCAACTGGCAGTCTCAGGATTTTGGACCTCCTCCCGGAGCGGGTGAAGATGTCCGTTTTTATTCAGGTGACGATCTAAAAAGCGGTTTTAGTGAATTCTTTCAAACACTTTTCGGAGATCGCTTCAACAGGGCCGAGACAGCCTACCGTTCCCATGCTGTTAACGGGCAGGATGTAGAAAGTGAGATAGAACTTACCCTGGAAGAAGTATTCCACGGTACGACCAAGGGTTTTCAAGTTTCCAACGGCGCTATCTGCCATATGTGCAGAGGCACGGGACACCAGGATAAAAGATTTTGCCCGGCCTGCGGGGGAACCGGGACCCTGCCGGAAACAAAAACGCTGCAGGTTAAGGTTCCGCCGGGCCTTTCAGAGGGAAGCCGCATCCGCCTTAGGGGACAGGGCGGGGAGGGCCTTTCCGGAGGCAAAAGGGGAGATCTGTACCTCAAGGTGCATATTCTCCCGCATCCCCTGTTTACTTTAAAGGAAAACGACCTGGAGACAGAAGTTGTCATTTCTCCCGAAGATGCGGCGCTGGGGGCCAGGGTTTCCGTACAGACACTTGACGGCCTTGTCACAATGACGGTTCCTCCGGGAAGCCATGCGGGGAAAAGGCTCAGGCTGAAAGAAAAGGGGATGCCCACCAAAGGCGGGGGCCGTGGGGATCAATATGTCCGTATTGTAATCGACATTCCGGAATTTATCACTGAAGAGCAGAGAAACTTATACCGGCAGCTCAAAGAAACTAAAACGGGGTAGAGATCAATGACTAAATATTCATTACAGGTATACCTTCACAGCATTAAGGAAGAAATGCTTGATGTCAACGAGCTGGAGGTGCATCCTGAAATAATCGGCAAACTCAGCGATCTGGGTATTGTAGAAGTTATTGACGGCTGTATCGGCCCGGAAAATTTGTACCGGGTAAGAAAAATGATCAGGTTAAAAAATTCTTTCAGCTTGAACTGGCAGGGCGCGGCTATTATTCTCGACCTTCTTGAACAGATTGAAGAACTCCAGGAAGAGATTGAACAACTTAGGAAAAGGTGATTTTATGGACATTAACCGTTTTACACAGAAATCCAGGGAGGCACTGTCTGCCGCTCAACAGCTTGCCGCCGAAAAAAATCACCAGGAAGTCGGTCAGAAACATCTTCTGGAAGCGCTGCTTGCCCAGCAAGACGGACTGGCGGACAGGATAATCACGGGTTCGGGGGCAGATCTGGCAGCACTAAAAAGTGGTTTGTCGGGCTTGATGAACAAGATACCTGTTGTTTCCGGCTATAGTGGTGAGCTGCGGATCAGCGCCTCCCTTTCCAGGGTCATGGCGCAGGCAGATAAGGAAGCGCAATTTTTAAAGGATGATTTTATAAGCGTCGAGCACCTGCTGCTGGCTTTGGCCGAGATGGCTGAATGGGATTTGGGAAACCTTTTTAAGCAGATGGGCATAACCAGGAACAGCCTGCTCGATTCCATGCGTTCCATAAGAGGTAACCAGAGAGTAACCTCTGATAATCCCGAAGAGATATACCAGTCCCTGGAACGGTACGGGAGGGATCTGACCAGCCTGGCCGGTGAGGGAAAGATTGATCCTGTAATCGGCAGGGACGATGAAATACGCCGGGTCATCGAGATTTTGTCCCGGCGCACCAAAAACAACCCGGTCTTAATCGGCGAGCCCGGAGTCGGTAAAACAGCCATCGTGGAAGGGCTGGCCAGAAGGATCGTTGCCCGGGATGTTCCCGAGGGGTTGAAGGGAAAGAAGCTGATTTCTCTTGACATGGGCGCGCTGGTTGCAGGCGCAAAATACAGGGGTGAGTTTGAGGAAAGAGTGAAGGCGGTATTAAAAGAAGTTCAGGAATCTTCAGGAAAAGTGATCCTTTTTATCGACGAACTGCATACTGTTGTCGGCGCAGGAGCGGCGGAGGGCGCCATGGATGCCGGAAACCTGCTCAAGCCGATGCTGGCGCGCGGCGAACTGCGCTGTATCGGGGCGACAACCATAGATGAGTATAGAAAGCATATCGAAAAGGACGCCGCTCTGGAAAGGCGCTTCCAGCCAATTCTGGTCAATCCCCCCTCGGTTGAGGATACTATTTCTATCCTGCGCGGCTTAAAGGAACGGTACGAAGTTTTTCACGGCGTCAGAATCCAGGATGCCGCCCTGGTGGCTGCCGCAGTTTTATCGGACCGTTATATAACGGACCGTTTTCTTCCCGATAAGGCCATTGACCTGGTAGATGAAGCCACCGCCCGCCTGCGCACAGAAATTGACAGCGTACCCACGGCGCTGGATGAGGTGAACCGGCGTGTGATGCAGCTTGAGATTGAGAAAGCCGCCTTGAAAAAAGAAAAGGATCAGGGTTCCCAGGAAAGACTGAAAAAGATTGAGGAGACACTTGAAGGATTAAGAAGTGAGTCAGCCGATTTAAAAGACCGGTGGGATGTAGAAAAACAGGGTATCACCAAGATCAGGCAGCTCAAGCAGGACATTGAGGAAACCAGGATAGAAATTGAAAAGGCGGATAGGGAATATGATTTAGACAGGCTGGCCGAACTCACACACGGCCGCCTGAATGAGCTGGAAAGAAAGCTCAGGGCGGAGGAGGAGTCGCTTGCAGGCCAGCAGAAGCATGACAGGCTGCTTAAAGAAGAAGTTGATGAGGAAGATATTGCCAAGGTGGTCAGCCGGTGGACAGGCATAAACGTAAGCAGGCTCATGGAAGGGGAAAAGGAAAAACTGATTCACCTTGAAGAAATTTTGCATGAGCGCGTTATTGGGCAGGATGAGGCGGTAAGCGCAGTCACAGACGCAGTGATCAGAGCGCGCGGCGGTATCAAGGACCCGAACCGCCCGGTGGGCAGTTTTATCTTTTTAGGGCCGACCGGTGTCGGCAAGACTGAGCTTGGACGGGCGCTTGCCGAGGCTCTGTTTGACGATGAGCGGAATATGATCCGGCTGGACATGTCCGAATATATGGAAAAGCATACTGTAGCCAGACTGATTGGAGCGCCTCCGGGGTATGTAGGCTATGAAGAAGGGGGACAGCTTACGGAAGCAGTCAGGAGGAAGCCGTACTGCGTAGTTCTCTTCGATGAAATTGAGAAAGCTCACAATGACGTTTTCAATGTCCTTCTCCAGATCCTCGATGACGGGAGGTTGACGGACGGCAAGGGCAGGACGGTAGATTTTCGCAATACTATTATTATCATGACCTCAAATATTGGAAGCCAGGAGATACTTAACTGCCAGGAAATGGGCGGCGATTACGATAGGATGAAGGCAAGCGTTCTGGCCTTGTTAAGACAGTATTTCAGGCCTGAATTTTTAAACCGGACGGACGAAGTAATTGTTTTTCATGCTCTGGAAAGGGAGCAGATCAGGCAGATCGCCGTCTTATTATTGAAAAAACTCAATCTGCGTCTTGCCCAGACTACAAATTGCTCCCTGGAATGGACAGAAAACGCTGTAGACTATCTGGCTGAAAAAGGCTATGAACCCGAGTTCGGCGCAAGGCCGTTAAAAAGGGTGATTCAGCAGGAAGTAGAGACGCAGTTGTCACGAAAGATAGTCAGAGGAGAAATAAAGCAGGGGGATGTGATTACCTTAAAACAGGGGGAAATAGGACTCTATTTCGATCTGGCTGAAAGTAGTCAGTAAACCCGAACATGAGCACATAGGCAGTTGACCTTCCTAATGCAAGTTAATTTTAATGTTAAATAAAGTGAAACGGGGTGATTGGACCGTGTTAATGATTGAAAATTTGAAAGTCAGCCTGGCGGACAGGGAGGTATTAAAGGGAGTCAACCTGGAAATCAAACCGGGTGAGGTGCATGTCCTGTTTGGCCCGAACGGCTCCGGAAAAACCTCGCTGCTGATGACTTTAATGGGGTTTTCAAACTACCGCGTGACGGCAGGGACGATTAATTTCAAGGGGCGGGACATTACTGCAATGAGCATTAATGAAAGGGCCAGGCTGGGAATAGGCATGTCCTTCCAAAGACCGCCGACAATCAAAGGCTTAAAAACACGTCAAATGGTTGCCCTGTGCAGCCCGGGTAAAGAGATCCCGCTGGAAGAGATGGCCGCCCGCTTAAATTTTGAAAATTTTCTAGACAGGGATTTAAATGCCGGTTTCTCCGGCGGGGAAATAAAAAGGTCCGAATTGCTGCAACTGATGGCGCAGAATCCGGACCTGGTCCTGCTGGACGAACCGGAGTCGGGCGTCGACTTGGAGAGCATATCTTTAATCGGCGAAGTAATTAACGAGCTTTTAGAACGCAAACCGGGCAAAGACCACTCTTCATCTTCAATGGAGAAAAGAAGCAAAAGAGCCAAGGCCGGCCTGCTGATCACCCATACGGGGTACATTTTGAATTATGTAGACGCGGATGTTGGGCACGTACTCTATGATGGACTCTTATCCTGTCACGGAAACCCGCGTGAGACTTTGAAGTGCATTCAGGAAATGGGCTATCAGGAATGCATGCGCTGCATGGTTTAATACGGAAAGGAGAATGAAAGAATGAAAGGGGCAAAGGAAAACAAACTTCAAAGAGCCCGTGACGCAGCTGAAAAAAAAGCTCTTTTTGGTGAGGATCTTGATCTCGGCCGGTTTATCCATGAAGCGCCGTTACGCTCAAAGATGAAGGACCTTTCTTCTTTATCACAGTTTGATAAAAAAGAAATGCTGACCGCCGGCGTAGACCCGGAGGCCAGGGAACGGTCCGGCAGTTTTATGCAGATAGATCACTCGGTTGTACATCATGATATATTTCAGGATGGCCTGGAAATTATGAGCACCAGTGAAGCCCGGGAGAAATACGACTGGCTGGAGGATTACTACTGGCGCGCTGTGGCGGTGGATACCGACAAATATACTGCCAGGGCGGAGCTGCACCAGGAGCATGGTTATTTTATCCGCGCCCTGCCGGGTGTTAAAACAGCCTTTCCCCTGCAGGCCTGCCTGTTCACAGCCCAGGACGGGCTGGCCCAGGAAGTGCACAATATAGTAATCGCCGAGGAAGGTTCGGAACTGCACATTATTTCAGGATGTGCTTCTTCGCATGAGGTAAAAGCCGGCCTGCATATCGGAGTTTCCGAGTTTTATGTAAAAAAAGGCGCCAAGCTGAGCTTTACCATGATTCACAACTGGGCCGAGGAATTCGCGGTCAGGCCGCGCAGCGCCACTATAGTTGAAGAGGACGGCGTGTTTTTATCAAACTACGTCTGCATGAAGCCGGTTAAAACTCTGCAGATGTACCCCACAACATATCTTTCGGGGGCAAACGCTGTTGCCCGCTATAACACTATACTGGTTGCCGTGCCGGGTTCGTTCATGGATGTGGGGTCAAGAGTTTACCTGAGGGCTCCCGGCACAAAGGCGGAGATGATTGCACGCACCATAACTACAGGCGGAGATGTAATCAACCGCGGTCACATTGCAGGAGAAGTGGCTGATTCAAAAGGCCACCTTGAATGTCACGGCCTGATTCTGTCGAAAAAAGGTCTGATCTATGCAGTCCCCGAGCTTGAAGGAAGGGTCTCCGGGGTTGACCTTTCACATGAGGCGGCCGTAGGTAAAATTGCCCAGGAGGAAATTGAATACATGATGTCCCGCGGTATGAGCGAGGGCGCCGCCACCGCCGCAATCGTAAGAGGATTCTTAAATGTAGATATTATGGGCCTGCCTGCCGAACTGCAGCAGCAGATAGACGAAACCATCAACATGCAGGGGATGTTTTAGTTCTTGAAAAGAAGCCAAAAACAGCCCCCAGAAAAAAAACCAGCGGGTAAAAAAAAGAGGCGGCAATTGTAACCCAGTAGTACAAGGGGATTCCAAGCATACTTGATGAGGGCAAAACAGTAAAAACCGGCGCCAGTGAAGTATGCCATACCTGCAAGAAAAAATCATACGTGTTGAAAATAGTTAATCTAAAATAGCTTCCTGAAAAGATTCCGGCAATTATGATTAAAGAAAGAATTATTGCGGGAAACTGGCCGAGGGCTCCGCTGATAAAGGATAAAGCCAACGGCCTTTTTTTGTTTGCCGCAAGCCTGTACCCGAGGAGAAAAAGGAGCGACAGATAAATCAGCCAGATAATAAATGAAAAGCTCAGCAAATTAAGCGTCACAACTGTTAAACAAATAAAGCAGAAGTGAAGCAGGTACAAAAAAAGAATAAAACGGATATCCACATAGTTACGGAATGAAAGGCCGGACATGCGGTTATTATCCCCCTGAATAACAGATTATGTCAATAAGGGGGCTTTTTAAAAGCGAATCGGGAAGAAACCAGTATCCCTTTGTGCTGTCAAGATTTATTCCCTGAAGCAGATAGGAATACCAGATTAATTTTGTGCAGTACCAGAGCCCGTCTTCTTCTCGCGGGGCAAGGATAAAAAAGGGTCTCCCGGTTTGAGAAAGGGCATAATCAACAGCAGCTTTCTTTTGTCCTGAACCGGCCTTTACTCTTAAGATGGCAGCCCAATCGTAATCATGATAGTCTTGAGTCTCTGCAAGGTAAACTCCACTGCTGGTGCCCGCATCCACAACCCGGTTATTCCCTGCGTACAGTCCGGCGTGGGCAAAAACACCATAGGAACTCCCATGGTTGCCGCCCAGTAAAATGTCTCCCGGCTCAAGAAGAGAGAGATCAAGTTTATTAGGGTTTCCCTGGAACTCGCCGCTGCCAATCTCACCTCTTGAGGCGGCTGCCAGGGCAAAGAAGAACAGGGACGAGGTTTCTCCGTGAGCAACAGCCAGGGCTTGCTTTTTCTCAGCTTCCCGGAATGCAAACGCAAAGAAAAGAAGCAGAAGAATAATTGCGGCGGCGGTCAGTCTGCGCATATTATTTTACAGTCAGCATATTTTTTCTGACAGCTCCTAAGATCCAGTTTTGTTTTCCAAAGATATTTTGTGCTGGTTCCTTCTGATTATTTCAACGAATTTATCTACTAAAACGGGATCGAACTGAGTTCCTGAACACCGGAGAAGTTCTGCGATCGCATTCTCGGGCGGCAGCGCTTTTCTGTAGGGTCTGTCGGAGGTCATCGAATCATAGGCATCCACAATGGCCATGATCCGGCATTCAAGAGGTATTTCTTCTCCCTTAAGGCCAAATGGGTATCCCTCACCATTCCACCATTCATGGTGCTTCAGTATCCAGTCAGCTATTCTGAGCAAATCGGGTGTGTACTGAACAATCCTGTGCCCGATTTCGCTGTGCCGGCGGATTTCAATAAGTTCATCGGGAGTCAGCGCACCTTGCTTAAAAAGGATATCAACCGCTATGCCTACTTTGCCGATGTCATGAAATTGGGCTAAAAGATACATGTCCATAATTTTTCCCTTGGGTAAGTCAATAACTTCGGCCATGTTTTTAATTAAAGCCTGAAGCCGGTCAACATGGCCTTCGGCGGCGAAGTCGATCACCTCCAAAGATTCCATCAATGCCCGGATTAATGAGCTGCGGGTGGCCTGACTGTTGTATACCTTTTCCTTGTACATTTTGTTGTCGGCCTCTTTGAATATGTCTGTTACACTGACCTTTTCCCCATTGCTGATTGCGAAACCAATTGAAATACTCAAATAACTTTCAGGGTTTTCTTTATTGTGACTGGAAACATTTTGCTTTATTCTCCGGCAGGCTTTTTCCATAGTCTTACTGTCGCAGTTTAACAAAAGTACAGCAAACTCGTCACCGCCGATGCGGGCTACCATATCTTCAGCCCGGAAGGAAGACTTGATTGCTTCGGCGGCGGATATAATCAGGTCGTCTCCGGCTTTATGACCCCGCGTGTCATTAATAAATTTAAGTCCGTCGATATCACAGACTATTATGCCGAATAAAGAAAAACGTCCTTTTTGCAGGCGGCTCATTTCCTGTTCAAAATATGTGCGGTTGTAAAGCCCGGTAAGATTATCGTGAAGGCTTAAATATTTTAACTGTTCCTCCATCTGTTTACGTTCGGTAATATCCCGGCTGGAGAGTATAACACCCGTCAGTTCCTGATTGTCGTCCAACAAGGGGTTTGCTATTGTCTCCATCCAAATGTAGCCTTTTCTTGAATGCCTGTACCGGTATTCGAATCTTCTCGAATTCTTTGTTTGAGTTGCCGCCCAAAAGGCTGAAAACGCGTATCCTGAGTCATCGGGGTGAATATTATTTGCAAAGGGATTCCCAAGAAGATCTTCCGCCTTATAGCCTAAGATAGTTTCGTATGAAGGTGAAATGTAGCGGGAAATACCATCGGTGTCGGTTGTGCAAATCATGTCCAGCATATTATCGGTTATGCCGCGCAAGAGTTGTTCACTTTCCTGGAGGGCCTTTTCCGCACGTTTCTGTTCGGTAATATCAAAACAGATTCCAGCAATTCCGGTTACCCGGCCTTCCTCAAATAATGGCCGGCTGGAAACCCTAAGATAATATTCATTTGTTCTGTTTATGCCTAAAACCCGGTACGTATTTTTTATTTTTTCACCCTTTAAAGTGATTTCTATGTCCCTCAAGGCGGTTTTCTGATCGTCAGGGTGAATAAAATTTATAATGGAACGCCCGTAAAAGTCCTCAATTTTTGCTGAAAAGAACATTTTTTCCACTACCGGGCTCATGTAAGTAAAACAACCCTGATCATCTGTCAAGAAAATGACCTCATTGATGTTTTCAACCAGGGTTTGATATTTTTTTTCGGTCTCAGTTTGCCTGTTATCCAATACAATATAATTTGCAGTATCAATTCCAACCGCCAGAATTATCTGCCAGCCCTGGAGCTGTATATTTTCGGTTGAAAACTTAATTTCTCTTACCTGGCCCGATTTTGTTTTTACCTTGATCGTATAGCTGGTAAGTTCTTCGTTGTTGAAAGACGGGATCTCCTTCATGTTTTCGTTCAATTCCTGAATAGTATATCCCGTAACCTTCAAAAACTTTTCGTTAGCGTAAATGATTTTACCCATTTCAAGGATAAAGATCAGCTTGTCGGGTAAAAGATCCGCTAAGGAGTATAAATTTGATTGGCCTTCCACTATGTTAACCCCCAACAGGTTTAGTTTTTTAGATGTTTATTTTAGTTACTCTTTATCGATTGGCTGCCTGAGTACAGTTTTCATCTTTTCAGGTGGAGATTTTCGCGGATCACTAAGATATATTTCATGGTGTTTTCCTCTTGGTTTGTACCCGCTTTTTGTGATAAACGAGTGTATTTTTTCGATAGCGGGGCCTTCGGAGGAGTAGGGCCCGATATGCATTATCTGGGCACAAAGTCCCTCGCGGAAGTTTTTAAATCTAATTTCTGACTTCAATTTGTTGCTGACCTGTAAAAAAGCGTTGTTGTACATTTCATGAATTACGAAGCCGGGCTGCATAATCATTAATGTCCATTTCCATTTGTCCTTGTTGTCCGTCTGAAACGTTTCCATATTGTCCATCCACCAGAGGCTTTCAAGAGGCAAAACGCTATAATCTATGTCCTGCTTTTTAAGCATAAATTTTATCGTATATGAGACTTTGTACAAATCGCCTACGGCATCCTGAAACTTTTGGGAAGTATTGGGGTCTCCCTGCCCGTCGGTTATTAAAAAATTCATTGCCGGAACGTCGATTAGCGATACTTCCTTTGGAGAAGGCCCATAAAGGGCTTTCAGTTCCTTTTTAAAGTCATGTTTATCCATATTAACAAAGCCTCAAAATAAATTTTTATATAATTTATTTCTACATCAATCATCTGATTCCTCTATGGTTTATTAGTTTGGAAAGAATAGTCCCAAAAATGTATTGCGGATAAAAATAGAACATTATCCATTTGTATTGATTTGCTTTAAAAAAGACGGGCCGCCATAAAAATACTTAAATTTAGAAAAGAGTTGCGTTATCATAGTTATCATAGTTAAGTCCGGTTTTTTTATTCCCGTGAGCGCAATCTGCGACAGATGCCGTATCCCGGGGATTTAAAGCCTCTCAAGATTTTCCGGCTGATTAAGTCAGACACTTTTCTTCCTGGTTATAGAATACACATAATCCGTGTATCTTTCCCGCAATATTTGCGAGTGACTTCAAAGGTCAGGGGATGTATTTTTGGAGAACGATTTTTATATAAAAAGTGAAATAAATAATTTTTTTAGTACATTGTACAAAAATCCTGAATTAGCGCTAGGAATTGTTAATTCAATCCCTGCGGGCATATCTATAGCTGTTGATAAAACCTGCCGGGAAATAAGACACAATAAAAAAGCGGCCGAACTTCTAAGGATCAAACCAGGGGAGTCCCTTTCATTAACCTATAGCAGCTTTGGATCTCCACTCGAATTAAGAAAGGCACTTTCAGAAAAGAATCCTCGTAACGGGCTTGAGGCCATGGGCGCCGGAGGATATCTTACTTTAAGAACATTCTGCAGCGGGAGAAGAAGTTATTCTAACGGTAAGTGACCAGGGCAAGGGGATTCCTTTGGAGCACATGGATAAAATGGGCATACAGTTTTTTACCACTAAAGACTACGGCGCCGGCCTGGGTCTCGCTGTATGCTATAAAATTGCCGCGAGGCACTTTGCGGAAATCGACATAGAGACGAGTTCAAAGGGAACAACTTTTCTGGTTAAGTTTAAAGTTCTAGAGAAGACTGTATAGAGAAGGTTTTCAAAACAAAGAATAAAAGAGCCTTCGGGCTTTTTTATGGGGTCGGTGACAGGGCATAAGTATTTATGATGTTGTAATTATAGGAAGGAAATGCTCATGAATCATAGAAAAGCGCCAAATGAACTTATCCATGAAAAGTCCCCATACCTCCTCCAACATGCTTATAACCCTGTAAAGTGGCTTCCCTGGTCAAAAAAGGCTTTTGATAAAGCGCAAAGCGAAGATAAACCGGTCTTTCTTTCAATAGGCTACTCAACCTGTCACTGGTGCCACGCTATGGAAAAAGATTCTTTTGAGGATGAAGATGTAGCCAGGGCTTTAAATGAAAATTACATTTCTATAAAGGTAGACAGGGAAGAACGCCCTGATATTGATCATATTTACATGTCTGTCTGCCAGTTGATGACCGGGCAGGGAGGCTGGCCTTTGACTGTCTTTATGACTCCCGATAAAAAACCTTTCTTTGCCGGAACCTATTTTTCTAAAGAGGACCGCTGGCGGAGGCCGGGATTGCTAACGGTACTGCACCAAATCAGCAATGCCTGGGAAATAAACCGTGAAAAACTGATTGACATAGGCGATCAAATGGCCCGGGTGATCAAGGAGCGTCCGGTAAGGTTGGTCGGTGAACCTTCCGAAGCTGTCCTTGACAAAGCATACGGGCAGTTGAAAGCAAGTTTTGACAGCGCTTTTGGCGGTTTTGGCAGCGCTCCGAGATTTCCCTCGCCGCACACGCTAATGTTTTTGCTGCGCTATCACAAAAAGAATCCTGATAAACAGGCCTTAAAAATGGTTGAAAAAACGCTGCTGGGAATGTTTAAGGGAGGGTTGTACGACCACATCGGGTCAGGATTCTCCCGCTATTCCACCGATCAGAGATGGCTTGTCCCGCATTTTGAAAAGATGCTTTATGACAACGCTCTTTTGGCATATATATACCTGGAAGCCTGCCAGGTAATGAAAGAACCTTTATACGGAGTGGTAGCCGGTGAAATTTTTAAATATGTCTTGAGGGAACTGACTTCTCCCGAGGGGGGTTTTTACAGCGCTGAGGATGCCGATTCCGAAGGCGTCGAGGGAAAGTTTTATGTCTGGTCAAAGAAAGAGGTTGAAAAGATCCTCGGGGATAAAGAAGCGGAGGCTTTCTGCAGGCGGTATGACATCACAGATGGTGGAAATTTTGAGAGGAAAAACATACCTAACCTGACTCAAAGCGGGTTGGAGGAAGCAAGTGCCTTATCCGAAGTGTTCGAGGAAACGCGGGAACAGCGGGACAGGCTTTTTCAGGTAAGGGATAAAAGGGTTCACCCGGCCAGGGATGATAAAATTTTAACTTCCTGGAACGGCCTGATGATCGCCGCAATGGCTAAAGGGTCTTCGATATTAAATTCTGCACAAGCAATAAATGCTGCCGTAAAGGCTGCCGGCTTTATCCTGAAGAACCTGCGCGACGGGAACGGTCGCCTGCTGGCCCGTTACCGTGACGGTGAACCGGCGGTAAAGGCTTACCTGGACGATTATGCGTTTTTTATCTGGGGTTTGCTTGAACTTTACGGCGCAACCTTTGAAGCGTTCTATTTGGAAGAGGCTTTGGCGCTTACGGAACAGATGGTAAACCTTTTTTGGGATACGGAATCCGGAGGCTTTTTCTTTACCGGAAACGACGCAGAGGCTTTAATCAGCCGCCCCAAAGAAATATATGACGGAGCAATGCCTTCCGGGAATTCTGTAGCTGCTTATATCCTGTCCCGTTTGGCTTTCTATACCGGAAATCAGCGGTACAAAGACCTTGCCTGGAATCAGATGCGCCACTATGCCGGGGAAGTGAGCGAGCACCCTGCCGGCTATGCTTTTCTGCTGACGGCCTGGCAATTTGCCCTTTGGCCGCCCAGGCAAATAATTGTTGTCGCCGGGGGAAAAGATAATGAGGCAGAAAAAATCCTGGGCGTTCTAAAAAAAGAGTATTTACCGGAGGCGGTTATAATTTTCTTCAGTGAGGAAAGGAATAAGGATTTGCTGTCAGCAGCTCCTTACCTGGGCAATTACAGAGCAATCAACGGAAAGACCACGGCATATCTGTGCGAGGATTATTCCTGTCGGGAACCTGTTACGGAGACTGGCGAGCTTCTTAAAATAATCAAATCAAATCCGTCGGTGAATTAAAGCCGTAAACCGGATAGAGTTGTCCTGAAAATAACTTCTTTGAAAATTACTTGCGTTAGGAAGGTCAACTGCCTACGTGCTCATGTTCGCCTCAGGCCATCGTTGTCACGGTTCGCTCAGGTGCTCCGTGCCGGCATCGCCGACGGTTCGCTTCGGACAGGACCAAGCGGCGCTGCAAAGACGGCAAGGCAGTTGCGAAATAAACCGGGCATTAAATTCCCAGCATCACAAAGTCTTTTCAAGAAACCTTGAGTGTGCCGCTGGTTTCGCGCCGCGGTCTATGGAACCGAAGCTTCACCGGGCGCTGCAGCGGCACTTCGCAATATCGCTCACCTGTGAACAACGACGTCCTTTAAACCCTCGGGTTCACTCGTTCTTTGAATGAAGGTTCAAAATCGCACTTAAGGCATTGGCCTTCCACCTGCAGCCTCCGGTCATTTGTAATGGAGGCAATTGAACCCGCCCCTGTTGCCTGGGGGGCAGTCGGCATACCTGTCATTACAGCAGGCGCCGTTACGGGAATTGACGCTATGACAATAAGCAAAATGATCGGCCAATTGAAATTCCATTTATAAATTCTCTTTTAACTCCATGAAGGTTATCCAGGGAACAGATCCCAACCAGGTCTGCTCCGTTATCGGTTAAAAGCCGGGTTAATTCTTTTTTGATGTTCATTGCTTTCTTTCCACAAATAATTCTTTTTCTTTGGATTTATAGTTACCGGGAAAGTGATCATTTTTTGCTGGAAATGATTGTTTTTAAAGTCTTTTCCAAATCAAGAAGTTCGGCTTTCTGCCTTTGAACCCATTCCAGGATCCCTTTAAGCACTTCTTCTTTTTTCTGATCGCTAAGATTGCCCAGATCAAGTTCTTCTTCAATAAAATAGCTCTGTTTAACCTCAAAGATTTCGGCAAGGTGTTTTAATGTTTCCGGACGTATACTGTGAATTCCCTGTTCCCAATCTCTGATCGCTGATACGCTGACCCCGATTATTTTTGCCAGTCCTTCTCTTTTAAGCCCTTTCGCTTTTCTTAAATTTTTCAGCCTGAAACCGATTACTTTCTTCATGTCTTCCAGAATTTATCACCTGCCTTTAATAATGGCGTGCCGGCAAGTAAAACTTAGGTCTATGAAAAATAAGTTCTATATTTTTCTTCTTTTTCCTACTTTAATATTTATGAATTAGAAATAAATATCCGTTGTTGGATAATTCTGTTGTTTTTTGGCGCTTGTACGGGTAAGATAAACTTATCAGATTTAGGTTTAAAGAAATAAGGGTGAGACGCCTGATATGAGATCAGTAATATTTGCATTTCTGGCAATGCTTTGCTGGGGTATTGGGCCGATATTGGCCAAGACAGGCCTTGTTTCGCTGGAGCCTTTTTCAGCGCTGATAATAAGAAGCATATCCGTTGCAGTTGTCCTGCTGATCACCGGCTTGCTTACAGGAAAAATGGCGGCCTTGTTCCATGTTGAACTCAGGGCTGTTTCTTTTATGATAGGCGAGGGAATCCTTGCAGCCTTTTTAGGGCAGATGGCTTACTTTTATGCCTTAAAGATTGGTGAGGCTTCGGTAATCACACCGATTACAGCGGCATTTCCAATTATTACATTGGTCCTTGCCGTGGTATTGCTTGGAGAGAATTTTTCTGTACAAAGGATTGTCGGCTCTGCGCTGATCGTTGCCGGTGTTATTATTATCAATAGATAATCGAAGTTTCAACTAAGTATTGATAAGGAACGGTTTAAAAATAGTCTGGCGGAAACATAACTTAAGAAGGGCTTCCCCACGGAAAGCCCTTCTTCTAATCTTAGCTCTGCTTGCTTTTTTTCGGTTTAAAAGAAGGGCAGTCCTCACCGGACATGCATTCTTCATTATTGCTTAATTCGCCGGCTTCCTCCGCCTGGCATTGTTTGTTCTTGTTATGGCAGCAATCTTCAAGGTTGCATTTCATTGACTTCACCTACCTTTCTCACCCTATTGTTTCCTTAGTTGGTAAGCCTTATACCATTGCGGATTCCGATATTAACAAAATGCATTTTAAGAAATTTGTTATTTATCCTTGGATAAGCACATATTGTTTTTTTATATGTGACATTAAAAGACAAACTTCTTCGAAGGAAATATTTTATCTGTGTCAAATACAAAACAAGTGTAACAAAGGGAAAGGAGTTGAAAGCCGTGTTTATACAGAGATTAAGCAAACTTATATTAAAGAAATTAGCGATGATGGCTGAAGAGAACGGCACCTTCAAATTTTATGTTTCCGATGTTGAGCTGTATTATATCTTTGAGGATTTTGATCCCAAGAAAATTAACCTTGCTGTGGAATACCTCAGCGAAAATAACTATATTAGACTTGAACAAACTTCTTCAAGCTTCAATATCTGCCTGAATACTTCAGGGTATGACCGGGCTACCAACAGTCAGATAAGCCTTCTTTACCATTAATAATTCATGGAACGAACTACTATTTTATAAAGAAGGATGCTTGTTCAGTATTGCTTTGCCAAGGGGCCGCTTGTTTTTCTGGCGCGTTTTTCTGGCAGAGGCCGCAAATGAACAAGTATCATAAAATTCTGCAAAGCCGGGCAAGCTTTGATCATTCCGGGCAGTATCAAAATGCCGTTTATAAATAATTAAGGAAAGGATTAAGAAATGAAGAAGTCATTTTTTTTGTTGCTGATAGCGTTCGTTGTGGCGCTTTCCTCTACGGGATGCAAAAGTCCTGCGCCATCCCCGAACAAATCTGAGAAACCTGCCGGGAAAGTGAACAGCGCTGAAAAATATCCCGATGAAGTGAAAACAGCTGTTGAAACTATTAAACCGATGCAGGTTGGAGTGGCGGCGCCTGTTTACAATAAAACCTACCTCATCGTCAGCTAATGGGATCAAAGCAAGGGGTATTGCCCGTGTTTTTGAAGCGACAGTAGGTTACGAGATTCAGGATGAAGCGGGGAACAAGCTGACCAATGGGTTCTTGACCGCCGCTGCGGGCGGCCCGAACTGGGGTTACTTCGAACTTGTCCTGAATGAACAGCCGAAAGATGCAGCAAGTCTGCAGTTGTTCCAACCAAGCGCCATGGACGGAAGTAAGCTTGATATTGTAGAGCTCAAGTTAAAGTAAATCCAAAACTCTGTTTTGAAAAGCCGGGTTTTGTCCTGCCGGCTCCAACCGGGAGATTAGATATAAACTATCCCTTCCTCAAACACCGTCATTGTTTCCAATCCTTCAGAGGTTACCAGATAGGTGTTTTCAACTCCTACCGCCCCATCAGGGAAAATGAATTTTGGCTCCAGAGCGATGACCATCCCTTCTTCCAGGGGAGTATCAAATCCATGAGCAAATACAGGCAGTTCGTCCAGTTCGATGCCGATTCCATGACCGACAAATGAAACGGGCTCTGGAAAACCCATAAAATGCTTCCCGAAAGGGCTTTCCCAGGCTGCCTGCCTGGCCAGGTCGTAAATTTTTCCGCTTGCTGCTCCCGGCTTTGCCGCCTTTTTCATCTTCTCCATGATGTCGAGCGCTACTTCCTGAGCCCTGGACAGGTGGCCCGGGAGTTCCCCAATGCAAAATATCCTGGTCTGGTCTACCATATACCCTTCATGAACAAACCCGTAATCTACAAGAACGGGCTCATTTTTTGCAATCGGCTTTTCGCAGGCGCCCTGCGCAAAGGATGGGCCCACCCCTTTTCCTCCTACGGCGCCGTCGAAATAACTTGGAACAACATTCCGGCCGGAGCAAACATGAACAAAAACAAGGTCCTGATTAAAGCCGCGCACTCTTAGAAAACCGGCATGCCCTCTCTTGCGTGAGTATGCCTCCACCAAACCGGCCAGTTCCAGTTCGGTGATGCCTTCCCGCAAAGTTTCCCTGACCATGGAAAAAACGTCGCCGTGCAATTTAGCGGCTTCTCTTAAGATTTGTAATTCATAAGGAGACTTGACCATCCTGACAGTGCGCAGCAGGGGGCTTGCATCAACAATTTCAACCGGATTAAAAAGCTTTTGGTAGCGCAAGTATTGTGCCGCCGGAAGAACATCCAGCTCAAAACCGAGCGTTTTTAAGGGCCTCTCGCTGTATGATTGTAAAACCGCAGGCATCTTACTAAGGCTTTCCAGGCTGATGATCTTCTCCAAACCGGATTCTTCCGCAGCACGTCCAAAAGTTTTCTTGACCAGGAGGACCGGCCTGCCTTCTGCCGGTATGAACAGGTGGGAGCGTTGGATGGTCCCGGAAAAGTAAAACAGATCGGCGTTCTGTATTATTACAGCACCGTCGATCCCGCGCAGTTTCAGTAACTCCTGGAGTTTCGCACACCGCCGATCCAGTTCTGATTTAGGAGTAAAGCGCAAATAATACCCTCCCTATCTCCAAAATAAACTTATCCTTCTTTTCTATACACTTGTCTTACCCAACTGATTATACCATTTATTATAATTTCGTAACTATTCGGTGATCCCGTTAGTAAGAATTATACGGAAGTTTTTGGCGAGAGGGAATAGGAAGATTTCTTTCACCGGCTTTTGCCGGAGTTTGTGGCAATCGAGTTTACCGCGGCCCTGGGCGCATCCGACGCGGATCCAGTTGGCCGCCCGATAGCATGTGCCTTGGAAGCGCTCCTGCTCCACGAAAGTCTCAAGCAGCACCGGGTGATAGCCATAGATGTCTTGCCAGTCGGAGGCCAGCCCGCGACATAGAAGGGAAAGGACGCTTGACGCCAGGTACTTGACCCGGACCCAGGGGAGGATGAGAAAGCGGGAATTGTTCACTATCAGATGGAGGCTGGACTGCCGCTGTTCATGGCTCCACCCGATAAAGAGGTCTCTTGGGGCCAATTTCCAAGCTGATGCGCTGATCCTAAAGAGCGCCCAGGATCTGATCGTTTCCTTTGATGAAGCAACGGATCTGCGCTCCCGGCAGGGGCACATAGCCGAGGTAATGGTAGCGTCCAATCAGTTCGTTCCAGAGGCGCGAGTCGGCGCCTGTCTGAATCCGTTACAGGCGAAGGTCCCGGATATCCCTTCTGGCGCCAGTCAGAGTCTCTTTTGGGTCCGGGGTGGGGGTGATGACAAGAGGCTTTCGTACGTTGTTGTTCCGGCTTCTGGGAGGAGGCAACACTATTAGCCCGTCACGGTGCATACGTAAGAGAGCCACCTTGGCGGACATGACCTTCGGCTGTCCGTCTAGTTTGACCCAATTAAGATCGGCACACACTGCGCGGGCAATAGCCTCGCGTGTTGGATGGTTCCTGATCAGGCTTTCGATTAGCTTCAGTTCCGCCGCGCTAAAGTCGCGGCCACAGTAGCGAAGCGTCATGAGGTATTGTACCCCCACGACCGGGCGTCCTCTTCGGAGAGCGCCCACGGGAAGAAGCGATCGAGACCTGGTCCACCCAGTGGTTGACCGCCATTGGCGGCGCTGGCATTGAGCAAGGCGGTTAGGAAGAGGATAGGGTTTAGCCCGTTCATCTGGGCAGTGGCAAGGATCGTCCAGAGCATTGCCGCCGCCTCGCCGCTCCAGCGGGCGACGCTGCCATAGAAGTTCTTGCGTCCGACAACCGGGGTGCGCAGGAGTCTCTCGGCCTCATTGTTGTCGAGGGGCGCTTCCGGGAAGTCGAGGAAGAGGGTCAGGCCATCCCACTGCCGCTGGAGCGTCTTCAGAACACCCTTGCAGGCGTGATGAGTTTTGGTGTCGGCTAGTTCATTGAGCAAAGCGGCATGGAGCCCTTCCTCAATAAATTGCCTGAGCTTGGCCTTAAGCCTCGGCCCACTCGTGGGAATCGGGCAAGGTAGCCAAACGAACATCATTAAGATGATAAAGGAAACCGATACGCCGTACCCACTGCTCACTCCAGTCTTTCAGTTGCGCATAGCCGCGGGCGACGTCAATAAACTTTCGCCTTATGTGCGCCCAGCACCAGGCATGCAGTATGCCCTCTTTCAGGACGCGGTAGGCGGAAAAGAAGTCGGAGAGAATTATCCTAAGTATTTTTTCGGCCAAGGGTTCCTGAACAGGCTGTTCAATATTCAGATGCTTTTTAGGCGCCTCGGAGCTGCGTGATGGACTGAGAATGAAAGCCGCAGTGTCTGGGCTGATAAAAACCCATAACCACCACCGGTGGGTGCTTTTACCGTTGGTCTCGCTGAAGACCTTCCACCCGGTTTCATCCACTTTCAGCCGGTCGGAGGCCGCATTGCGGGCGAGTATGGCATTATAGAGCGGTTCCAGGAAGGGGATGATGCTTTGCATGACGCCGGCAAGGGCGCCGCTGGCAAGGGAGAGGCCTTCCATACGAAGAAAACCCCTGATCCGGTTTATGGGAATGGCCAGCAGATATTTGAGCACAAGCAGTTTGACGATGAAGTCTACCGTGAACATGCCTTTTTTAATCAGCTTGGGCGGCGAAGGAGCGGTGATGATACCGGAAATTTCCGGACACTTGCAGGTCTTACGATAGCGGAGGCGGTGAGTGACTCTTCGTTCCAGTTTCACTTGCCAATCAATCTGTTCGGATGTTTCTATGCCAGGAAGAGAATCATAAGGCATACCACAGATTGGGCAATGTTTCTCTCCCTCGGCAAGATCCCGGATTTCCTCAACTGTGGGAAGCTCGGGATGCCTGCGTCTTCCGTGACCAGGTATATTGCAGTTAGCTTGTCCATAGAACAAGCTTACACTATAAATTGGCACGTGTTCAGACTTGCTAAATAAATTTCTTAAGACTTTTTACGGCAATGAATTTTAGGTGCAGGTACGGGTTGACCGAATAGTTACTATTTCTTTATATAACTGGATGGCTTTTTCAATATCTTCTTGGGGGGTAGTCGGTTAGTGCCAGTTAATGAATAAATGCATAATTATACATTATTCAATGGCGGCTCCAATCATAACCGCCCGTTACATCGGCTTCGGTAATCGGATCAGTCACAACTGCTTGCTCCAGAAGTCGTCGAAAAATAAGCCCTCTGCTTCTAGAAGTACGCCGATTGAACCGGAACGTATATTCTTCTAAGTAAGATTGCAGATGTTCAGGAACTACTGATCCTTGGTGGGCGCCAAGAATCCATCTTTTAAGTAAACTCGCAACCCGATGAACCCCCGGCATTGAAATATGAGCAGGATCACCAGAAGAAGACTGCACAATTATGCCTCGGATGAATCCGTAATCTGACAATCCGTTGTAACCTGTCCACCCATCGGTGCGTACCACCGATCCAGGAGCAATCACATCGCAGGCAAATGGTAGTAGGCTTTTACCAGATGAGTCTGGAATATGACGCATTCGCACTCGTCCAAAGCCCTTGGGTTGCTTGATCTCAACGGCAATTGCCACAATACTTTTACTTGTTCCACGACCACGTTTGCCACCCTGTTCTTCGCCACCGATAAAAGTTTCGTCCACCTCGACAACGCCAGATAAAGGTTTGCGTCCTGTATTTACCATTGCTACCCGAAAACGCTGCAGAATCATCCAAGCCATTCGGTATCTGACACCAAGAGTACGCTCCAATGTTTTTGCAGACATACCGTTTTTAGCCGTAGTCAGATGCCAAGCGGCTTCAAACCAGGTTGTGAGCGGTGTCCGCGTCTTTTCAAAAATCGTTCCTGCAGTTAAGTACGTTTGGTGATGACAAATTGGGCACTCAAAACGGTTACGGCTTTCGTTCCATGTTTCTGATGCTGTTTTGCAAGCCGGGCAAATAAATCCTTCAGGCCAACGCAACTGTAGTAAATAAGCCGCACATGCAGCATTGTCAGGAAACTTTTTCACGAATTCTCTGTATGTGTTTGGGTAGTCACGTGAGTTCATTCCCACAGTAACTTCCATGTTGCGGTATAATTGTCCTATGCATAATTATACCGCAACTGGCACTAACCGACTACTCCCCTTATCATTTAACAGCTTTAAAACCAATTGTGGATTAACTAGACTCCCCCATCCTTTTACATAATCCCGGTGACTGCTCCATGTATAATCTAATCCTTCATCTATGTTTGCCCGGCACGGATTTTGGTGAATACAACATATTAAAGTGATTAAATAGGCATCGTTCCCGCAAAGGAACGCCTTGTATCGTTGTTGAAATACATGGCCAACATGGTGATATTTCCGGTTGAAATATTGAGTATAAGTTTGTTGTAATCCCTGCATAATTTTCATTAATGGAGATTGATCAACCTGTATCAGTAGATGAAAATGGTTGTCCATTAATACATATGCCAGCAAGTCGAATCCTAATCTATCTTTGTATTTTGCGAGTAAGTTTGCGTATTCTACCTTGTCTTCTTCTTCCCTAAAAATATTCTCAAGATTGTTACCACGGGCTATTACATGATAAATTGCTCCCACAAAATGAACTCGCTGTTTTTTTGCCATGGCTATCCCTTCTTATTATCTTTAAATATAAGATATAAGCTAATCATTTTTTAGAATAAGTCAACATATTAAATAAGTCAAGCCTGACCCCCTAAGTGACCCCCTAAGTGACCCCCTAAGCGATTAAAAAGTGAAGCCTTCTTCGAGAAAGAGCCTGATGCATTGATCGACGACATGGGAGTCATAAAGGGTTCCCTTTTTTAGAGAGATCTCCTCCAGGGCAGCCTTCAGACTGAATGCAGGACGGTAGGGGCGTCTTGAAGTCATTGCTTCCACAACGTCAGCGACTGCCAGTATTTTTGCTTCCTGGAGTATGTTATTGCACGAAAGTCCAAAAGGATAACCGCTGCCATTGAGCCTTTCATGGTGCTGAAGAACTATTTGGGCAACCGGCCAGCTAAAGCTTATATTTTTAAGTATATTAAAACCTTCCCGGGAATGGTTCTTGACCAGGTTAAATTCATAGTCATTAAGTTTACCAGGCTTACCCAATATCTCGGTTGGGATGTATATCTTTCCGATATCATGAAGTATGCAGGCTGTGCGCAGGCCTTTTGTCCTATTTTCTTCAAAACCCAGTGAGGCAGCGATGGAACAGGCCAATTCCGTTACACGGAGATGATGCCCGGCTTCGTACAGTGCTCTTTTCTCACTGGTTAAAGAAAAGGCGGTAATTGTTTCATTAAGAATTGTTTCGAGTTTCTGAATAGTATCCAGGTAATCATCATCTGCTTTTTTATAGCTGCTGAGATCATAACAAAATCCTATATATCCGGCGAAATTTCCCTTTGCGTCATAGAAGGGTTTCCCCAGGCTGATCACCCGGCAATATGCGCCATCATAGCGCCGCAGTCGAAATTCGCAGTTAAAAGTCTTACGGGTTGAAGATGCTTCTCTGTAGGTTTCAAAAAAACTTTCCCGATCTTCGGGGTGGATTTCTTTCGTCCAGCCGTTTCCAAGTTCTTCAGCCATTGTCCTGCCGGTGAACTGCCGCCAGGTTTTGTTGAAATAGTCAAAATCAGCTTCCGGGCCGGACCTCCAAACCGGGGTGGGAAATTCCTCAAGAAGGGTCAGGCAGCAGTCCCGCGTCCTGACCAGTTCCTCCTCTGTATACTTGCGCACTGTGATGTCCTGCAGGGTCCCCTCGTAATAGGTTGTGTTCCCGCAGGCATCTTTTACAGTTCTCATATTGGCCGAAACCCAAATTTTTCTGCCGTTTTTAAGCTGGATGCAGTGTTCGTAATTCCTTAATTCGTTTTGACAATCTAAAAGCCGCCTGTAATCCGGCCAGAAATCCCACCGGTTAAAATCTTTTTCCCGGCAGATCATTTCTTCAGGAGAACTATAGCCGAAAATACCCGCCATTGTCCTGTTTACAGCCAGGAGCTTGCCGTCCGGTGCGATTTGAAAAAAACCCTCAAAACCGTTTTCAAAAAAAAGCCGGTATTTCTGTTCAGTCTCTAAAAGTTCTTTATGTTTACTAGAATTTACCAGCGCGCTTGCCGTTGCGCAGGCTAAAAGACCTATATGCCTGATCATCTGAAGCGAAAAAGGCTTATTCTGAGTTGAATTTACATTAAGAACCCCGACAAATTTTTCTTTTGCCAAAAGCGGCATTGAAATAGAGGATCCGATATCGGAACGCGGTTGAACGGGGCTAAAGCGCGGATCGTCAATTTTGCCCTGCAGGGTCAATGTCTCCCGGTGGCTGGCAACCCAACCCGCAATTCCCTTGTTAACCGGTATCCGGGTTTCCAGTAAATCCGACCTGTCTTTTCCGCGGATTACGGCTATATATAGTTCGTTGCCGCTGTTCGAGGGAAGCATGACGGACATTTCTTCAGTATGACTTATATCAAGGACGGCTTCGGCTGTATTGTTTAAAACAGCGTTCAAATCGATTTCTGAAGCAATATTCCTGCAGCGCTCGTAAATATCAACTGTCTCCCGCAGCCTGGCATTTTCCTTTCGCAGCCTGCACACTTCCAGGGCACGGGTTAACACAGACAACAGATAATTGAGCTTGAAAGGTTTTAATATAATGTCAAAAGCTTCTTGTTTCAACAGGGCCATTGCTTTTTTTTCAGAACTCTGACCTGCCATAATGATACAGATGAGATCAGGATCAATACTGTGCAGCTTTTTAAGAAGTTCAGTTCCGTCCATTTCCGGCATTGCCAGATCAGTTAAAACAACATCGAATTCCTGCCTGACGAATGCTTTTAAAGCCTGGGCGCCCGAGGAAAATCCAATAGCTTCATATCCGGCTCCTGTCAGCATTCCACAAAGTGCGTTCAGCAGATCAGCATCATCGTCAATAATTAAAATCCGGGAAGTATTAATTGAAAACACTCCTAAAAGTATTAATCAATATATAAATTTATATTTAGAATGCTTAAATCCTTTTGGGAAAATGTGAACGGCAAGTTTTAAGCTGGAAAGAGCGGCTTAAACAGCGGATATTGTTCTAAGAAGAAAGGCTTACTCTAAACTTGAACTGGAAGCCCTTTTTATGAAAAAGTTCCAGGCATGCGTCGACGACTTCGGAATCATAAAGGGTTCCTCTTTTTTCGGAGATCTCTTTTAATGCCGCTTCTATGCCCAGCGCAGGTCTGTATGGACGGCTTGCTGACATAGCTTCCACAACGTCGGCGACGGAGAGAATTTTTGCCTCTTGCAAAATGTTTTCTCCGGGAAGGTTAAAAGGATAACCGCTGCCGTCCACCCGCTCGTGATGTTGGAGGATTATCTGGGATACAGGCCAAATAAAGCTTATGTTTTTTAAGATGTCCAACCCTGTCAGCGGGTGATTCTTGATTAGATTATATTCATTTTCATTAAGCATTCCGGGTTTTGCAAGTATATCCAAAGGGATGTATATTTTCCCCGTATCATGAAGGATACTGGCTATCCGCAGGCCTTCTTTCTGCTTTTCCGGCAAATTCATTAATATGGCTATGGCGGAGGAAAGTTCGGCTACTCGGAGTTGGTGCCCTACTATGTATTGATCTCTTGCCTCGACGGTATTGGATAAAGCAATAATTGTTTCTTCCAAGAGTATTTTTATTTTCTGAAGGGTTATTTGGGACTCTTTTTTGGTCTGCTTGTTTTCTATCAATAACCTGGCTTTTTCAAGAGCGTTTTCAGCAGTGCGGGCCAGCATACCCAGAGCTTTTATCTGCCCGGGTGAGAAGGGCTTCCTATCTGACGAGGTTACGTTCAGAGTCCCGGTCAGGTGCCCTTTGGACAACAACGGAAGGGAAATGGTTGACCCTGCTTCCGCCTGCGGCTGGACGAGTCTTAGCCGGCGGTTGTTTGTTTCGTCCAGCAAGTTTGGAACCAGGCCGGCGGCCGCCTTATTCAGCGGGATACGCGATCCTAAAAGAGATTGCCTGTTTTTGCCCCGGGTCGCTGCCACATAAAATTCGTCGCCGCTTTCCGAGGGCAAAAGAATCGACACTTCCCCGGCCCCGAAACGTTCATAGACCGCATCGGCCAGCCTATTTAAGATCAAATCCGGTTCGCCGTCAGCGGATACCACCTTGCACATATCGGAAACGGCCAACTCTTCACGCAGCCTCTGGTTTTCCTGACGCAGGTTCCTTATTTCCATTGCATGGGCCAAGGGGAGTAAAAGAGAGTTCAGCTTGAAAGGTTTTATAATATAGTCAAAAGCGCCTTTTTTCATGCAGTCGGCCGCAGTGCTGACCATGCTTTGGCCTGTCAGTAAAATACAGGTTGAATCTTTATCTATGGCCAAAAACCTTTTGAGAAGTTTGGCGCCGTCCATTTCCGGCATGGCCAGATCGATGATCACGACATCAAACTTCTGCTCTTTGAAAACTTCCAGGGCTTTGTCGCCCGATGTAAAACCAAGGGCTTCATAACCTAGTCCTGTCAGCATATCGCACAGAGCGGTCGTCAGGTCTTGTTCATCGTCGATAATTATAATCCGGCCGAGTCTTGAGGTGTGAATTTTAATCACCTCTAAAAAAACAAATAGGATTAAAAACATTATATACTTAAATGTCGAATTTCTCATGCGAAAACTTTAGCTCTATAAGACGTGTGAAGAGAATATTCCGGCGGCAGGGGATAAAGAAATGCATTTTTTGAAGAATTACATGGATTATTATATGGGTGAACATATAGAAGAAGGGCAGATTAAGCTAAAGGCTTCCGTTGATAACCTGGTTATCCTTTATTTTGCTTATTTGGGCGATAGCCTGTGCCCGGTTTTTTACTCCAAGTTTTCTGAAGATATTATGGAGGTGAGTTTTTACGGTATCGACAGCCAGGTGAGTAGCCGTTGATATTTCCTTGTTGGTCAGGCCCCTGGTCAGGTATTGCAGAATTTCGTGCTCCCTGGGCGTGAGTTCGGCCCGCTGGGAAGCGGAATATTGTTCATTATTTCCGGGCGTTTTCGCATAGTCATTGATAATCTGGTGAAGGACCGACGGGTCAATCACAGTCTCGCCCTGATGTACCCGCTTGATCGTTTCAATGAGTTTGTCCCTGGATACATGCTTTAAAATGTATCCGTTGGCGCCGGATTGAAGGGCCAGCCTTACAAATTCGGCATCCTCAAAAACAGTCAGAAAAATGATTTTGGTTAAAGATTTTTTCCGTAGAATTTCCTTGGCGGCCTCAATACCGCTGATGTCCGGCATCTTTATGTCCATCAGGATAACGTCGGCGTTCTGGTTAAGCAGCATCTGCTCGGCTTCCTGGCTGCTGGAGCAGCTGCCGATAATGGAGATCTCCCTGCAATCGCTCAGCATTGTTGCCAGGCCGACGCGGATCATCGCGTGATCATCTACGATCATTAACTTAATTGGCATCAATTAGACAATCTCCCTTCAACATCCATTGTATAGGGCACCTTAACTGAAATCCAGGTTCCTTTTCCCGGCTGTGAGCCGATGATGCAATTTCCTCCCAAAAGAAGCGCTCTTTCCTGCATACCGGCCAAACCGAGGTGGTTATAATTTTTTGAGTTGACTAACGAACTCTGGTTAAAACCGGTCCCGTTGTCCCTGACGGTCAGCAGGATGTCTTTTTGACGGACCTGGAGTTCAACATCTATGCTGGTGGCCGTAGCGTGTTTGATTATATTGGTCAGCGCCTCCTGCAGAATTCTGAACAGAGCTATTTCTGTTTGGGGCGGCAATCGCAAATTGTCGTCTGGATTGGTCACGAGCCTTCCCATGCTTTCACCGGAATGTTCATCATGACTGTCCGGCGTATTCAGATCGAAATGCAGACCGACGGTGATATTGTGTTTTTCCTGAATCTCGTTTGTGTACGACTTGATGGCCGGTATAAGGCCGTAGTTATCGAGAATCATCGGCCTTAGTCCTGATAAGATCCGCCTTATATCCCGAATCTGGTCTCCTAAAATAGTGGTCAGGTTGGCTATTTCTCCATAACAGTCGGCAGGATGTGAATTGTAAGTCGGGGCAATCCTTTGCAGCCGGTACCAGATGGCAATTAAAACCTGAATGACGCTGTCATGCAGTTCTGAGGCCAGATGTTTGCGTTCATCCTCCTGAGCGGTGATGATCTTGTTGACCAATTTGTGAAGGAGCAGCTCTTTTTGCTCCAATTTTTCAATCAGTCTTGCGTTTTCGATAGCTATGGCCGTAACCCGCGCGATGGCGAAAATAATTTCGGCAGCCTCGTTTTCAAAGCCCTTCAAGCGGCTGTCCCGCGGACGGTCAACCTGCATAATCCCGATTGCTTTATCCTTGTTCAGGATGGGGACCACGATCAGCCAGTGGTAGTTGAAGATTTCAATAATATCAGCCGGAAGCAGATTATATATATTGTCAGGTGTGATGATTACCGGATGTTGTGTCTGGATTGCCTGTGTAATAGCCGGGTATGGCTTTTGGCCTGAAAGAGCTTTAAACTGGTTGCGCAGTTTGGGGTCGTAACTCCCTACGGCGACCACCGGAGTGAGGTTTTCATTTTCATCCAGCAGGTAGAGGCTTGTTCTTGCGGAAAATAAATCGGCAGTAAGTTGGGCGACAACATGCAAGGCTTGTCCGATATCCAGTGATGAACTGACCGTGCTGGCCATCTCCAGCCAGGTTGTTAATTTTCTAAGAGTGCGTTTCTGGGAACTACGGGTGCGTTTCTGGGAACTGCGGAAGACAAACTCCTGAATCATATCCGCCATATGCCGGCCCAGAGACATTGTTTTTACAAGCAGTCGCTGGGCAGTTTCAGCGTCGGTGTCGAAGATGACAATTTCCATTGTTCCGCCGGGTTCCTCAACCTGCAGCATTACGGGCAGCGTAGTTTTGGCAGCCGGTGAGAATAATTTCAGCCATTCCTTTTGATTAAAAGGGCTGTTCGGGAAGAAGAGGTGTTTGGAGAGGTCCTGCCAGCGGGCGGCCCAGATATGGTCCTTTTTATGCGAGTCCTTAGAGACATCAAGGCAGACGGGGAGTTTATCCTGGCTGAGCAGGATAAAGGCTGCCCAATAAAAATCGAAGGACTTGATGAACCTTTTCAGTATTTGGCGCAGGTTGGTCTCCAACTGTTTTGGCGTGACGGCCGAGGGACTTACCCGGCAGATAATCAGGAGTTTAGGTTTTGTTTCCTGGGGTGTTTTGCCCGGCAGTGTTTTCCCGGTTTCCACCAATGCGCCTCCTTTTGCTGTCTTACAAAAACTTTTTGTTTCTGCCAAAAGAATTCTAACGCATGTCAGCACGACTGTCAACCATTTTTCATGCTTATGGGCTAACACTAACGTGTTACTACCTTTTTCACCCTTTTTTAAATCCTTACCCATTCTTTTTAGCGATTTTCTTTTACATTTAGATATTTTATTATCTTTAATAAGGAGACAAGATAAAAAGGCATAGGTCTGCGCCTCGGCCAAACCGTAACCTGCCCGCCGGAGGAAAGTCAATGCGCTTTTCTTAAGAGCATCCGGCATAATGGTCAAATCACCAGGCGGGCGGCTGATTTTTACGATAAGGTAACGGCAGAGACAGAAGGAGAAAGAGTAAAACAGGTTGTTGCCGCAGTAGATAAAAACAGCGGCCGTAAGAGGTTTCCAGGCCTTCCGGGGCTTTCTCCCAAAGAGAACGGGTCTGGGGATTGTGTACAACACTTAAAGAAGGTCAGGACATCAGGGTCAGGACTTAAGACCGCCCGGGAATGGGCTGCCGGATGATTGTAATGTATCTTAAGACAGCGATATCCACGGTTGAACTGCCCCGGCGGATGATTATCTCAGGTTTAACGTGTCAAAAACATAACTTCTTAACATGATCCAAAAATATTTTCGATGAAGCCCAAGTTTGGCGTAAATATTTTCCATCACCAGACGTAGCAAGGCTTTCAGGGTTTTTCCTAATGTGATTTAGGGACTACATCAGGGTTTCGGCCTTTTTCAAGACTTTTTTATACCATTTTGCTTCACCAATGTATTCGCATTCTAACGCTTTTATCAGTTGATTTTGTTCATTATCCAACTCCGTTATTTTAAGGACTCTTTGACTCGTACCATTAGCCCCTACACTGTTTAATTGGCATCTACCCAATACTTCAAGAGCTTCTTCAGGCGACAGGTTAACGTGGTTTTCTTTTAATCGACGTTCCATATCATTGTAAAGAAAGTATGCAAGCGTAC
>JBAZGB010000021.1:0-39365 GCA_041653135.1 Eubacteriales bacterium | reverse complement strand
CTGCAGTGTGCGCGACTTCGTTCTTCTGGGCCAATCGAAAATTTTGTGTGCAGCTTTCTATATTGGGATTGTTAAAGGCTCAACTATCGGCTGACACCTGATATTTGAGCCTTTTTAAGCGCAAAACTTCCGATTGATCCCTTCAAGAACCGTCCCTGTATTAGGTAAATACTAAATACATAAACAGTAACCGGGGCGGACACCATAAGAACAGTTAACCTGTAAAGGAGGTTCGTATATGAGGAAGTTTACAAAGCTATTGCTGTGCGCTTTGTCAATTACTGCCTTCGCCGCTAAAATAATAACCAAGGACAAATTGGCCAGGCTGTTTCGAAAGGCTGAAAAGATTTCTTGATATTCCTTGCCCCCAAATACAATTTGCCCTCTTCTTCAACCCGGCTTAAATTAAGTAATTTCTTTGTTTCAACCCGCTGCTAAAATTTCCAGCGCTTAGGAAGCAGAATGTACGTCCCCATGCTTCCCCCCCATGCTTCGGAGACACCTCTTGAAAATCTGGCCCGGCAGGTATATATTAATTGAGAAATTAAAATTCTTTTAAGGAAATTTGACACCATGAAAAAAGCCGAACCAAGAGGTCTGCCGGCTCTTTTCATCCCTCGCTCTAATTTAGAAAAGGCGCTGGAGGCTGCTTATGTGATCGGTATCCTGACAATGCTCTTTTTCATTGTCAGGTACTGGGCGGCGCTGCCTGACCAGATCCCCACCAGGTTCGGAGCCGGGGGAACCCCGGCCGCCTGGGGCGACAAGGCAGCTCTGATCCGCCAGCTGCTTGTGGTCGTACTGATCAGCGCAGGAATGACTGCTTTAAGCCGGTATCCCCATCTTTTCAATTATCCCTGGCGGATAACCGGGCAGAATATCAAGATTCAGTACCAGCTTGCCCGTACGCTGCTGAACTGGATAAAGGTAGAATTAGTCTGGCTGTTCGGATTCACTGAATGGGGAAGCATTCAGGTCGCCCTCGGCCACGATCAGTACTTAAGGACCGAGTATTTATGGGTCTGCATTGCAATTATTTTCGGGACGATTGCGATTTATTTTTACGAGTCACTTAAAGCCCGGTAGTCTAAGTCAGGCTATCTTAGCCCTGGAAAGATGGCGGTTAATCGCCTCGTAGTACAGCTGTAGATATTCAACCGCCGAGCGCGCCCAGGAAAAATCCTGTTCCATCCCATTGCGCGCCAGTTTCTGCCACTGGGCGGGTTCGTGCCAGTACAGGTTTAACGCCCGTCTGATTACCTGGTAAAAAGCATTCTTGTCATACTCCAGAAAAACAAAACCGTTTCCCGTACCGGTCACGGGATTATAGTCGCTCACCGTATCTGCAAGACCCCCGGTTGCCCGGACTACCGGAATGTTGCCGTAGCGCATGGCGATCAGCTGGCCCAGCCCGCAGGGTTCAAAACGGGAAGGCATCAGGAACAGGTCGGCGCCGGCGTAAATGCGCTGGGCCAGGACGGGATTAAAACCAAGGTAAATGCCGGCTTTTTCAGGATATCTGGTTTTTATTTCCCGGAAAATCTCTTCAAATTCAGGTTCTCCGCTTCCCAGCAGCGCCAGCTGCACATCCAAAGACAGCAACTCATCAATAATCCCGGCCAGGAGATCGAGCCCTTTTTGCTGCGCCAGGCGTGAAATCATCCCCATTACCGGAACGTTTCTCACGGGCAGTCCCAGTTCCTTTTGCAGGGACAGTTTATTTTCCTGTTTGTTTTCAATGGAATACTGGTCGTAATTGCGGTACAGGCGAGGGTCCGTTTTCGGGTTGAACTCATGGTAATTGATCCCGTTGACGATTCCGTAAAGGTCATTCGAGCGCTCCCTCAAAAGCCCGTCCAGGCGTTCGCCGCTTTCCGGCTGCTGAATTTCCAGTGCGTATGTCCTGCTGACGGTGCTCAAGACGTCCGCATAAGTAATGCCCATCTTGATAAAGCTGATCCCGCCGTAAAATTCAAGACGCTCGGGTGTGAAGTAATCCTCGCTCACTCCCAGGAAATCGAGTGTCTTTTCTTCAAAATTGCCCTGATACTGTAAATTGTGGATTGTAAAAACGGTGGATATTTTATTGTAAAAAGGATCTTTTGCATGAAGGACTTTCAGAAAAAACGGAACGGGGCCGGTCTGCCAGTCATTGCAGTGAATAATATCCGGCTGCCAGCCAAGCTTGGGCAGCATCTCCAGGACAGACTGGCAGAAAAAAGTGAAGCGCTCCGCGTCGTCAGCATAGTTATACAGGTTGTCGCGGTAAAAATAATAGTGGTTATCAATCAAGTATGCCGGGACAAGACGGTGTTCCCCCATGTACTGGGCTTCAATGGAGGATTCGCGGATAATTGCTGTTTCGACCCGCTCGCTGGTCAGAACCGGGAAGTCCATCCGGTAGCGGGCGCCTTCAATCCCCTTGTAATGGGGAAGCACAATCCGGACGTCGTTTCCGGCATAATCGCTGCCGACAGTAGCCAGCGCCTTGGGCAGCGAACCGGCTACATCCGCCAAACCGCCTGTTTTGGCAAAGGGGACTACCTCTGAGGAAACCATCAGAACCTTAAGTGGACGGTCAAACATATTTTTACCTCCCGCAGGAATCTAAATTTCTATACCTCTTTAATTTGTCCACTTAAGGAAAAAAAATTTAAGAAATTAGATTAACACTCAGACAAACATTTTGCCGCCAGCTCAGGAGGAGTCGGGTTGATATACAGGCCGGTGCCCAGCTCAAAACCAGCGATCACGGTCAGCCTGGGCAGGATTTCCAGGCGCCAGTGGTAATATGACGTATCGGGCATGTTTACGGTGGAATTATGCAAAACTATATTGTATGGAGGTTTATGCAGCAATAAGGCCATTTTGACTAAAAGAGAGCGCAGCATTGAAGAAAGCTCAACGGCCTCTTCCTTGTTGATGCCGGCAAAATCGTGCTGGTGTTTAACGGGCATTATCCATGTTTCGAACGGAAAACGCGAAGCAAACGGCGCCAGCGTGACAAACCTTTCCCCCTGCATGATCATGCGTTCATGCTGCTGTATCTCGCTGGCTACCATATCGCAAAAAATGCATCTTCCCGTATCTTCCGTATACTTTTTTGCTCCTTCCATCTCCAGGTTTATATCATGCGGGACCATGGGGATAGCAACAATCTGGGAGTGGGTATGCTCAAGAGACGCTCCGGCAGTCTCCCCGAAATTTTTAAAGACCTGAATATATTTCATCCTTTTGTCCTGCCGCAGGCTCAGCAGGCGGTCTCTCCACGCCCAAAGTATCTCTTCTATCTGACGGTCATCCTCAACATCCAGGTTGTCAACGTGATCCGGCGACTCGATTACAACTTCATGAGCGCCCAGCCCGTCCATTGCCGCGTAGATTCCTTTATTGTAAACCTCCGGCGCTGCCTCGGTACTCACAGCGGGGAACTTGTTCGGGACCACCCTGACCCACCAGCCGGGGTTGTCGCGCTGCGTACCCTGCTCGCGAAAAGACATCACCTCGGGCGGTGTCTCATGTTCGCGGCCGGGGCATAATGAACATACCTGCCCTTTTATCTTTTCTTCGGTCACTTTAAAGTTTGACGGACGTTTGCTTCTTTCCGTGGAAATAACCACCCACCGGTCGACAACGGGATCCTTTCTCCATTCCGGCAAGCTGCTTTCCTCCCTCCGATAATAAGTTACCTTTTAAAGTTGCCGCAAAGGTTACATTTTTATACAAAGCTTTGTATTCTAAGACAATCTTTTTAGACAACAGCAGGAATATGAAAAATCAAATCGAATAAAACAAAAGTGGATTATTCTGGAAAGGCGAGTTGCATGATGAGCAAAGAAGTGGTCACTATTAAAGGAACCCGTGGAGGTCTGGTCATCCTTCTTGATCCGGCCAGTAAACTTGAAGAGCTGAAAGATGATCTGGAGAAAAAATTTATCTCTTCAAAAGGCTTCTTCAAGGGAGCAAAGTTTACCTTTCACTATCCAAGCAGTTCCCCGGACAACCCACAGCATGACGAACTGGAAAAAATCTGCCTGCAGTACGGGCTTGTGCCGAATAAGGAAATACATTTGCCCGTTTTGCCGTCTGCCCCTGTTGTCGAAGACATAACCGACGATACCGATGAACCGGCCCGGTTAATCTTTGCCACCATCCGCTCCGGCCAGGAAATAGAATCAATAAATAACCTGATCATTGTCGGCGATGTAAATCCCGGCGCACGTTTATACTCCGGCGGCAGTATTGTTATTTTTGGAAGATGTCTTGGAAGCGTCAACGCCGGTGTGCCTGGCAGCGATAAATCGGCTATCACGGCGCTTCTGCTTTATCCAGCCCACCTGAGCATAGCTGGAATCGGCGGCCTGCAAAACGGAAAGCACTCCAAGGGCCCGGCAACCGCCTCACTTAAAAACAACCGTATTGTGTATGAACCGGCGGCCAAATACATTAACTTTTAATTGATCAGCGTGTATTTCTGCCCATCAGCCGGAATGCTCCCAGCAAACCGGCGATTGATTTTGCGTCCTGGATACCGCCCCGCTCAATTTCTTCAGGAACCCTGCTCAGAGGAATCTTAACCAGTTCTATAGACTCATCCTCATCCAGGTTCTGGGAAGTAAACTCCAGTTCCCTGGCCAGGTAAACGCGCAGGTACTCGTCACAAAAACCGGGCGATGAGTAGAATCCAAAAAGGTACCGCCAGAAGGAAGCCCTGGCCCCTGTTTCCTCGGTTAGTTCCCTTTTCGCGCTGGAAAGCGGATCCTCGCCCTGTTCAACCATCCCGGCAGGAATTTCAAGAAGCTCTTTTCCGGCAGGGTAACGGTACTGTCTGACCAGCAGGACGTTTTCATCAGAGTCTACGGCTACAACAGCCACCGCGCCGGCGTGCCCGACAACCTCCCGGACAGCGGTACGGCCACCGGCAAGTTCCACGCGATCCACTTTTAAATTGATTATTTTGCCCCTGTAAACCAACTCCGAGCTTAGTGTTTTTTCAATTGACAGATCAGATCCCACCTTAACAGCTTATTCCAGCCTGAAAGCGCCCCTTTTTTCATGGTTGGCGATCAAGCAGGCAAGAGCCAAAACACCGTTGATGATGATGAAGGACAGGCAAATTCCGGCCGCAAAGCAGGTAAGATGAGCAAGCAGGTAAAAAACGGCAAGCATAAAAAACGCTGCCAGATACCTGGGGCCCTTTTTCCGGGCAAGGACAATTTCTTTAATCCCCGACTCCGTCCCCTTTAAAACACTTTTCTGCTTTACACCGCTTTCGGGAACCTCTTCCCCGCCTGACAGTCTTTCTGCCCGGACAGCCAGTTCGACAAGCTTCTCTTTGGACAGCAATGCCACCTGGTAATTCCCGCCGAGCATCTTGATCAGCCATCTCACATGGGGATGGATTTCCCCTGCCGCAGCTATAAACGCCTTCTCATAATGCCCCTTTTCCAAATCTTCGCCAAGCTGCTGAATAATTTCAGCGCAATAACCGGGATCGGCCGCGTCGCCCGGCAAAGCTGGCGGCAGGCACTGAATTCCGACCTTGGAGCCCCTGTACGTGGACAGAATCGGCGCCGGATCTTTCGGAGTTACCCGGACATCTCTAAACTGATTAGACCTTTCCAGAAGCAGCCCCACAAATATAATCAGATCATCGCGTGTTTTCAGGCTGTCGATTTCACTGCGGAACTTTTCCCCGGCAAGCCACATCCTGTTATGTAGCCGGCGTTTATTTATCCGCCATTTTTGAAAACGGACACCTGCCAGACACATAATCAATGCCGCCAGTAAAGAGCAGCAAAGAGCCGTGTACACCGGCAGGACAATTAATAAAACCGTCAGTACAAACAACCAGAAAAGCAGCGCACCAGCTAAAGAGTCAAGCGTGCGGGCAACCGGGTTGCGGCTGTCCTGGCGCGGCTTGATGTGATAAAGCCTGCTCAACTTAATATCCTCCAAAGGCTTTTTACCGGATAGTATGCCCTTTTCGGATATTCCCCTAACCGCTCCTGTAAGGCCTGCAGGAAGGGCAGGTCTTATTTTTCCGCCTCCTGCTCCGCCTTTGCTTTTTTAATTACTTCTTCGGCAAGCCTGAGTGGGACTTCTTCGTAGCTGCTGAAGGCGGCGGAGAAAGAACCGCGCCCCTGGGTCATTGACTTTAAGTTGATTGCGTAACGGGACATCTCGGACATCGGCACAAGGGCCTTTACTTTGGTCCTTTTGTTTTCTGTGGGCTCCATGCCGAGAATGCGGCCCCGCTTTGTATTGAAATCACCGATAATATCTCCCATATAGCTTTCCGGCACCGTTACCTCAACTTCCAAAATTGGTTCGAGTAAAGCCGGCTTTGCCTGGGCGGCTCCTTTTTTAAAGGCCATCGAGCCCGCAATCTTAAAGGCCATTTCCGAAGAATCAACCGGGTGGTAGGAACCGTCGTAAAGGACGGCTTTTACCCCGGTCACCGGATAACCGGCCAGGATCCCTTCCTCCATTGCCTCGCGCACTCCTTTTTCCACAGCCGGCACATACTGCTTGGGAACGGAACCACCGAAGAGTTCCTCGTCAAAAACAAAGGGTTCGTTCACCAGCGGTTCTAAACGCAGCCAAACGTGTCCGAACTGGCCATGACCGCCAGTTTGCTTTTTATGCTTTCCTTCAATCTTGACTTCATTACGGATGGTTTCCCGGTAAGGCACTTTGGGAAGACTCATTAACACATCGACACCGTACTTGCGCTTGAGCCTTTCCATCAAAATATCCAGGTGCATATCGCCCATCCCGGTCAGCAGGGTCTCTTTTGTTTCCACATTCTTCTCCACCCATACGGTTGGGTCCTCCTCCAGAAGCCTGGCCATTGCGCTGCTCAGTTTGTCTTCGTCTCCCTTGCTTTTTGGCTGGATAGCTACAGTGAGTGTGGGAACAGGAAAACTTATCCCCTCCAGTTGAACCGGGTTATCCTTATCGCACAGGGTGTCTCCCGTGCCGGTTTCCTGAAGCTTGACCAGCACTGCAATGTCTCCGGAGAAAACTTCTGTTGTGGGAACCGAATTTTTACCCCTTAAATAAAGCACCTGCCCGACCTTTTCCGCTTTTCCCCTGGTACTGTTGTACTGTACGCTGTCGCTTTTAAGGGCGCCCGTATAGACGCGGATAAAGGTCATTCTGCCTACATAAGGGTCGGCAAGTGTTTTAAAGACCAATCCCGAGAAATTCTCGCCGCTCTTGTCTTCAGGCGGCGGGCAGTATTTTACCAGAAAGTCCATCAGATTGATCACGGCGCTGTTCTTTACCGCCGAACCGCAGAGCACAGGCGTCACCTTGTTGGTGGCGACGCCTTTTTTAAGCCCCTCTTTCAATTCTTCAGGAGTCAGTTCCTCGCCTTCCAGATATTTCATCATCAACTCGTCATCAGCTTCAACAATGGCTTCGATAAGCTTTTCGCGGTACTCCCCGATTGTATCAGCCATCCCGCCCGGAACAGCTATTTCCACGGCTTTTCCGTCATCCCCGTAAGAAAAAGCCTTCTGCTCAATCATATCAACTATCCCACTAAAATCGGCAGCCTGGCCGATAGGCAGCATTACAGGCGCAAAATGGGTGTTGAATTTTTCTTCTAAATCATTGAGAACTTTAAAGAAATGAGCGTTTTCACGTTCCATCTTATTTATAAAAACAATTCTGGGCAGTCCCCGCTTATCGGCATGCTCCCAGATGATCTCCGTCTGAACCTCCACCCCGTCGACCGCAGACACTACAAAAAGGGTACAGTCCACAACCCTTAACACGGCCAGCACTTCTCCTATAAAATCGGAAAAACCGGGAGAATCCAGGGCATTAATCTTGCAGCCTTCCCACTCGCAGGGAACAAGGCTCGTGTGGATTGTTATCTTGCGGTTTATCTCCTCCGGATGGTAATCTGCGGTAGTGGTACCGTCGTCCACCCGCCCGAGCCTGTTCACCGCTCCGCTGTTAAACAGCATTGCCTCCACAAGCGATGTTTTTCCGGCGCCGCCATGGGCGACAACCCCCAGATTGCGAATTTGACTGCTCTTGTAGTTCTTCAAATTTTACTACCTCCCGTATTAGTTGTTTTAAAATTTACTAAGAAGCCGTTGTTTCAGGTTGTCAATGTTTGAATAATCCGTGAGATCAAGACACAGCGGAGTGATGGAAATATAATTATTTTTTACTGCACTGACATCCGTGCCCTCTTGATTTTCTTCCATGTCAAGCAGATCCCCACCCATCCAGTAATAAACCCTTCCCCGGGGATCCACCCTTTTATCAAAGATATTAATGTACCTCCGGTTCCCTAGGCGGGTTATTTTTACACCATTTTGCCGGTCGCCGGCGGGTACATTTACATTCAACAGGAAATGCTGCGGAAAGTCAACTTTTTCGAGTACAGTAACCAGCGTACGTGTAAACTCCACGGTCCCGGAAAAATTACGGTCCGTAAAACTGGCCAGGGATACGGCAACTGCCGAAAAACCGCTGATTAAACCCTCGATAGCCGCTGAAGCTGTTCCCGAATACAACACATCCGTCCCCAGGTTGGGTCCCTGGTTGATTCCCGATAGAATTATATCCGGCGGGTTGGGAAGGAGGTCTTCAACAGCCAGCTTAACGCAGTCGGATGGCGTGCCGTCAACCGACCAGCTCGCCGCAACCCCGAAATCGGACAGGGAAACCTTCCTGACGCGCAGGGGCCGGTGCACCGTAATACTGTGGCCCGTGGCGCTTCTCTCCCGGTCAGGCGCCACAACGTATATCTCGCCAAGATCTTTCAGTCCCCTGGCAAGGGCGCTCAAGCCCCTGGCGTATATTCCATCATCATTAACCAGTAGAATTTGCATATCAACCTCCGCAGTCTTTCTCAGTCATATTTTTTGATCAGGGCCATCGCTTCCGCCCTGGTTGCCACACTTTTTTGGAAAACGCCGCGTACTGCCGAAGTCACCGTCTTGGAACCCGGCTTCCTGACTCCGCGCAGCGTCATGCACATATGTTCAGCCTCAATAACAACAAGCACACCGTACGGATCGAGCTCCGACATGACGGCGTCGGCAACTTGCGTGGTCAGCCTCTCCTGCAGCTGCGGCCTTCTTGAATACCCTTCCACCACCCTGGCAAGTTTGGAAAGGCCGGTGACCCTCCACTGCCGGGGAATATAGGCGACGTGGGCAACCCCGAAAAAGGGCAGCAGGTGGTGCTCGCATACGGAATACATTGGTATGTCCTTGACCAGGACCATTTCCTCGTGGTCTTCCAGAAATATTTTCTCAAGATGCTTTTTGGGTTCCTCGTTCAGTCCGGAAAAAATTTCTTCATACATTTTGGCTATTCTCTCGGGAGTCCCTATCAAACCCGGCCTGTCCGGGTCCTCGCCGACTGCCTCAAGAATCATCCGGACCGCTTCCTGAATCTTTCTTAAATCCACTCTCCAGACCCTTTCCTTTTCTTTACGTCTATCTCTATCATAACATATACAGTATTTTATGAACCTGTGGAATTACCCTTACATCCGGAAGATGCTCAAGCGCCCGCTCCTGAAGGAAAAGAAGCCGGCCGGGGCTGGGCTTGGAAAACCGGCTGCCCGTAACAGGCTGGATAATCAGGGGCAGGTCGGCTATCCCCGCAACCAGCCGGACAGCCCGAATAAACTCTTCATCGCTGGTTTTTCCGCCCACAACTACCTTTACAAAAACTTTTTTTTGAACAGCCGCGGCTAAGAACCTTTTATGATCTTCCCACAGGGGAAACAGACCTGAAACACCCGGCAGTTTGATATCCATGGCAATAAAGTCAACCATATCGATTATGCTTTCCAGCTGCTTGGTAAGTGTGCCGTTTGTTTCCAGGTACACTCTCAGGCGCGAACCTTTTAATAAAGAGAGGATCACCTTTAAAAATTCACTTTGCAGAAGAGGTTCTCCTCCGGTTAAGCTGATTGAATGGTGAATTGAAGGTTTTAATCTCTTTACCGCTAAAACTACCTGGCCGACTTTCACAGGATTTTTGTAATAGATAATATCTTTGCGGTCGAGTGGGTTTTGAACCCGGCAGTGAGTTGGCCGCATATCGCCGGGGGTGTCACAATAGGCGCACTCCAGGTTGCACCCGGCAAAACGCAGAAAAATCTGCCTGCATCCTACAAGGGGTCCCTCCCCCTGGACAGACGAGAATATTTCTATCATAGAAGCTTCCAATTTACCTGCCACCTCTTACCTTGCAGCGCGCTAAAAAAATGCCCTCGATTTCGCCGGCATAGGACCGGCATATTTCTTCAGCAAGCTGGAGAATCTGATTTTCCGCCAACCCCGCCTCCAGCAGGCAGGAGGCTTTTACAGGAACATTTTCCCTGCTTATGTTCAGCCCCGCATGGACCATCGTCGAAACAGGGGTAACTGTGGCAATCGAAATGGATAACTTGCTGTCATCTATGTAAAGATCATCCCCCCGGCGCGAGGGCCTAATACCGCGGGATTCAAGTATCTCCCTGATGATCGTGATCAGCAGCCTCTGTCTTAACACACCCTTTTCAAGGTCATGGTCAAAGTGTTCGACAATAAAGTGAAGCATATCGGGACTGTAGATGGCGGACCGACTCAATACATCCTCCATATCGATCATATCGGCAAAATCAATATCGCAGGGGCCGCGAAAACCGACTATGCTGTCGCCCCTGACACCCCATGTCCTGTATGCCCAAAGCGAGGACAACTGCCTGCCGTCATACGGGACTGTTTCCGAAATCACCAGGCTCTGCAGAAAAGCCATCAATCCCCGCCTCCTTCATCGCCCTGAAAAAACGCAGGCAGCTTTCACAAACGCCGCACATTTCACTGCCCCCGTGATAGCAGCTCCAGATCAGCCGCCAGGGTACATTGAGCTTCTTTCCTAATTGGACAATTTCTACTTTATTCAAACGCTGAGTGTAGCTTACCACCCTGGCGCGGTTTCCAGTTGAAAAAGCAAGCGCTTCATTGGCAGCTTTGACGAAATCCGGGCTGTTATCGGGAAAAGTCCGTGCTTCTTCCCGGTTAAACCCGGTCACAATCAGCCCGCAGTCCAGAGCTTCGGCAAAAGAAGCCGCTATATTGATGAACACCCCGTTGCGGTTCGGCACCCATACCGCCGCCGCGCTGTCAAGAGCGGCCTGCGGGTCGTCAAGTAAGTCGGCTGAAGGATTGGGCACCTCCTTCGAAGTGTTGACCAAAGCCGAAAAAGTAATCTTTCTTAAAAACGGAAGGTCAACAACCATATGGTTGAGATCATAATATTCCGCAATAGCTGAAGCCGAATTTATTTCCCTGACCGCTGAGCGCTGTCCGTAATCCATGGTCAGGCAAAGCTCCACCTTGCTTTCACGCAGGGCATGAGCTAAAGAAACAGTGGAATCAAGGCCTCCGGAAAGCAGGACAACGCTTCTCATCTACTTTCCCTCGCTGTAGAAGGCGCATGTGTCGGAAGATTCCCAAACCTTGACGCCGGTTAGTTTTAACCCGGTTTTAAAAACATCTCTTAAACAGTTAAAGATGTACCTGGCTATATTTTCAGCTGTGGGGTTGGTCTCCTTTCCGGGTTTGCTGAAGAATTCCAGCTCGTTTAAATACTGGTGATCGAGACCGTCAATTACTTCCCCGACAAATTTTTTTACTTCTTTAAAGTCGATCAGCATTCCGTTTTCATCCAGTTCAGCCCCTGAAACAAAAACTTCCACAATCCAGGAATGGCCGTGCAAACGGGAACAGCGATCAGGATAGTCCAACAGGCGGTGCGCAGCGGCAAACTGCTTTTTAACTGTGACCTCAAACAATGATAGACCTCCCCTAAAATATCCATCCGCTTATAAACCATACCTTTTTAAAATATCATGATGCCCATAAGCGATCAATAGATACATTGTCCAAATAAGGGACAAAAAAAAAATAAAATAGTGGGAAAGGTGAAAAATCCAATTCCCACTACTTGTGTTTTTAGAATACTTTTACACCCGCTGGTCTGGATGTCTTAAGAACACCTTTTTATGACAACTAAACCTGGACTACTTCTTTTACTTCCGGAATAAGCTGCTTGAGCGACCGCTCAATACCCATTTTAAGGGTATAGGTTGCACCCGCTCAGCCACCGCAGGCGCCTTTTAAAGCAACCTTGACCACGCCGTCGTCAGTCACTTCAACAAGTTCGACATCCCCGCCGTCTCTCTGAAGCATTGGGCGTATTTTTTCGATAACTTCTCTTACTTTTTCGTACATGTTAAGCACCCGCCTCTTATTTTAAATTAACCCCGGCTGTTATATGTTACTTGTTATTTTAAACTTAACTGTGCCTAACATGCAATAAGAAATATATATTTTATTTATTATTAATGAGAATATAATAAAATATTTTTGTAGCCTAAAGGCTGCCCGCAAAAAATTCCCCGACTTTGGCGGCCATATCCCTTTCCTGACCGAACCAGAAATGATCAATATCAGGATAGAGCACAATTTCCTTCGGTTCCGGCAGTTTGTCCACCTGCTGCTGAAGGCTTTTCGTGTTTATAAAACCGTCCTGGGCGCCGCAGAGGAATATTTTCGGTTTTACATATCCGTCAAGCAGGTCCGCAGGCTCAATGAACGGCGATATTCCCGCGACCGCCCTTATTTTTTGCTCTTTTGCCGCTGCTTTAAAAGCCACTTTGCTGCCGAAGGAATAGCCGCAGATTCCAACTCGTTCCGGATCAATCTCTTTTCTGCTTAACATAAACGAAACTGCCGCCAGGGCATCTTCGCATTCACCGATTCCATTGTCATATTGTCCTTCACTGCCCCCCACCCCCCGGAAGTTAAACTTGAAGGAGGCCAACCCTTTCGCGGCCAGCGCCATACAGACAGCGGAAACAACATTGTTCCGCATGTCGCCTCCCATCTGGGGATGAGGGTGGCAGACAACGACAACGCCAAAAGGCCCTTCCCCTTCAGGGAGCCTTAAAACCCCTTCCAAAGTAAGTTGACCGCATTGAAACTCAACTCTTTCCTGCCGCATTGTTTTTCCTCCTGAAAATAGTATAGTGATCATCGTGTTATCAGAGCTATTCCTTACCAACTAATACTATTCATAGCTTCCGTATAAGTTTCCGTATGATTTTTAACAATCATTCTTATACTTTCTATTTCTTTACTTGATAGAAACTCGTTATGCTCTAAGATCCAATTATTTTCAAAAATTTTTACAATGCTTCTAAACACGTTATGATATTGCTGATTAAATATTTCATCGCTCTTTAAATATTTATTATATCCACTGAGATGCCACTCTTTTGTGCCGTCTATAACCACAGCCTTTTTGGCCAATTTAATTGCTTCCTTCAGGCGCAGGGCGTCTTGCAGGCTGCGCAAGGCATGGACACCCCGGTTTTCCAATCCTGAAGGCTCTCGGAAACAAAAAATAACCAGCGGCGCCTAGCAGGTAATAAGTAACAGCATAGTCACAAACATACAGAAAAAGATGAAAAACATGTTCCTTGAGAACTCCATAGCGTTGATTTATGGGTGGCCGGCAGGTCTAACCTGAAAAAAGGAAATAACCAACCAGCCCGGCAAAAATTAAAATTTTTCGCCGGGAGAGGATTGTGCTTGGGCGCTTAAGCTACGCGGCCTGCGCGATCCCGATAATCTCGTCCAGCGTTACCTGGGATTGGGCAACCCAGGCATCCAGGTGCTGATTGATCGCCCCTAGGGTGAGCCGCCAGAAGATCCTCCTTTTGCTGCGCGACCTGGTCCTTTCTAATTGGTAGTCATTCTTCTGGCGCTTGTTCGTCCGTTCCGAGGTGATCCGCCGGGCGTACACCTTCTTCCAGGCCTTAGAGTTCCGGGGTGTTTTGGGAAAAAGCCTTAAATCCTTCTCCGGCTTGGTGTAAACAACTCTCCCGTACTTGGAAGGGGAGCATTTGTTCAGGCATTCCGGCGCCTTGCCGCAGACCAAAGGGCAGCGCCATTTAATCCGCCGGCGGCCCTCGCAGTAGCCCCAGTAAACCATGGGAAAGCCGCCGGCGCAAATAGGAGTGCCATCATTATCAACCGTAAACCCCGGGAGAGTAAGCTTACCCTGTCTTCTGGTGTTTAAGTCGATAAACGCTTCGATTTTCCAGGAATGTAAGAGTTCATACCAGGGATAGGCGTCGTGGGCCGAATCGCCAATGAACTTTTCAAAGACGAAAGGGTAAAGATCTCTTAACTCACACAAGGCCCTTAAGCCCAGCACACTATCGTGCCGGGAGGCTTGACCCATCCCAATATAAATCGGGAGATCGTTAAAGTTATCCGCTGCTGTAATTTCGTAGGCGGTATACCCGAAGACCCATCTCTCCCGGTAGCTGTCCCAGCCTAAAGAATGCTTCCGGATCGGAAAAACGGCGCTTGCAGTCGCACTTATCCTGGCACTGGCAGAGCTTTTTTCCGTAAGGTCTGCCCCCGGTGGCGTAAAGGGAGCCGTCTCCGGAAATGGCCAGCTTCTGAGGATCGCTCAAAAGACCCCGTTTAGCCGAAGGGATGACTACCGCCACGGCCAGAATCCGGCGCAGGATCTTTTCCGGTTTGCTTTCGAACTTTCTGCCCCGTAATATGCGTTTTACGATCATTTTCACGATCTCCGGGTGCTTGGGCGGCAGTTTTTCCCCGGCTTTGAGTTTCTTTTTTGGTTTACGCTTAAATTTCTTGACCTTCCCCGGTTTCGAGGCTAACCAGAAGCGGTCCAAAAAATCGTAATAGGCGCCTACGCCGGGGATCTCCCCGGGGAGAAAACCGCAGATAATCGCCAGGATGTCGTCGTTACGCAACCTTTCCACCCACGAATCAACGCTGTCTTCACAGCACTCAACCATCATAACCAAAGAACGCAAGAGCTCCGGCTGGTTCTCCGCCGGGCGGCCGATGGAGGCTTGAACTAAGGACCGAATTCCCCGCGGAGTTCGTCCAGATTAAGCAGCCAGAGTTTCTTGATACCGTCTTTGTGATTCACAATGCTTTGCAGATATACCGGCCAGCGCCTCTTTAGTTCTTCCGAAACATATTGCCGGTATTCCAAATGTGGTCGCCATTTGCCAAGCAATTTCATCCCCCCATTATTTAGTGGTGCTGGTATATAATGCCTTCAATTCGATTTTTGGGGGGATAAAATAAGTCAAGTCCCGAATTCACCAATCCGGGACTCTTATCAAATATAATATTTCAACTACTCCCGATATCTTTGTTAATCATAAAATATCGTGCCAATCGATATTGGGGGTGAAACTGAAAAGTTGGGGTAAAAAAAGTCTTTAGCGGAGGCTCGCGAGAGTTTCCGAGAGGCTACCAATCCTTTAAATGGAGGAATGTTGCTGCGCGCTCCAGTGGCGACAATTAGTTTAGTATACGGCATGCTCTCGCCCTGCTCCGTGACTATGATCCGCTTATCCGGCTCAATCTTAACCACCCGGGTCCCGGTCTTCAATTCCACCCGGTTGTCAGCATACCAGGCAGGATCGAAAACATACAGTTGTCTATCGGAAAGATCCTCGCCGAGCAGATCGGATAAAGCCGGACGGAAATAAGGACGGTATTCTTCTTCGCTTAACATAACGATTTCCGCGCTGCGGTTGCGCTTGCGAATGGCTTGAGCAGCCGATAGGGCGGCAATGCCCCCGCCGATGATGACGAATTTATCCTGAGTATCGTTAATAAATTCATCTTCCACGGGCTCGCGCACAAAATTCTCCGCCCCTGCCCCGCAGGCCGGGCACACTGCAGGTGGTTCCGCTCCGACATGAATATGCCCGCAGACCAAACATCGCCAGCGATGCATGGACTTGTCCTGCTTTTTATCGAGAATGGCACGGCCGAATTCCATGCCCAGCTTGAAGGCGTCATCCAGATTGCCTTCGCCAGGTTTAAACTTGACCCGCAGGCCGGGCATAACCTGCATGCGCAAGGCCTGCAGACGGTTCTCAATACTGTGTACGGCTTCCCCGCTCCACCCATAAGAGCCAAAAGCCATGGCCACTTTATCCCCATGGCTTATTGGAGACAGGCGGCCGAGCAGCTTCCAAACCTGGGGCAGGACATCACCGTTGACGGTATTCGATCCGATTAGAAATCCGCTGGCATCTAAAAGATCCTCTGCCACCCGTTCCAACAGATCAGGATCATCTAATTTGTCTTCTATCAGCCGGTATCTTCTGATATCAAAATCACCGATACTTTCGATACCTTCAACGATGCTGTCAGCCAGCTTTTTGGTGAAGCCGTAAATGCTCAAGCAGGCAAGAATTATCTTGGGCTTGTCGCTTTGGGGAATGGGAGGGCGGGTGGACCATTGCCGGTAAAGATCGATATAGCGGTCGATGTCTTTGCGCAGAACCGGGCCGTGACCGGGGGCCACCATGGCCAGAGGGAGGTCCTTTATCTTGTCCAGCGCTTCTAAAACATAGGGCTTAAAAGGACCAATAATGGCATCAAAATACTCTTTATACGGGGTGATAAAGTCGCTCTCTATCAGATCATTGAAGAGACGCTCATCCGGATAGTGCGATCCGAATGAATCGCAGGTGAAAAGGATTTGCTCCTCTTCCAGGTAGGTATAAATTGTGTCCGGCCAGTGCAGGAAAGGAACGCTTATAAAACGCAGCGTTCTCCCGCCCAGGTCCATACGGTCACCGTCATTTACTGCCCTAACGTTAAATTTCTTATTAGTAATTTCTTTTAAAAAGGAGAGGGCGGTTGGGCTGCCCAGAACTGTAAGGTTAGGCGCCAGGTCGATCAATTTGGCAACCGCTTCTGAATGATCCGGCTCAGTATGATTCATGATCAGATAGTCAATATCAGCAAGATCCATCACACTTTTGACATTATCCAGGTACTGAGCAAAAAACTTATCCTCGCATACCTCCATCAGTACCGTTTTTTCGCTGCCTTTAATCAGGTAGGCGTTATAGCTGGTGCCGATGTCGGTAGTCATAACCGCATCGAAAATCCTGAGCTCGGGGTCGCGTACCCCCACCCAGTAAATATCGTCTTTTATTAATATCGCTGCCATAGACTTACCCTCATTTCCATCCCCAAATTATGGTTATTTATCGGTTGCTTTTACATATTATAATTCACCCGCTAAAAACCAACACTAGTGGTTTATCCAAGTGCCAATTCCAACAGCTTCTTTGTTGTATTTGCGTTCCTGATAGTAATGCTTTGGTATGCCTTTGTCCCAACTATTTTTGACCACCGGGTTCTGGAGAATGTTTTCAATGGGGCTGACCAAAATATTATCTGTTCATATGCATAAAACTGTTCATATTCCGATTTTATTTTTCCTGCATCTGCAATAATTTCTTCAGCTGTGGCAGGTTGGATTACAAATATGGCATTATGTTTTGAGTCTGGATCATCTCCCCACCAATCGGGTACATGCTCCAATGTCTCTTTTAATATATTAACATCAATCAATGCCAAACCGATAGGAAAGCTGAATTTCTTCTCCAGAATATCATTGCAGTAATTTGATAGATACGTGATATTTCGTTCCTCGCTATCAAATATGATATTACCACTATTTATATAAGTCGTCGTATTTAAAAAACCTGCATCTTCGAAGCAGTTTTTTAAATCATTCATAGAGACCCTGTTTTTTCCGCCAACATTTATTCCCCAGAGCAGTGCAATATATTTCACGCTAAATATCCTTTTAATCTTTAACAAGCTTGTCTACCTATAAATTAGGACGCCGTGTTCACAAGTGAGCGGTTTTGTTAGGTGCCGCTGCAGCAGCCCGGCGAAGCTTTTGGTTACAGGGCCGCGATGCGAAACTAGCGGCACACTTTACGCTTCTTAATAGCTGATGAGTTATTCCAAGTCAAGTACATCTTTTATTTTTGATGGCTTGCATGCCGCCTTTGCAGCATCGCCTGGCCCTGTCCGATGCAAGCCGTTGGCGCTGCCGGCACGCAGCATTTAGCGAACAAAGCGGTGAATACTGCGGCCTAAGATTGTGACAATTCCTAGCTTTTATATGGTAATATAATAACCAAATAGTGTAATTGATCAGAAATAGGATCTAAAGAAATGAGCTTCTTAGAGGATTAACACGGTATGAGGATAATATACAATAAGATATTTTTAATAAGCTTTTTTTTAATATTACTGCTTCTCTATACGTTTATCGAACCATACTGGTTAGAATTAAAAGAAACAAATATTACAAACAAAGACCTTCCTGCTTCTTTCGAAAATACGAAAATTGTATTCGTTTCAGATATTCATCATGGGCCATTTTTCTCGAGAGAAAGAGTCAGAAACCTTGTCCAACAAATTAACAAACTTAATCCGGATATTATCTTATTGGGAGGAGATTATGTAATTATAGATTCAAAGTATATACAGCCATGTTTTGAAGAACTGAAAAATCTGAAAGCGACTATAGGAAAATTTGGAGTTTTAGGTAATCACGATCATTGGAGAAGCGCCGAACTGACGGGAATATTTGCTATAAATGCAGGAATAAGACTATTGGACAACAAAGCAGAATGGATTTATAAAAACGGTGAAAACGGCGAAAGGATAAAAATCGGTGGCGTAGGGGATATGTATGAAGACATTCAAGATATAAATCCGACTACATCTGATGTTAGAGAACAGGATTTTGTAATTCTATTATCCCATAATCCCGATTTTACAGAAGAGATAAAAACCCACAATATTGACTTAGTATTAAGCGGACATACACATGGAGGGCAGGTAACTCTTTTTGGGCTGTGGGCTCCATTAGTACCTATAGAGAATAAGCAAAAGTACAGAACGGGAGTTGTAGATACAGGCTATACAAAAGTTGTTGTATCTAATGGCGTCGGTACAACAGCTCTACCAGTGAGATTTTTTGCACGGCCGCAAATTAATATAATTAACTTGAAAAAAGAACAGTAATGATGCGACTCGCTTAAATGCTGTTACCGGCGCAGCGCCAAATCGTTCGCTATAGATAAGGCCGTATTCACTTACAAATAAAAAAAGAGCAGGGATTCCCTGCCAGGATGTTTATGATTATTTATTTTGCAGTCTTCTCAACAAAAAATTCCTTATAAAAAAGGGCAGCCTTATAAAATAAACGCGCAATTCTCTCACCCCTTAGGTTTATTCTTTTTAATAGTTTATTACGGTCAGGCGCCGAATGTGACATCTTTTGGCCCCAGTGTTTCGGGCTGAGCAGCAGGACATTTCAGCCATTGGGTAACTTTGTCCTTAATCATCCAAATATCCCCCCGGAAGTGCGTTTTAACAGGCAGTGAAATCAAAAAATGCCGCCCGTATCTTTTATTTAAAAGGCGCGGGTCTAAGACCACCACAACGCCCCTGTCGCGCATGGTCCTGATCAGTCTGCCGAAACCCTGCTTGAACTTGATCACGGCCTGGGGCAGGCTGTAGCTCAAAAAACCGTCTTTACCCCTGCCGGCGAGTTCTTCAAGGCGGGCTTCAATTACAGGTATTCCCGGCGCCCAAAAAGGCAGTTTGACGATGACCACGCAGGAAAGGGCTTCACCGGGAATGTCTATCCCTTCCCAAAAGCTGGACGCCCCCAGCAGAACGGCGCGGTCGCTCTTGCGGAATTCCTCGACCAGACGGGTACGGCCCCCATCAATGTTATGCGCGAGCAGGTAAAGATTTTCCTGATCACAGAAATCCTTCAGCCTCCGGTGAACCTCCCGGAGCGCCTGGTGGGATGTAAAAAGGACAAGTGTCTTTCCCTGGACAGCCCTGATCAGACCCGTCAGGCTTTCCAGCAGGGCTTCAAAATAATCCCCTCCGGAAACCTCGTATGGTGAAGGCATATCCCTGGCTATGCAGAGCAGGGACTGGTCGGAGTAACTGAAAGGAGAATCAACCTTCAGCTCGATCAGCCTTTCTGCGGGGATAAGGTCCAACCCCGTGCGTTCCTTGAAATGTTCAAAAGAACCGCCTGCGGTAAGGGTTGCGGAGGTAAAAACCACTGTCTCTTTTGATTTAAAAAGCTGTTCATTCAGCATTTCGCCCACCTGCACCGGAACAGCGTGGAGAAAGCAGCCATAGGCTTCTCCCGCCGCTTCCGCCCAGTAAACAAAGTTGTTCTCCCTGCAGGACATGATAAAGGCAAGGTCCTCCGCCAGTTCACGGCCGCAGGAAAGATGCTGGTTTATTTCGGCGGACAGCCCGCTCCAGAGTTCGCTGTCGCCGCCCTGCTGCCAGGTCTCCAGAATGCCGGAAAGTTTATGATAATTGTCCAGCAATTCTCTAAACCGGTATTCCAAATTTGAGTATTCCGCTTCCAAAAAAACAACCTTGTTTTCCAGGCCTGTTCGCCTGATCCGGAGTGTCCATCGGTCCGCTCCCTGGTAATTGGGGGATGACCGGGAAATAACCAGTACACGTGCAGCTTCGAAAAAAAACTGCGCATCACGGAGCAGAAGCGCAAGGGCATTGCGCGCTTCCTGCCGTGTTTGCCGCCATATTTCAGAATCACCGCTGGGCACAAGAATGTCGGGCTGCGCAAGCAGCCTGCTCACAGCGCCAGTCCAACGCCTTACGGCAGCCCAGCTAACCTGGCGCCCCAACTGTTCCGTGGCGGCATCCTCGAGATGGTGGGCCTCGTCGATTACCAAAGGACCGTAATCGGGCAATACTTTATTTTCCATGCGGATATCGGAAAAAAGCAGTGAATGGTTGGTAATAATCAAATTAGCCGCCTCCGCTGCCCTGTGCGCCTTGGTTACGTAACACGGCCCTTTGAACCAGCGGCAGCGCATGCCAAGGCAGTTCTCACTGTCGGAGCAGATATTCGACCAGTAATCCTGCTCAAATGAGGAAATATTCAGTTCGCTCCTGTCGCCTGTGACAGTCGCCGCCGCCCAAACCTGCACACGGGCGTAGAACGACGCTTCCTCGGGACGGGAGTTTGCAGCAGACTGGACGCTGGACCATCTGCGCAGGCAGAGGTAGTTTGACCTGCCTTTGACCAGCGCGGCCTTACAGGGCCAGGACAGGGCGCTGAGCAAGCCGGGGATGTCTTTTGACCATAGCTGTTCCTGGAGATTTATTGTCCGTGTCGACACAACCACACGTTCGCCGCGGGTTATTGCCCAGTGCAGCGCCGGAATCAGGTAGGCTATGGACTTGCCCGTGCCCGTTCCGGCTTCCATCAAAAGATACTTTTGCCCTGAAAGCGCGCCGCTGACCGCACGGACCATCTGTTCCTGCTGGGGACGGTATTCATAATCCGTAAGGTTTAAGGCCAGCGGCCCTTTCGCTTCAAACAGGGAAGGAAGTTCTTCGTGCTCAGGCAAAGAAGAGGTTTCCTCAGGCGCCGTTTTTATAATGCATTGCTCAGGCCGGCCAAACTCCGGATTTACACAGACAGCCGGTTCGCCGGTTCCTTTTTGCGCACTGCCGCCGGTTAAATCCTTCAATGCGCCCGACAGCGGCTTAACCCAGGAAGAACCCGCCTGTGCTAAAAAAGTGATGACCTGCAAGATAACACGGGTATCAAGCCTTTTTAGGGCTTCAATCAATTCCCCGTAAAGCTCGACCGTGGCCAGAACATCGGAAAGCGATCTGTGTTCTTTTTCATTCTTGATGCCCAGGAAACGGCAAAGAGCGCCCAGACTGAAGCCGGGCGAAAAGGGAAGGACGACCCGGGCCAGTTCAAGCGTGTCGTATGACTGATTCTTCAGCGGGCCGGCCGCTTCCTCAAGAAAACCTTTATCAAAGCCCACATTATGGCCGACCAGCGGATAGCCGCCAAGGAATTCCAGGGCGCAGGGCAGCACTTCCGGAAGTTCCGGGCAGGAAGCCAGCATCTGGTCGTCAATGCCGGTCAGGCGGCGGATACCTACCGGAAGCTTTTGCGACGGCCGCACAAGGCTGTGGAAGTTTGCGGCAATTTCTCCGTTTTCAACAAACACCATGCCTATTTCGATAATCTCATCCTGCCGGGGAGAAAGACCTGTTGTTTCCAAGTCACAAACCACAAAGGAGCCGAGCATTTTTTATACCTCTATTGTAAAAGTACGGACTTAAGCTTTCTTCGATGCTTTCAAAAATAATCCTGCTTGCCTGATCAATCTTCCGGGTAGCAATAAGGCAGTCCGGAGAATAGTCTATTAATAAATTCAAAGCTTAAATTGGGAGGCGAAAAACGAAGATGGCAAATATTCCGCTTGACATGGATACTTTCTCGGAACTGATCCGCGGCCTGCTTCAGAATTTTGATCCGTCCATGTTGAAACAAATGGTTTCCATGATGGATCAGGATACATTGATGAAAATAATCAAAAACCTCCTGGATAACCTCGACCAGACCATGAAACCGGAGGAGGTCCAGGTATTAAACCAGATCATGGCGACTTTCCTGAATTCCGGGAGATAGGACCATAATATATATTGATGGACACTACGGAAATTATTGAAAATATAAAATTTTCCTTCGAGTGGCACATTTTTGGCTTTAGAAGGTTGAAATCGGGCACCAACGGTTCCCGGCCGCGTCCATTTCCATGTTTTTCAGAATAAAAGAACATTTTAAACCGTTAAAAAGACATATACACTTTTAAGGACCAATTTTAACCACTTGCCGGTAAATGCTTTTCTCTTTGATAGACTGTATTATAATGAGATTAACCAATTGATAACAACCTAATCTCCTCTCCCTTTCTCTGCTGTATCTTCAGATACAGCTTTTTCTTTTTAAATCCAATCTGCCTTTATTTCCCGATCTCTTCGAGATATTTCCCTGCGGCTACTGCGGCGATGGCCCCGTCAGCCACTGCCGTGACCACCTGCCTTAACAGCTTCCGGCGTACATCCCCTGCCGCAAAAAGTCCCGGCTGCCTTGTCCGCATACTGTCATCCGTAATAATGAATCCGTTATTGTCCAGTTCGGCCATTTCCCTGACCAACTGCGAATCCGGTTTCTGGCCCACATAAATAAAAACGCCGTTTAAATCCATCCTCTGAGTGGCGCCAGTACGGGTATCTTTGAGTATGACACCTTCCACTTCTTCCTGCCCTACAATTTCTTGTACGGTGTTAAACCAGAAAAACTTAATTTTCTCGTTCTGCATTGCCCTCTGCTGTTCAATCTTGGTTGCCCTCAATTCGCCGCGCCGGTGGATTATGTTCACTCCCCTGGCAAACCTGGTCAGAAAGACAGCTTCACCAACGGCGGCGTCGCCGCCGCCGATTACGGCCACTTCCTTGCCGCGGAAAAAGGCCCCGTCACAGGTAGCGCAGTATGAGACACCGCGTCCCCTTAATTTTTCCTCGCCCGGGACATCCAGCATCTGCGGCTGTGAACCGGTGGCCAAAATGACACAGTGGCTGAACAGATCCTGTTCGTCGGTTTTAACGGCAAATTTTCCGTCCTGGTAAGTCAGCCCGGTGACATCCGCACTGGTTATTTCCAATCCGAAACGCTTTGCCTGCGCCTCCATCCGGGCTGTCAGCGCGGCGCCGTCAATCCCTTCGGCAAAACCGGGGTAATTTTCAATAAACTCCGTGTTGGCCGCAAGCCCGCCCGGCATAGCCCGCTCCAGCATCAGGACATCAATTTTTGCCCTTGCCGCATACAACCCGGCCGCAAGGCCGGCAGGCCCGCCGCCTATGATAATCAGTTCCCGCTCATTCATTTGCCTTCCCCCTATAATTATCAATTACACATTTTTACATTTTCATCATATTAGAAATACCGTCAAACGTCAAGAAAGCCGGGTATCTATGCCTGACTCACAATATTGAAGGCGCCTGCATCTTACACAGGCGCCCCCGGACTTTGTCAGTTTAATCAGCTGCAGTTACGGCAAGGCCTCTTCTAACACCCCACCTCCCTCAATTCTTCTTAGTTGATTTATATTGGCGGGGTTTAAGAAACTTGCCTGGTAATTTATACTTTTACGGAGAATATCCTAACCTTTGAGACTGGCCAGAACATCATCAAGGACTTTCTTAATATCCTGATCGCCGTTGATATTTTTAAGCAGGTTTACTTTTACATAATAATCAATGAGCGGCTGGGTCTGCGACTCATAGACATCCAAACGGTTCGAAACCGCCTCTTCGTTGTCATCGCTGCGCTGATAAAGCTCGCCCGCGCAGGAATTGCACTTTCCTTCGTCTTTGGGCGGGTTAAACAGAACATGATAGCTTGCCCCGCAGCCCTTGCAGATCCTGCGGCCGGTCAGCCTGGCCATCAGTCTTTCACGCGGCACATCAATGTTGATTACACCGTCTAATAAAATGGTCAAAGCTTTTAGAGTTTCGTCCAGGGCTTCCGCCTGGGGCAGTGTGCGCGGAAAACCGTCAAGCAAAAATCCCTTTGCGCAGTCAGACATCGCCAGCCTTTCCTTAACCATGCCAACGACTACCTCATCAGGCACCAGTTCCCCCCGGTCCATATACTCCTTGGCCTTTTTACCCATTTCCGTTCCTTCTTTGATCGCGTTGCGGAACATATCGCCTGTGGAAATATGGGTAATAGAAAGCTCTTTTACCAGCACTTCAGCCTGTGTCCCTTTGCCGGCGCCCGGCGGTCCCATGATCAATAAATTCATACTTATCCCCTCCCGGAAAATTTTCTTTAGACCCTGCGGCCAAAAAAAATTATACCACATGGTCGTCCCACAAATATTAATTTTTTATTCGATACGGTTCACTTTATTTCCTTCTCTGTTTAAGATAATATTAGAATTGCTTAAATATAAAAGGGGCGTTGCCTGTGCCGGTTTTATTCCTCGCCTTATTTGTCCTGCTTCCTTTTCTGGTTTTTGTGTTCTTTTTCCAGGTCGCGGCATTTTCCTTTACCAAACTGGGTTTGTCACCGCAGGGGGCTGTCTTTCTCTTCGGTCTTTCCCTGATCGGGGGAATTATCAATATCCCCGTTTCCCGGCGCCTGGTCAAAGAACGGATGCCGCTTCTAAATTATTTTTTTTATTACCCGCCGCGAGTAAGCGAGCAGGTTATTGCGATCAACCTGGGAGGCGCTGTTATACCAGTTCTGTTCAGCTTCTATCTCCTTCACCGGGCGCCTCTTCTGCCGACTATTCTGGCCGCTGCAATCGTCATGATAGTTTCAAAGGCCCTGGCCCGTCCGGTCCCCGGCATGGGCATCTCCCTGCCGGCATTCATCCCTCCCCTGGTGGCGGCAGCCGCAGCGGTCCTTCTAGCCAGGGAAAACGCCGCTCCGGTCGCCTACATCGCCGGAGTGTGGGGAACTCTTACAGGAGCAGACCTGCTTAACCTGAACAGGTTCCGGGACATAGGCGGCCATGTCTTAAGCATCGGGGGCGCCGGGGTGTTCGACGGGATATTTTTAGTCGGCATCGTAGCCGCCCTGCTGGCCTAAACCAAATCGCAGGCGTCATCCTTGTTTAGTTAAAAACCCTGTGATAAAATTGCAAAAAGGGGGTGTCTTTGTTTGAGCCAAACTGGGTATGTTTACGACCCGCTCTACCTGGATCATTATACTGTATTTCATCCCGAATGCCCTGAACGCCTGGAAAAAATCATGTCCAAACTAAGGGAAACACACATCCTGGACTATATCCAAAGCATACCTCCCCGCCCTGCAACAGTAGAAGAAGCTGCTCTGGTACACTCACCCGCCCACATCGAAGGCATCAGGCAGATTTGTTTAAACGGGGGGGGGAATCTGGATCCGGACACTTATACCTCGGAGCATTCTTATGACGCCGCCATGTTAGCGGCAGGAGGGCTCTTGTGCGCAGTTGACAAGGTGATGGAGGGAAAATTCCGGAATGCGTTTGCCCTGGTCAGGCCGCCTGGCCACCACGCCACGCCGGAACGGGCGATGGGCTTTTGCCTTTTCAATAATGCAGCCATAGCCGCTCGCTACCTGGAAAAAACATATGGCCTGGAAAGAATCCTGATTGTTGACTGGGACGTCCACCACGGGAACGGGACAGAAGCTATCTTTTATAATACGGCAAAGGTGCTTTACTTCTCAGTCCACCAGGGCTGGATCTTCCCCGGCACCGGTTGGACAAATGATGTTGGGAAGGGAGAAGGTAAAGGGTTTACAATAAACGTCCCCCTGGAAGCCAGGATGGGTGACATTGAATATGAAACGGTTTTCCAGGAAATTTTATATCCTGCCGCTTTACAGTATAAACCCCAGTTCATCCTGATCTCCGCCGGACAGGACTCTCATCACAGCGACCCAATCGGGTCGATGCGTTTAACCTCGCGGGGCTTTGAAAACCTGACTAGAATCGTTATGAATATAGCGGACAAATGCTGCGACGGCCGTATCACAGCCACTTTGGAAGGCGGATACAATTTGGAAGGCCAGGCCATTTCAGTGGCCGCTATTTTTAACGCTCTTTCCGGACTGAATTTTAATGTCCATGAAGATACCGGACTTAATAGAACCACAACCGTATCCGCCATGTTTAAAAATGACATTAACGAAGTTAAAAAGATCCATGAAAAATACTGGGATTTCGACATGAACAAGGGTATGTGCTGATAGACTCTGATGATTTAGGATGAATTTTTTATGCGGACAGGCGTTGCGAACCTGCCGTTGCATCCCGGAAAATGCCCGTCCTGGCTGTTCAGCCTGATGAAGGAACTCGGGGCGGCCATTATTCAGGTGATTGTCGAAGAATACGGGCCGGAAGAAGTCTTGAAGCGTCTTTCCGACCCGGTCTGGTTTCAGGCGTTCGGCAGTGTTTTGGGCTTTGACTGGCATTCCTCCGGCCTGACGACAACCGTGTGCGCCGCCCTCAAAGAGGGGCTCGCCCCCCGGCAGGGTGAACTCGGCCTGTTTCTGGCAGGGGGCAAGGGGGAAACTTCCCGCCAGACACCGCATGAAATAGACCTGGCCTGTGAAAAATTCGGACTTCCTTCCACACTTGAAGATCTCAAATACGCCAGCAGGATGGCGGCCAAGGTCGACAGCGCCGCTGTCCAGGACGGCTATCAGATTTATCACCACTTTTTTGTTTTTCTCAAAGACGGCTCCTGGTCCGTCGTCCAGCAGGGATTAAACGACCAAACCGGCTGGGCGCGTCGCTACCACTGGCTCAGCAGCGGTTTAACCGACTTTGTCTGTGAACCTCACGCCGCCGTCTGCGGCAGCAGGAGCGCAAACGTACTGAACATGGTGGCTCAGGAAAACAATCAGGCAAGGAATGCGGTTGCCTTCCTGTCCAGGGAGAAGCCGGAATCCATCCTGAAGGAGTTTAAAAAGATCACTGAAAGCCAGTCTTTTAAAACACTCGACCTGCCTTACCGGCACAGCATACCCTCCTCGTCGCACATCAACAGGGTATTGCTGAACACTTACCAGAACCAGCCCGCAGATTTCGAAAAACTGCTTTCCGCCACAAATGCCGGACCGGCCACAATCAGAGCGCTGGCCCTTGTTGCGGAAGTGGCCTACGGCGTAGACTTAAGCTTCCGGGACCCCGTCCGCTACAGCTTTGCCCACGGCGGCAAAGACGGGATTCCCTACCCGGTGGACAGGTCAAACTACCAAAAGTCAATTTCAGCTCTTGAGGATGCCTTGCGCAGGGCTAAAACAGGCGACTCATTAAAGTTAAAAGCGCTGCGCAGGCTGTCCCATATTGCCAAGGGGACGGGGTTGTTGACAACTTCCGGAAATTGATCTACATGATTAGCAATCAACTGGTATTGCATGAGGAACATTCTTCCGCTTTGGTAAATAATTTTTGAAGGGCTAGCGCACCCATTATTCGGGCAACAATGCCGGCGTCTGCTTTAGGAGCTCATTTAAAACTCTTACTTTGACATATATAAGCTCTCATGTTAAATTTGTCTTAGGTGTTGGTGTTGTTAATTGGTAATTTGCTGGCAGGAGGGAAGTGATTCAGATAAACGAAATTATTAGGGTTATCAAGCGCAGGAGAAGTATTAGAAAATTTAGAAATGAGCAAATAAGCGACCCAGAAATTAATGAAATAATATTATCAGCCCTGCTTGCTCCCAACGCAATGAACAGGCAAAAATTACATTTCACAGTAATCCAAAATAAAGACCTGCTTGATAAAATGGTCAAAGGAATCAAAGAAAACATGCTCGATTCTCGTGAAGCGCCCTTGACTGACAAGGCAAGCGCCCCCGACTACAATACTTTTTACAATGCTCCCACGGTAATCCTGATTTCAGGCGAAGAGAAGGCGCCTTTTATACAGATTGACTGCGGAGCGGCAGCGCAGAATATCACCCTGGCATCAGAATCATTGAATATAGGCTCATGCCTGATCACGTCTTCCAGTTACCTTTTTTCAACATTCAGGGACAACGAATTAAAAAAGGAATTAGGCATCCCACCCGGCTACAGCCACATTTGTACTGTGGCGCTAGGCTACAAGGCCGGCGAAAATCCGCCCGCGCCGCCAAAGAACTCTGACGTAGTAAATTATATTAAATGACAACGCATTAACGGTTCCATTATAAAACTGCAGCTGAGCGTCTTTCCCTTGAAAAAGACATTTCGGCTGCAGTTATTTTTTGTTTGAAAAATTATTTGTGACGCGGCTTATCGGAAACTCTTTTAATAGTATTTATAATTACTGATACAATTTGGGCTTTGCCCCCAATTTGCTCTAAACCAACTTCAGTGAAAATCTCTCCAGCCAGGGACGCTGCGTAATGAGGAGGCAGTTCGTTTAAAGTCAGTGCTAGTATGTCATCTTGGCAGATACTGCATGTGCATGTCCCGGGGTTGCTTTTTGCATATTCATTTAAAACACCGGGCATGATTCTTCTTACCGCTTCTTCCGTATAATTGATCATCGTCGGCGCCCAACTCCTTATCAGACGTTAAGTATATTTATTTCCAAGACATGGGGACGCTTTTTTATATATCTCGAAATGGAAAACAAAATTCCCTTATCGAGGAGTATTAGTTTAGTTGCCCACGGCGCTCTTTCTTTTGTTTTAGTCCTTTATTAACATACTGACAATTGAACTGATGATCATAATAATCAAAGCTGAAAGTAAAGCTGCCCCGAAGTTTGCAATATCAAAGCCTTTGATTACCGCGCTGACCAGCCACAGCATCAACCCGTTGATTACCAGGGTAAACAAGCCTAAAGTGACAAGGTTAATGGGTAAAGTCAGTAAAATGAGGACCGGACGGATTGTAGCGTTAATAAAACCAAGCAAAATAAAACCAAATATAGCGGCAAGGAATGTGACATCAAACCCTTTTACAAGATATGCGGCTAAAATAATCCCCGCAATATTTAAACCCCAGCGGATGATCAATTTTTTTCCCACTGATAACCCTCCTTACAGCATATATTAATAATCTTCCCATGATTATCGGGCTCTGTCAAGAAATAATGCCGGATAAAGTCAGATAGTGTCTTAAAGATGGACTGGCTGTCGCCGGAATACTCCAAGCAGCTTCCAGGCTGTAATAACCAGGTCCAAAGGATCTTCTTTTTCTCCTGACCTTGAGTGATAGTTTGTCAAAGTTTACAAAAGGTTCTGGTTGTAAATAGTCAGCGTCACAAAAGTGTCAGGCTTGACTTAATTATTAAGTCAAGCCTGACCTCAATTCGATAGACCCGGTATCTGATGCAAGTCTTCATTCTGATGCTAACAGACAACTTAAAACTTTTCCCGGTCGTCAATCTTTAAAAGGGTTTTCTCCCTTTTGTTCTCAGTTGCCCAGTTTAGGAAAACTTCCATTGCAAGTAAGAGTAGTAAAATATTTAATACTTCCATAGCTGGTACCTGCTGAGTTGTGTGCGTAAGCTTTAAAGTAGTAGGTCCTATTGCAGGTAAGTCCTGTCAGAACAGTGTTAAAGTTAAAGGGTGTGCTACCGGGGTTGGTTACGCCGACCTCAATATGGTTGGTTAAAGATGACGAAATGGTCCCCCAGTCAAAACCGTAGCTGTCGACAGGTGACCCGCCGATAGCGGTGATCACACCGTTTAAGGTGGCGGAGGTCTTGGTTCTGTCGGTGGCGGCATTAGTTGTCACGGACGGCGGGCTATTCTTTAGCGTAGTGAATCTTTTTACCGTGGTGTTGGTGCTTTTACCACCGGCGTTGTGCGCATAGGCCTTAAAGTAGTAGGTTTTGTAGGGAGTAAGGCCAGTCAGAACAGTGTTAAAATTAAAGGGTGTGCTACCGGGGTTGGTTACGCCAACTTCTATATGGTTGGTTAAAGAATACGAACTGGTTCCCCAGTCAAAGCCGTAGCTGTCGACAGGTGACCCGCCGATGGAAGTGATGACCCCGTTTAAGGTGGCGCCAGTCTGGGTTATGTCTGTGGCAGCATTGGTTGTCACCGACGGCGGGCTGTTCTTGAGCGTAGTGAATCTTTTTACGGTGGCGCTGGTGCTTGTGCCGCCGGAGTTGTGCGCATAGGCCATATAATAGTATGTTTTGTTAGAAGTAAGCCCTGTCAGAACATTGTTAAAGCTAAAGGGTACGCTGCCGGGACTGGTTACGCCAACTTCTATATGGTTGGTTAAAGAATACGAACTGGTTCCCCAGTCAAAGCCGTAGCTGTCGACAGGTGACCCGCCAATGGCGGTGATCACACCGTTTAAGGTGGCGCCGCTGATGATGATATTAGTGGCAGTATTAGTTGTCACGGACGGTGGGTTATTCTCGAGCGTAGTGAAACTTTTTATGTCGGTGTTAGCGCTTGTGCCGTCAGCGTTGTGCGCAAAAGCCTTAAAGTAGTAGATTCTGTCAGGGGTAAGTCCTGTCAAATCACTGTTAAAGCTAAAGGGCGTGCTGCCGGGGCTGGTTACGCCAACTTCAATATGGTTGGTTAAAGATGACGAACTGGTCCCCCAATCAAAGCCGTAGCTGTCGACAGGTGACCCGCCAATGGCGGTGATCACACCGTTTAAGGTGGCGGCAGTCTGGGTTATGCCGGTGGCGGCATTGGTTGTCACGGTCGGGGCAGTAGTAGAAACAGTAGAATCAGTAAATGCTTTTATACAAAAATTGCTATTCGGAAAAGCAGATGTTAAATCTGTCCAGGAAGATCCATTCAAACTGTAAAAACTTTGTCCGGGACTGGCTGTAGCCGCACTGCTATAGCCATCATAAGGCTCTTCAATTGCATGTTGATATGCGAAGTCGTTTAGATTTGTTATTTTGACTACTATTGAATACTTTTCACCTTCCGAAATTGAAACAGGGGAATCTAATACTATTGTATGATAGCCCGCAACATTTATCGATCCGGTTTTTGTTCCAGCTAGTGTGCCACTTGTAGGATTAGATGCAACATTGTTATAAACACTTACTTCATAATCCACGCTGCTGTCAAGCGTATAAAAACTTACCGCTTTAATTTGACCTTGCGCTCTTGCGGTGAAAATGTTTGCTCCCCACAAATATGAAGAACTGCTGGCGCCTATTAGGTCCGAAGCGCCAAGAGGATCGTATTGGTATATATCTTCGTAATTTGCAGTTGATTCAGCATTATAGTACCCCGCATTTTCATAGCCGCAATAGCTGTCTTCATAGGATATATAAAAATAACCTCCGTCTCCCCAGCCTGGACCCCAACTATTTTTCACAATAAATGCGCCATTGGCAGACGGTGTATAAGGAGCAAAATTCCCGAGCGGGTAATTGTCATCCCAACCGACTATTGCTACTTCATGGTTGGGATAATAGCCCTCATCAGGGAAATAGTATGCGCTGTGAGCATAATTATAATAAGAATTGTCATAGTAAATACTAGTGGCCAATGCACCGTAATTCATGATCGCATCTTTAATCTCAGCAAGGCTGCTGCCAGGCAGGATAACTTCCTGGACATGCTTTTGGGCTGAGACCCCGTTTGGAGACACACAACTGTAATATTCATAGGGATCGTCCGCTTCATTGACAGGGCCACTCCACCTTGACAGATAAGCCATAGACATCCAATCATTACCGCCATCACAGCAACCCAGATCGAATCCACTCTTGTTCTTTAAATTGTTTTCTGAAAAATTCCATGTTTCCGAGGGAAGAAGCGCTGATTCAAGTGAAGCGTAGGCCCCGAATGTCCAACAACTGCCGCATTGGCCCTGGTCTTTAACTATTGTAACTTTTCCAGTATCGCGCAGGTCGTATTCAGACGGATACGCTACAATTGTTTTAAGATTATTTTGAATGCTGCTCCTTTTCTCAATCTCACGTACGAAAGGAGAAGGTATACGGCCAAGCGGGCGCCCCTCGTTTGTAACAGTGTTAAGTTTTCCAGAATGATAATCACTTACAAACTGAGCAAACGCAGGATTAGTTGGAGCAATAGAAATATCCTGTTCATACCGGGCAAAACCGGACGCCGGTAAAAGGAACAATAGAAAAGACAGTATAAAAAACCTAAGAGCAATAAACGTAATTCTTCTAACAAAAGATGCATCATTCTTGATGTAGTTCAAGCCGATCATTTCCTTTCTTGCTATGAATTACTTGTTTTATTTTTTTATAATTAATCGTTTTCTTTTTCTATATATCCCACATCCTTCCAGATTCTTCAACCATACAATACTACGGTTCAACTTCAAGTCGCAAAAGAAGTATTCTTTAAACCCTTGGGTCTTTCGCCTATATAGGTTCACTAAAATACTTCATGTCATCAAATGTACTTTTTAATTAACTGACTATTTTTTGAATAATTTCATCGATAACCTATTCGGCTTTTACGGTACATGGATGCAATGGCGGAAATGGGGACGTATCACCATCTTCATCCGGGCCATGTTGTTTGTTTCCAATAGATCAGTTCTTGCAAGCTATCTTTTGGATCATCTGTATTAATAATACAATGGTAATTAATACCCTTTATATTAATTATCGGGCAGCTTAGAAAATATCAAGAGGTTTTGTACATTTTTATTTTACCACTAATTTACTACAAGCATATAACTAATATAAAAATTGCTTTTTGAAAAATACTTCTTTTATATTCAGGTTTAAATCTGGCCTAAACAAAAAAACTATGTCTCAGGCGCCGGTTGTTAAATATGGCAAAATTAAACATCATTATTTTTTACTTGCAATAAAGGAAAAAAGTTAATAAAATAATAACGCTTGACCGACCGTTCGTTCAATTAAAAACCCTTAAAATAAAAGAAGCAAAGAAAATATCCAGCTGCGGTAAAGATGCAATAAACAAACGCTGGTGTTCTTGCAGCCATTTATTTGCTGGTTGGTTAGCATAGAGTAAGTGGCTTTTTAAGGGGAAGAGGAGGATAGAAAGAACAATGAAAATAAGCCGGAAAACAATTTCAATAATTGTAATAGTAGTTTTGGCTGCCGGCGCATTTTTAGCCTTTAGACTGGCAACATCAAAGAAGACGCCTACGCCGGCATCCGCGGGCAATAAGACCTATGTTGAGGTGCAGCAGGCAAAGACTGTTAAAAATACTTCCGTATTATCGTTTAAAGCTACTCTGGAATCTGTGGAAGAGGGAATTGTCAGCAGCGAAATCAGCGGAAAGGTCGTCGAGATCCTGTTTGATAACGGCAAAAAGGTGACGCGGGGCGCCCCTATGGTCATGCTTGACGACCAGTATCTTGCAAACCAGTTGAAGTCCGCTCAAACGAATTTGCAGAAACTGGAGCTTAACCTGGATTTATCCCAACGTAATTATGACAGGATTAAGCAGCTCTATGACAACAGCGCTGTCTCTAAATCTGATTTTGAAAATGCGGAAGCAGCCCTGAAGACAGCCAATGTCGATTTGGAATCGGCCAAGGTTAATATTGAAATTCTCAAGGATACTTTAGAAGATGTTGTTGTCAGATCCCCTATAAGCGGCGTCGTGGATGAAAAAGACGTCATCCTGGGCCAGTTTGTTTCTCCCGGCGATGTTCTGTCCAAGGTTAAAAACACTGCCTTGCTGTATGCCGTAATCCAAGTAAAACAAAGCGACCTAAACAAAGTAAAAACTGGATCAAAAGCCGCCGTGAAGCTCTCCAGGGATGATACCCAGAGATATCAAGGAGTTATTAAAGCAATTGATGTCTCGGCGGATGTCTCGGCGCGGGTATTTGACTGCAAGGTCCAAATCAGCAATGAAGCAGGGAAGCTTCATCCCGGTGAATTTGTTTATGTTGAAATACCGGTTGACGAGACTGTCGAAAAAGTCGTCATCCCAATGAAGGCGCTGACTGGGACCGAAGGCAATTACTCAATATTTACCATTGAAAATGGTACCGCCCGCAAACACACCGTAACCATCGGGGAAATTCAGAACAATCTGGCTGAAGTAATATCCGGATTGAAAGCAAGCGAAAAAGTGATCGTCACCAATCTTAACATGCTGCAGGACGGGGATGCGGTTGCTGTAAGCGGACAGGGGGAGTAAAGAAATGATCCTGACTGATATCAGCCTAAAGCGTCCTGTTTTTGCCTTCGTCGTAATTATAGCCCTTGTCGCCGTGGGCATAGTCGGCCTTCTTGGGTTGCCCATCAACGATATGCCCGAGGTTGATATACCTTATATGGGTATAAGTGTTTCCCTGCCAGGCGCCTCTCCGGATCAGATCGAGTCAAAGATAACCAAAATAATCGAAGAAGCGATAGGACAGATATCCGGAGTCAAGCATATAACAAGTAATGTCAGCGAAGGGTACTCCTTTACTTTTATTGAATTTACCCTGGAAAAACCGCAGGAAGAAGCGTCGCAGGATGTCCGCGCCAAGCTGGACGCCATCCGCGGCACGCTGCCCCAGGATATTGACGAGCCTGTTGTTACAAAATTCGATATAGACGCGATGCCGATTTTATCCCTGGTGGTCACGGGAGCACAGGAAAACAATGATTTATCGGAGATTGTGGATGACACAATCTCTAAAAGGCTGAATACAGTCAGCGGAGTAGGGTCAATCAATGTCTACGGAGACAAAAAACGTGAAATCCAAATCAAGCTGGACAAAGAAAAACTGGCCGCTTTGAACCTCACCACAACAGAAGTGTTGAGTGGTTTAAGACAGGACAACTTTGACATCCCCAGCGGGAAAGTTTCGGATGGTTCCAGCGAAATTACTTTAAGGACCTACGGCGCGATCAAGAACGTTAATGACTTCAATGATATCCTGCTGGCAACCCGCAACGGCGCAGAGATCCGCGTCCGGGACGTGGCGGAGGTCGTCGACGGCTTTGAGGATCAAACAAGTTTATCCTACTACGACGGCAAAGAATGCATCGGAATAGACATTGTCAAACAGTCCGGCGCAAACACTGTAGCCGTATCCGACGACATCAAAAAGGAACTGGCCAGGATTGAAAGAGCTTTGCCTGACGGGGTAAAAATCAATGTTGTCAACGACAATTCCAAGGATATCCGCAATTCGGTCAGAAATGTCGAAGAAACCATGATTGAAGGATGCATTCTGGCAGTCATAATAGTCTTTTTGTTTTTACGGAGATTGGGAAGCACAGCAATCAGCGCAATCTCCCTGCCGACTTCGATTATCACCACCTTCGCCATCCTCAAATTCATGCATTTTACCTTGAATTTTATAACTTTGATGGCCCTTTCGCTGGCTGTCGGGCTTTTAATTGACGATTCCATAGTCGTCATTGAAAATATCGTCCGGCACCTCCGCATGGGAAAAACACCGCTGCAGGCGGCAAAGGAAGCCACCACCGAGATCAGCCTGGCGGTAATGGCGACCACTTTTACTGTTGTGGCCATTTTTCTGCCGATAGCCATGATGAGCGGATTAATCGGAAAATTCTTGGTCGAATTCGGCCTTACGGTTGTCTTCAGTGTCCTGGTTTCCCTGTTTGTTTCTTTTACCCTGGTGCCGCTGTTGTCTTCCAGGTATTTGGAGGCGGAAGAAAGCGGCGGAAAGGGACCTATAGGAAGATTCCTGGCCTGGTTCAACCGTTTGTTCGACCTACTGGCCAGCTATTATCAGAGCTTGCTGAGCAAAGTGTTAAGCCGCCGCGCTATAACCCTTGCCATTGTATCGGTTTTGTTTATCCTGAGCCTGGCTCTGATTCCACAAATGGGGACAAGTTTTTCGCCCAACGAGGACAGGGGATGGATTAGTGTCAGCGCCGGCCTGGATTCAGGACTGGCTCTTGATCAGGCTGACAAAAAGGCCAGGATTCTTGAAAAGATAGTCCGGAAATACCCCGATGTCCTTTATATATATACAACTGTGCAGCCTGACAATGTAAGCCTTGGTATAAAGCTTACGGATAAAGAAGACAGAGAAGCAAGCGCAGATGAAATCGGCGTAAAAATGCGGGAAGAAATGAGGAAGATTCCCGGGATTGACATATCGGTAGCGACTACTTCTTCTCATGCTTCATCCTCGGGCAAGCTGATCTCGTATCACATCAAAGGTGATGATTTTAATCAACTCCTGGAATACAGCCAGAAGGCCAAGCAGATCATGAGGCGGGTTCCCGGAGCTGTAGATGTGGGCTTGAGCTACAAAGCAGGAAAACCTGAAGAAAGACTGGACGTTGACCGCGATATGGCCGCCGATCTGGGAGTGAGTCCCGCGGCGGTAAGCGATACGTTGTACACTTTATACGGCGGGGTTGTGGCGGGACAGTATGAAACCGAAGAAGACCGTTATGATGTTCGTGTCCGGTTAAAAGACGAACAGCGTAAAAACCTGGACAGCCTCGACGGAATATACGTACCCAGTTCAAACGCAGGCAGCGGAGGACCGCTGATGATCCCTCTCGAACAAGTAACCAGCAAGGTCTTTACAACCTCCTCTTCTACCATAAACAGGCACGACAAATCCAGGGAAATACAGCTTCAGGCTAATTATACCGGTATCTCTTCAGGAACAGTGAACAATATTTTTATGAAAAAAATAAACAGTGAACTGAAAACGCCCAGGGGCATCAGCATCAGCGCCGGCGAAGACCAGGAACTGATGGTGGAAAGCGCGATGAGCATGTTCCAGGCAGTGCTTTTGGGAATACTTTTCATATTTCTAATTCTGGCCGCTCAATTTGAAAGCTTCCTTGATCCGCTGGTCATCATGTTCGCCCTGCCTCTTGCCATAATCGGAGCCGTGCTGGCGCTGTTTGTAACCGGCAGCGATCTCAGCATCGTCGGCGGAATAGGTATCATCATGCTTTTGGGATTGGTGTCAAAAAACGCCATCTTGCTGGTGGATTTTATCAAACAGCAGCGCAGCGCCGGCGTGGAACGGAAGGAAGCCATCCTGAAAGCCGGACTGATCCGCCTGCGGCCGATCCTGATGACTACTTTGGCCATGATTTTCGGCATGCTCCCTTCGGCGGTGGCTATGGGAACCGGCTCAGAGATGCGTCAGCCTATGGCCTTCGCGATTATAGGAGGGCTGATCTCATCAACTCTGCTGACACTTTTGATAGTTCCTATTATATACACTGTGCTCGATGACCTGCGAAATTTTGCGGGCAGGAAGAAACAGCCAAAAGTACTGGCAAAGGCGGCGGACTGAAGACACAGAAAGATAATGAAAGAAAATTTTTTTAAAAAGAAAAGGTGCGCTTATGTCCAGGCCAAAAAATAAAGAAGAAACCATATTATCCGCTGCGTTAAATGTCTTTATTGAAAAAGGGTTCTCCAATTCCAGCATAAAGGATATCGCCGACACTGCGGGAGTTGGCAAAGGAACGATTTACGAGTATTTTAACAATAAAAATGAATTGTTTATTGAGACAATCAATTTTGAAATAAATCAACGCTGTCAACAGGCCAGGAATGTTATCGATAGTAAAACCACGTTTATGGATAAATTCAACGCATTTATCGACCTGGCCCATGAGGCCGCTGAAGACGATTCAAAACATGTCGAATTTCTAATAATTAATACATCCATGGGGCTCAAGCCCGAATACAAGGTTGAATTTCAAAACCTGCTGCGGAAAATGAAGGGTGATATGGAAGCAATTATTTCGCAAATCCTGATCCAGGGCAAAACCGAAGGAAAAATTGGTGAAATAGACCTTGAATTCGCCTCCAGGATTATAGACGGTTTTATTATGGGATATATCAGGGATGTTTATCGCAAGGAATGGTCAAACGAACAGAAACAAAAAGAAAAGACTGACCTGATCAACCTGATCATGCACGGAATATGTATTTCACGGGAACAGTTTTCGTAATACTAATATGGAAGGGAAAACAGCATGTTCCAAACCGTCCTCACACCAGCGGCTGGCAAAAGATTAATTGCCAAAGCAATCGCCGTCCACCCTGCAGTGCAAACCGCCCTGCGTTCGGGAACCATTGTAATAATCGCAGGTACAACTAACGGCTATGTTGCCGAGGAAATACTAACCCTGACCGGCCAGGCGGCAGGATTTAACCGGCGGCGTTTTTTTCGCGGCCTTACACTCCCGCCCGGCATACCTGTGACTGAAACAGGAAGACTTCCGGATGAAACAGGATTCCCCGGCGATGTGGTAATCGTAAAGGGCAAATGGCAGCAGGGAAAAATTATTTTTGATATTGTTGACGATCTGATGGAAGGCGACGTTATTCTAAAGGGAGCAAATTCTCTCGACCTGCCGCAAAAACGGGCTGCCATTCTCATCGGTCATCCCAGGGGAGGCACAACAACAGCCGCTTTGCAGGCTGTCGCCGGCAGGCGCGTGCGACTTCTGCTGCCTGTTGGGTTGGAAAAGCGCATCTCGGGCAATCTCGATGAACTGGCTGCAAAGCTCAATACTCCTGACGCTAAAGGGCCGCGTCTTCTTCCGGTTCCGGGAGAGGTCTTCACCGAAATTGAAGCAATCTCAATCCTCTCCGGCGCAGCCGCCGAACTTGTCGCAGGAGGCGGTGTCTGTGGCGCAGAAGGCTCGGTATGGCTCGCCATCACCGGAGAGGCGGAGAAGGAGAAACTGGCGGAAGAACTTATCGCATCTCTGGCAGACGAACCCGCTTTTACTCTATGAATAAAAACCTGTTGGGTGTGCCAATAACCCCGTCCCCGCGGCATATCCCCGCGACATATCTTGAAGCGAAAAAAAAATAAAAAACGTTGTAGGAAAACGTATGATCAGTGACCGGGTTAATGAACTTATAGAATGTTATAGTTGCAAGGATAGCTCAGATATTGAGGATGCCTGGTGTAAATATCTCGAACAAAACCTTCAGTTTCCATTTGAAGCCAAAATTACAGACGAGCCAGGCCCCTTAACCCAACTTTCCCCTCCAAAGCCCCAAACTCCCCTTACAGCCTCGATCCGTCAAAATAATTAGGTACTACATTCTGCGGTGCAAAACCGTCTGTTTGTTTTTCAGAGGGTCCTTGATCCCAAGCTTCTTATAGATATCCCGTTGCTCAGGTTCCGGCTGGCCGGATAACCGGATACTGTAAACCATGTTTCCCTCTCCATGTAAAATTA
>JBAZGB010000020.1:0-40881 GCA_041653135.1 Eubacteriales bacterium | reverse complement strand
AACAGACGGTTTTGCACCGCAGAATGTAGTACCTAATTATTTTGACGGATCGAGGCTGTAAGGGGAGTTTGGGGCTTTGGAGGGGAAAGTTGGGTTAAGATGCAGCCGGTTTTTTTTATTCTTTTACGCAGATCAGCAGATCCTTGGGAGCGGAGCGCCGGTAAGCATATTTAATTTTCTTACACCGCCAAGCGCAGTCTTAAGGCAGACATCCCCCCTGCCCGGTTTTATCTCTCCGATGAGACAGGCCTCTTCCGCACCGCAGTCATTCTTCAGAAAACTTAAGGCGCCTTCCGCTTCACGGGCTTCCACAACAGTTAAAAACTTTCCCTCATTGGCTAAATAAAGGGGGTCCAAGCCCAGGAGTTCTGTAATCCCCTTTACAGTTTCTCCGATAGGAAGGGCGGTTTCGTCAAACCAGATGTCTATTCCTGAAACAAGAGCAATTTCCTTGGCCGTAGTCGCCAGACCGCCCCGGGTTAAATCACGCATGAATTTTATACCCGGAAAGCGTTTTAAAAGTGGCTCGATTAGCTTGTTTAAGGGAGCACAGTCGCTAGAAACCTGGTTTTGAAGGCCAAGGGACTCCCGCTGAAGCATAATGGCCAGGCCATGCTCTCCCAACGGACCGTTAACCAGGACCGCGTCGCCGGGTTTTATCCGGGAGTAGCTCAGATTTGCTTCCGGCAGTACGTATCCTATACCTGTAGTCGCTATATAAATTTTATCCGCCTGTCCCCTGCCGACGACTTTTGTATCACCTGTAACAATCTGTACCCCAGCCTCTTTGCAGGCCAGGGACATTGACCCGATTATCCTCTCCAGTTCAGTCAGCGCAAAACCTTCCTCGAGGATGAAAGAAGCAGCCAAATATAAAGGCTTTGCCCCGCTTACGGCAAGATCATTAACTGTGCCGCAAACAGACAGTTTACCGAGATCACCGCCCGGGAAAAAGATCGGATCGACAACAAAAGAATCTGTCGTGAAAGCCATCCGCCCCGGTTGAACTAGAAAACAGGCTGCGTCAGTCAAGCTTTCCAGGATCTCATTTTTAAAAAACGGTAAAAAGTATTTCTCTAACAACCGGTGGGTCAGCAGCCCTCCATCCCCGTGGCTGAGCAGCACTATATCGTGTTTATCCTGCAAAAACCCTCACCCTTCACTTTCCAGTCTTTTTATATTAGCTTAACTCGTATTGATAATAAGCGGCGCAGGCGCCCTCGGAAGAAACCATACACGGCCCCACCGGCCATAACGGAGTGCACCTTTTGGCAAACAGAGGACAATCTCCGGGATTAATTTTCCCCTTTAAGACATCCCCGCATGCACAGCCGAAATTGCTTTGTGGAGAAACCGTGTCAATCTTAACAGGAAATCTGAGGCTGGCGTCGTAATCCTCATAATCCTGATTAATTTTCAGACCGCTGCCCTCTACAAGGCCGAAGCCGCGCCAGTACACGTCTGCAGGGCTGAAAACCTGGTTCATTATTTCCCTGGCCTTTTGGTTCCCTTCCTCCTGAACAAGCCTTGTATATCCATTAACCGTCCGGGCCTGCCGCTGAATAATCTGTTTCAACAAAAGACAGGCGGCTTCCAGAACATCTACAGGCTCAAACCCGGCAATCACAGCCGGTTTGTTGTGCTCGGCCGAAATAAAGTCAAAAGCTTTCCTTCCCGTTATAGTACATACATGGCCCGGCAGGATAAAACCATCCACCTCAAGTTCGGAATCATGAAGAAGCACTTTCATTACCGGAGGAACGACCTTATGCACTGAGAAAACAGAATAGTTGGGCAGTCCCTGCTTTCTCGCCTGCCTGACGCTCAAGGCTATAGCCGGAGCAGTTGTTTCAAAACCGATTCCCAAAAAAACAACCTGTTCTCCCGGGTATTTTTCTGCAAAATCGACTGCTTCCAATGGAGAATAAAAGATCTCCACCTTTGCCTGACGCGCCCGCTCCTGTTCCAGTGAAGAATTTGTCCCGGGAACGCGCAGCATATCACCGAAGGTTGCGATTACAATGCCGGGCCGGCGCGATAAAAGAATTATCCTGTCTATGTCAGTCTGATCGGTTACACAAACCGGACATCCGGGGCCGCTTTTCAGTACAAGACAATCCTTTAAAAGACTCCGGATGCCGCTTCTTGAAATAGCTACTGTATGCGTGCCGCAAATTTCCATTAAAACCGGCGGCCGTCCCAACTCGCAGGCAGCTTTTTGAGCAAGGTCCGTCAGTCCTTGTAAAACCCTTTTACCAATTTCCGGATCATTCCTGTTTATCAAAGTAGGCCTTCTCCAAAAGCTTTAAAGATTCCTGAGCGTAATCAACGTTAATTTTTCCTATCGCACAGCCTGCGTGCACCATCAGGTACTCACCCGGAATTACTTCCTCATCTATTAAAAGAATGCTGACCTTTTTTTGAACTCCAAAACTTTCAACAACCGCCCAGTTCTTTAGCCTGTCAACCGTTACCACCTGACCGGGAATACCTAAACACACTTTTTCTGCCACCTCCAGTTTGCAATCATAACCTGTCCCAGGGCAATTCCTCCATCGTTGGCCGGCGCCCGGCTGTGAGTCAGAACCTTGTAACCGCGTACTTTTAACAACCTTTTAACAGCTTGCAGAAGATATGAATTTTGCCAGGTCCCTCCGCTTAAGACTACTTTTTTCAGCCCTGTTACTGCGGCGGTCCTTTCCGTAAGCTCACCGATGATACAGACCACGGTCTGATGAAATCTGGTCGAAATAATTTCAGCAGGCACACCGGAAAATTTATCTTTCAGGATTTCTTCTACTATACCGCCGGGGAAAACGGTTCCATCCCTAATCTCATAAGGGTATGGCTGGAAATAGAAGCCTTCTTCGGGTTCCAGGGCCGCCTCTCCCAGCTCAATTGCGGCCTGTCCCTCATAGGTGTTCTCCAGGCAAATTCCTGTTAGAGCGGATACTGTGTCAAAAAGCCGTCCGCAGCCGGAGGACAAAGGAGAATTAAAACCTCTGGCAACCATTTTTTCAATTACATCTACTTTTTTATCCTTAAAAAGCATTGCGGCATACTTTTTTCCTCTTTCCTGAAGAAAGGTTACCAAATAAGCCACCGCTGTCCGCCAGGGCTGCCGGATAGCCATTTCCCCACCGGGCAGAGGAACATAAGCAAGATGATAGCGGCGTTTAAAGCCTGAATAATTTCCGGTCAAGACCTCAAATCCCCAAAGATTGCCGTCGGGGCCATATCCGGTTCCGTCCAGAATAATCCCGATAACTTCCTCGTTATCCATTTCGTTATCAGCCATGCAGCTGGCCAAATGAGCGTGATGGTGCTGGATTTGTTCATATGCCGGAGCGTAAATTTTAAGGGCTGCCTGCGCCGAGTGGTAGCCCGGGTGACTGTCGTAAGCAACAATTTCAGGTTTTACTCCAATAAGTTTTTGAAAATTGGAAAGGCTGGCAAAAAGGTTTTCTTCGCCTTCCACACTATCGATTTCACCGATGTACTGGCTCATAAAAGCCTGATCTTTTTTGATCAGGCAGAAACTGTTCTTCATTTCTCCGCCCACGCCAAGGATAACCGGGGCGCCGCTCACCCGCCGGACGGACAAATAGCCGGGAACATATCCGCGCGACCGGCGGTAAACTTGTTCTTCCCCGTCAATAACCCTGACCAGTGAATCATCACACCTGTTGACTATTTCCCGGTCATGCGTCAGGAAGAAATCCGCAATTTCATGAAGTTCCGCAAGCGCCCTGCTGTTTTCCTTAACCAGAGGAAGGCTGCTGTAGTTGCCGCTGGTCATTACCAGAACGTCAAAAGGCCCGTTCAATAAAAGATGGTGCAAAGGGGTATAGGGCAGCATAAAACCCAGTGTTTTAAGACCGGGTGCAAGTTCTCCCGGAAGCATGCAGGATGTTCTCTTCCTTAAAATAACTATTGGCGCCTGAGGCGAACCAAGCAGTTCGGCCTCCCGTTGATTAGTCAAACAATATTTCTGAACGGTTTCCAGATCTCTGCCCATTACTGCAAACGGCTTTGCATCCCTGCCTTTTCGTCTGCGTAAAGCCTTTACGGCCTCGTTGTTTTTCGCGTTGCAAATCAGGTGAAAACCGCCCAACCCTTTCAGGGCAAGAATTTTACCATCCTTCAGGATATCCCAGCAGGGTTCCAGCCATCCCTTCAGGCCGTCAATTCTTACTCCCTGACGATCAACAACCTCCACCCGGGGCCCGCACTTTGGACAGGCTATAGGCTGGGCATGAAACCTGCGGTCAACAGGATTGGAATATTCACGGGCGCACTCGTCGCACATCTTGAATACGGCCATCGAAGTTTTTGGCCTGTCGTAGGGGACCTCGTTGATGACCGTAAAACGGGGCCCGCAATTGGTGCAGTTTGTAAAAGGATATTGGTAATGCCTGTCCTGCGGGTCAAATATTTCTTTTATACATTCAGGACAGGCAGCCACATCCGGGGGTATTAGGGCTTCTTTATCATTTCCGGGCGTGCTTTTAAGTATTTCAAAGGACTTGTACCCGCATGGGGGCAGCTCGATTTCCTGATAATTGCTGATCTTTGCCAGACGGGGAGTGTTTTCTTTTAACTCTTTTAAAAAGCTGCGAATGTCCTGCTCCTCACCTTCAGCCTCTATAACCAACCCTTCTCCTGAATTCAGAACACTTCCTTTAATACCCAGGGCGAGCGCGAGGTTATAAACAAAGGGGCGAAAACCAACCCCCTGAACAACACCTTTGATAAGAATGCGGTAATGGGTTATTCTTTTTGTCTTAAAACCTGTCTTTTCGGCCAAGTCCATTCGCCCCCTCTTACGAAAATTCGCCGGAAATATTATATTTCCTCCTTAAACTATACTGCCTTCTCTTCCCAGCTTTTTATATACGTAAAAATGGGTTACAATAGGAGCATAAACAAGCGCAATCATTATGTGTCCGGGTTAGGATAATTAAATGGATTTCTTACGCTGTATAGTTGAACGCATAACATTTACAAACGAAGAAAATGGTTTCTGCGTTATTAAAGTTAAGGCAAAAGGATTTGATAGCCTTGTAACTGTTATCGGAACCATGGCTTCGGTAAACGCAGGCTCAATCCTCTCTCTTAAGGGTGAATGGAAACACGATAGTAAGTTCGGACGTCAATTTGCAGTTTCTGAATGGGAGGAAACGCTGCCCGCAACCACTTACGGAATAGAAAAATATCTGGGCAGCGGCATGATCAAGGGAATAGGCCCCATATTTGCTAAAAAGATTGTCCAACAATTTGGAGCTGAAACATTAAACATTATTGAAGCAGAAGCTGACAGGCTGATTGATGTCCCGGGCATAGGCAAAAAGCGCACTAATACGATCAAGACCGCCTGGCAAGAACAAAAAGAAATCAAGAATGTCATGCTTTTTTTGCGGGATCATGAGGTCAATACCTCTCACGCTGTCAAGATATATAAAGCATATGGCAACGACAGCATCTCCATAGTGAAAACTAATCCCTACAAGCTGGCTGACGATATCCGGGGTATTGGTTTTAAAACCGCCGATAGAATTGCTGCCAAGATGGGATTTGATAAAGAGAGCTTTGTACGATGCAGGAGTGGTATTCTATATACTTTGAACGAGCTTGCAGATGAAGGTCATTGCTATGCGGCAAGAGACCAACTGATTAAGACCGCCAACAAATTGTTGGAGATAGAAGAAGGTATTATATCAATCACTCTGGATCATATGATAAAAGAAAAAGACGTTATATTTGAAAATCCTGATGCAATATATATCCCACCCCTGTTTTTCAGTGAAGCCGGTACAGCAAAAAGGATCTTTGAAGTATTAAATAATCCCGGCTATAAACCAATCAATAACATTAATAAAACTATCTGCGATGTACAGAATAAAACCGGCATTATTTATGAGCAGGTCCAGATAGAAGCCATCAACTGTGCCGTGCAGTCAAAAATAATGGTCTTAACAGGAGGACCAGGTACGGGCAAAACGACTATTACATCAGCGATCATATCTGCATTTGCAGAGTGTGGTATGCAGATCCTGCTTGCGGCGCCCACGGGGCGCGCCGCCAAACGCATCACCGAAACAACCGGCAGGGAAGCCAAAACTATACACAGACTGCTTGAATTTAAACCTCCTGACGGGTACCAGAGAAACAGCGAAAACCCTCTGGAAGGCGATGTGCTTATCCTTGATGAAGCTTCTATGATTGATATTGTTCTTATGCATAATCTTTTCAAAGCTATACCGGACCATATGACTGTAATAATTGTCGGTGACGTCGATCAGCTTCCTTCTGTCGGTCCCGGCAATGTGCTGCGGGACATAATTGACTCAGGCGCAGTACCGGTTATAAAACTTGAACATGTCTTCAGGCAGGCAATGGGAAGTGCGATAATCAGGAACGCGCATCGTATTAACAATGGAGTTTTCCCTGATCTCAAACCCGATAAGAACAGCAACTTCTTTTTCATTCAAGCCGATGATCCCGCCGGGATACCGGACACTATAAAACAGCTCTGTACTACACGCCTTCCCGCATATTACAAGGTGGATCGCATTCGTGATATTCAGGTTTTATGCCCCATGCTGCGCGGTGATACCGGCGCCAATAATATGAATATACAATTGCAGGCAGCATTGAATAACAATACTTTATCTTTAAGAAGAGGCGGCGCCGAATATAGACTCCACGACAAGGTCATGCAGATAAAAAACAACTATGACAAAAATGTGTTTAACGGGGATATCGGCATAATATCGGATGTGAATTTAGAGGACAATACCCTTACTATAAGCTTTGACGGTGTTCAAGTTTTATATGACATATCAGATCTGGATGAAGTTGTTTTGGCCTATGCTACAACTATTCACAAAGCTCAAGGCTCCGAGTATCCTATAGTGATACTGCCGCTAACAATGCAGCACTATATTATGTTACAAAAGAATCTTCTTTATACAGGTGTAACCCGTGCAAAGAAAATTGCAGTAATAATCGGCAGCAAAAAGGCTATTGCATATGCTGTTAAAAACAACAAGGTTATCGAAAGAAACACCGGGCTCAAGAATAGGCTAAAAAACTTATCCAAGTAATCGATCTCTGAGACGGTTTTACTGAATACTTTTCACGCTATAAAACCTCGGTTTGTTTTGGTTGGCCGGTCGCTTAAAAAATATAACGAAGTTTTTGCTGAAGCTTTCCCCTTTTTCTTACGGCAAATAATATACAACTTATGCTGTAGTCCAAAAGTTCTAAGAAATGCCTTGACGGGAAATCACGATTTGGGGTAAATTAGAAAGGGGTTTTTGTATACAGAGCTACAAAACATTAACAATTGGGAATGGAGGAGGTAAAGATTGTCCAAGAATACGGTATTTAAAAAATACTCTGCCCTGGTTATGGATGAAGACGCTGATGTTGTTGATGTACTGCAAAATGTTCTGCACTATTACAACCGCGAATCGTGCGGTCACTGTGCCCCCTGCCGGGTTGGCACATCGTTGCTTGTCAAAATTATTGATCGTCTGGCTTCTTTTGAAGGGGAGAAGGATAATTTAGACCAGCTTTTAAAAATTTCCAAGGTAATGCGCGACACTTCTTTCTGTCCGGTGGGTCAAGCCCCTTATTCTCCTATTTCGAGCGCATTAAAAAATTTCCAGGATCAATTGCTGCAGCATGTTAAATAACTAACAGATAACTATGCTAAAGGGGGTTAAAAAAACAGAAGATGGAAAAAGCAAGGATAAATAATATCGAAATAGAGTTTGACGAAGGGACAACCATCCTTGACGCGGCAAAAACTTTAGGCATTAACATTCCAACCTTATGCCACCACCCGGACCTAATTCCGACAGGAGCTTGCGGGGTCTGTGTCGTCGAGGTTGAAGGGCTTCCTACTTTAACACGGGCATGCACAACACCCCTGGAAAATGGCTGGAATGTGCAAACGAACAGCGCTCGGGTAAGAAATACAAGAAAAGAAGTGGTCGAACTGATCATTTCCGACCACGATATGGACTGCCTGACCTGTATTAAAAACGGCAAATGCGAACTCCAGGAACTGGCAGCCAATTTGGGCATCAGGGAGTTAAAATATCCGAAATTTACTGACAAAAAACCAATTGACACCACCAGCTTTGCGATTGTCAGAGATCCTAACAAATGCATCCTTTGCGGCAGGTGTGTACAAGTATGTTCGGAAATCCAGACGGTAAACGCCTTAACTTTTGCCGAAAGGAGTTCTGAAACTGTAATTACGACCGCCAGCGGCGCAGGCATGGGGAACAGCCCCTGCGTAAATTGCGGACAGTGCACCGTCTATTGTCCTGTCGGCGCCCTCTACGAAAAGAGCAGCGTGGAAGAAGTTTGGGAAGCGTTGAACAACCCCGACAAGCATGTAGTTGTTCAGGAAGCGCCTGCAATAAGAGCAATGCTGGGTGAAGAATTCGGGATGGAACTCGGAACACTCGTAGCGGGTAAAATGCACGCCGCTTTAAGAAGGCTAAATTTTGACGCTGTTTTTGACACAAATTTTACGGCAGACTTGACCATCCTGGAGGAAGGGACCGAGGTAGTCGGAAGAATTAAGGCAGGTAAAGATCTTCCGGTAATTACATCATGCAGCCCTGGCTGGATAAAATTTATGGAGACTTTTTACCCTCATTTAAGAAAACATGTTTCCACCGCCAAGTCACCGCAGCAGATGTTCGGCACTCTGTCCAAGACTTATTATGCTGAACAAAAGGGTATTGCGCCGGAAAAAATAATTTCTGTTTCCATAATGCCCTGCACCGCCAAAAAGTTTGAGGCGCTGAGGGACGAAATGAAAGACAGCGGCTTCCAGGATGTCGACTTTGTCCTGACCACCCGGGAACTTGCCCGGATGCTTAAAGAAGCCGGCATCGACTTAAAAACAATGCCCGATGAGCCTGCAGACGACCCCCTCGGTGAATACAGCGGCGCAGCCACTATTTTTGGCGCAACGGGAGGAGTTATGGAAGCAGCCTTAAGGTCCGCTTATTTTTTGGTCACCGGACGCGAGCTCGAAAACCTTGATATCCTGCCTGTAAGAGGCTTAAAGGGAAGAAAAGAGGCCGAAGTCGATGTGGACGGCATCAAGCTGAAAGTAGCTGTCGCGCACGGGTTAGGGAATGCAAGAAAATTGATGGATAAGATTTCAGCCCAACTGGCCAACGGCAAATGCGAATATCATTTTATTGAAGTTATGGCCTGTCCCGGCGGGTGTGTCGGCGGAGGCGGACAGCCCTGGGGGAGCGACATGGCCATGAGGGCCCGCAGAGGCCAGACCCTGTACCAGGAGGATAAGTCCCTGCCGGTAAGACGGTCGCATGGAAACCCGTCGATTAAGGCAATTTACGAAAAATACCTGGGGCAACCCAATTCGGAAAAATCGCACCATCTCCTTCACACTCACTATTTCAAGAGAAGCCAGATCGACGGCAAGGTCGTGGAGGATTAAATAATAAATTTAACATAATTGTTGCATGAAAAAGAGGGAGGAAAAAAGATGGACGGCGAACATCAATGTCTCTGTGCTCAGAGAAGCGAGGAAGAACTTTACCCCGAACTAGATAAAATAATTGACGAGCACCGCGGCAAACCGGAAGACTTGATTATGGTGCTGCACAAGGCGCAAAACCTGTTCGGCTACCTGCCCAGGAAAGTGCAGGAAAAAGTTGCGCTGGGCCTTAACGTTTCGCTTAATGAAGTCTACGGGGTAATAACCTTTTATGCCTTCTTTACTACTGTACCGAAAGGAAGACACAGCATCAGGGTCTGCCTGGGAACAGCCTGCTACGTCCGCGGCGGACAGGGGGTAATCGAAAAGATAAAGAAGGACATTGGCATCAAAGTAGGCGGCACCACCGAGGACAGGAGATACTCCCTGGACGTGGTGCGCTGCATTGGCGCCTGTGGTTTAGCCCCTGCCATGCTGATTAACGACGACGTCTATGCACGGGCCAAACCCGCTAAATTAACGGAAATACTTGGTAAATACGAGTAGGAGGAGGCACAAAAAATGGAGTGGCGCGCTCAACTTCTTGTTTGCGCCGGCGCAGCCTGTGTTTCATCGGGTTGCCGGGAAATAAGAGATGCTATTGTTGCCAAGATTACAGAACACGGTTTGCAAAATGAAGTTAAAGTAATTGAGACAGGTTGTGTCGGCTCCTGTGTTATTGGTCCTCTTGCGCTGGTTTATCCGGAAGGTGTTTTTTACCAAAAGCTGACCCCGGATGATGCGGAAGAGATAGTTGCGGAACACCTCCTCAAGGGGAAAATAGTAGAACGCTTGCTTTATCAGGACCCGGCTACTTCCGAGCCTGTTCCTTACTTAAAGGATATAAGTTTCTTCAAGAACCAGCAGAAGATTGTCCTGAGAAACTGCGGAATTATCGACCCCATGAACATAGAGGACTACATTGCGCATGACGGCTATAAAGCGCTGAACAAAGTGCTTACCTCCATGACACAGGAGGAAGTAATCGACACGATAATAAAATCCGGTTTAAGGGGCCGTGGAGGAGCAGGCTTTACGACGGGCATGAAGTGGAAGTTCACCAACCAGGCCATCGGAGATACCAAATACGTAGTCTGCAACGCTGACGAAGGCGACCCGGGCGCATTCATGGACCGCAGCGTCCTGGAAGGCGATCCGCACAGTGTTATTGAAGCAATGGCCATTGCCGGATACACAATCGGGGCCAAACAGGGTTTTGTTTATGTCAGGGCCGAGTATCCACTGGCCATCGAACGGTTGACCTGGGCAATTAAGCAGGCCAGGGAGAATAACTTCCTGGGCAAAAACATCTTTAATAAAGGTTTTGACTTTGATATAGATATCAGAATTGGAGCAGGAGCTTTCGTTTGCGGAGAAGAAACCGCCCTGATGACTTCTATTGAAGGTAAAAGGGGCGAACCCAGGCCAAGGCCTCCTTTCCCTGCCGTAAAAGGTCTTTTCAATTCACCTACTTTGCTTAACAACGTGGAGACATACGCCAATATAACGGCCATTATCCTGAATGGGTCGGATTGGTTCGCCAGTTTCGGCACAGAAAAGAGCAAAGGAACCAAAGTATTTGCACTGGCCGGAAACGTGAACAACACTGGACTGGTAGAAGTCCCCATGGGTACCAGCCTCGGTGATATCGTTTATAACATAGGCGGCGGAATCAAGAACAAGAAAAAATTCAAGACCGCTCAAATAGGCGGCCCGTCCGGGGGCTGTATTCCGGTGCAGCATTTGAATATTCCCATAGATTATGAATCAGTGGCTGAGATAGGAGCCATCGTCGGTTCAGGAGGACTGATCATTACTGACGAAGACACTTGTATGGTAGACTTCGCCAGGTTCTTTATGGATTTTATCCAGGATGAGTCATGCGGCAAATGTCCTCCCTGCCGGATTGGAACAAAGAGAATTTTAGAAATCCTGCAGCGTATCACTCAGGGAAAAGGCGAAGAGGAAGATATTGACCGGTTGATCGAACTTTGCACCCGCATTAAAGATTCGGCCCTGTGCGGATTGGGACAGACGGCGCCGAACCCGGTGCTCTCAACATTGAGATTCTTTAAACACGAGTACCTTGAGCATATCAGAGACGGTTACTGCCGTGCAGGCGTGTGCTCGTCCCTGTTTGACGCGCCGTGTCAAAATGCTTGTCCGGCGGGCCAGAACGCCTGGGGTTACGTTACACTAATCAGTGAAGGAAAATTCAAGGAAGCAATTGTCCTGATTAAAGAGGCCAACCCCTTCCCGGCTGTCTGCGGGCGTGTCTGCGTGCATCCCTGCGAGAACAAGTGCCGGCGGAACCAGCTGGACGAAGCGGTAGCTATTTGCGCTTTAAAGAGGTTTGCAGCCGACCAGGATATGAATTCCGGCGACTCCTACCGTCCCCCGGTGGCTGAACCCAAGGATGATCAGGTCGCCATTATCGGCGCAGGTCCGGCCGGTCTTACTGCGGCCTATTTCCTGGCCCGTAAGGGATACAAGACGACCGTATTTGAAGCCCTGCCCGTAGCGGGCGGCATGCTGGCTGTCGGAATTCCCGAATACAGGCTGCCCAAGGATATTCTGAATGCGGAAATCAAGGCCATTACTGATCTGGGCGTGGAGATTAAATTAAATACATCTTTAGGCAAGGACATAACTACGGAGCAGCTTTTTGCCCAGGGTTTCAAAGCTATCTTAATGGCGACCGGAGCGCACCAGGGACAAAAACTGGGTGTCCCGGGCGAGGATGCGCAGGGCGCTGTTGACGGCGTAACCTTCCTGCGTGATCTTAACTTGAAAAAAGCCGTCAACGCAGATGGAAATATAGTTGTTATCGGCGGAGGAAACGTGGCTATAGACGCTGCCAGGTCCGCCTTAAGACTGGGCGCCAAGGACGTTACCATCCTCTACCGCAGGGAAAAAGAAGATATGCCGGCTAACGAGGAAGAGATTATCGACGCTGAAAAAGAAGGCATCAAGATTCAAACTCTGGTTGCTCCAGTGAGAATAATCAGTGCAAAAGGGAAGGTAACCGGAATAGAATGCGCACGCATGTCTTTAGGCAAGTTCGACAATAGCGGTCGCCGCAGACCGGAGGCCATACCGTGTTCCGAATTTACTCTGTCGGCAGATATGGTAATCGCCGCCATCGGCCAGGCGCCGGATTTAAGCTGTCTGGACGGCGACGGGATTCAGGTCACCAAGAGCGGCGCCTTTGATGTCGACACGAACCTGGCAACATCCAAAGAGGGCATTTTTGCAGCCGGTGACAACGTAAGAGGACCGGCGACAGTCGTGGAGGCCATCGCGGACGGCAAAAATGCGGCTCTTTCCATCGACAAGTTCCTCGGCGGAGACGGAATTTTTAAAGACGCCTACCATGATGAACTAATCAAGATGGCCGTTACCTACAATGAAGAAGCATACCAGAAGGAAATGGAGAGAATCGAGAGCCCGCAAATAGCGGTAACAAAAAGAATCAGCAACTTTAATGAAGTTGTTCTCGCTTATCCTGTCCAAATGGCAATCGAAGAAGCCAAAAGATGCCTGCATTGCTACCGGCGGGATGAAGAATAGATTTCCAAATACGAAACAAGGAGCGTGAACACCCGGGATGATTAACTTAACCATAAATGGCCAAAAAGTGCAGGTCGAGGATGGGGCGACAATACTGGAAGCCGCTCAACAGGCCGACATCCATATCCCTACGCTTTGTTACTTAGCGGAAGTCCAGGCTATCGGAGCCTGCAGGGTGTGTCTGGTGGAAATTGAAGGTAACCGCAACTTGCAGGCGTCTTGTGTTTTTCCGGCAAGCGAAGGGCTTGTCGTACATACGAACAATGACAGGGTTAGAAAGGCCAGAAAGTTTGCAGTAGAAATGCTTATTTCCAACCATCCCATGGATTGTTTGGCCTGCGCACGCAACCTCAATTGCGAACTGCAGAGTTTGGCCGAAGAACTGGGAATCAGGGAAGTAAGATTCAGCGGCGAACAGAGCGAGGGCCGTATAGACGACCTCTCGCCTTCAATAAGAAGGGACCAGAACAAATGCATCCTTTGCCGCAGGTGCGTGACGGTCTGCAAAGATATTCAAAGCGTGAGCGCCATTTTTACACAGGGCCGGGGATTTGAAACAAGGATTGAACCTGCCTTTGACGCCAGTTTGAATGACGTAGCCTGCGCTATGTGCGGGCAATGTTCCTTAGTCTGCCCTGTGGGAGCAATCACTGAAAAAGAAAACATTGAAGAGGTCTGGGAAGCGCTGGCCGACCCAACAAAAATTGTGGCCGTCCAGGACGCGCCGGCGGTAAGGGCAGCCCTGGGAGAAGAATTCGGTTTTGCCCCGGGCGCCCTGGTTACCGGAAAAATGCTGGCGGCAGCGAGAAAACTGGGCTTTGACCTTGTTTTTGACACAAACTTCGCCGCCGATTTGACCATCATTGAAGAGGGCAATGAGCTTCTAAAAAGGGTCAAAGAAGGAGGGGTACTCCCGTTAATAACCAGCTGCAGCCCGGGCTGGGTTAAATTCATTGAACATTTCTATCCGGAAATGCTCCCCCACCTTTCCACCTGCAAGTCCCCGCACCAGATGCTCGGCGCGCTTACTAAGACATACTACGCCCAAAAAGCGGGTATAGACCCGAAAGACATGGTGGTAGTATCCGTAATGCCATGCACAGCCAAGAAATTTGAATGCAACAGGCCTGAAATGAATGACAGCGGCTATAAGGACGTTGACTATGTTCTTACAACCAGGGAACTGGCCAAGATGATCAAGCAGGCCGGCATCGACTTCGCCAGCCTGGAAGACGGTTCCTATGATCATCCGCTGGGAGAATACACCGGCGCCGGAACCATTTTTGGCGCCACAGGCGGCGTAATGGAAGCTGCCCTGAGAACCGTCTATGAAGTAGTGACCGGAAAGACCCTGGACAATGTGGAGTTTACGGCAGTAAGGGGCCTTCAGGGAATAAAAGAAGCCACCGTACCGATAGAAGGAATCGGAGATGTCAAAGCGGCCGTAGCGCACGGTTTAGGCAATGCGAGAAAGCTGCTTGAAAGCATCAAGGCGGGAGCCCAGTACCACTTCATCGAGATTATGGCCTGCCCGGGCGGCTGTGTCAGCGGCGGCGGACAGCCCATTCCGGTAAATAATGAAATTAGGAGACTAAGAGCGGGAGCTCTGTATCAGGAAGACAGGGATCTTGAACTTCGTAAATCCCATCAGAACCCTTCGATAACAAGGATTTACGAAGAGTTCCTGGGCGCACCCCTGGGAGAAAAATCACATCATCTCCTTCATACCGGGTATACAGCCCGGGGAGTATATAAAGACTAAAGGTAATAATTGTATAAAACCCTGCGAACAAGGAAGAAACCTGAAGCCAAGGGGTCTGTAGAATGGATTATTAAATCTACTTTCCCTGGAGGAAAGTAGATTTTTTTCTAAATTAATTATATGATTGGAGGAAGAACAGATGAAAGAAAAAAGGATCGGTGTAATTGGTATCGTGATTACAGACCGGGAGACCGCTGCTCCCAAGGTAAACAGCATTCTGAGTGAATACGCAGACATTATTATTGGAAGAATGGGTATACCATACAAGGAAAGAAATGTTTCTGTTATTGCCCTAACTTTCGAATGCGACACCGATCAAATCGGTGCCTTAACAGGCAAACTGGGCAGCATTAAAGATGTCGAGGTAAAATCAGTCATCTGTACTAACTAATTCGCTATTAACTTAACTAAATACATTTAAGCGTCTGCGAAAAGGGAGTTTTCCTGCAATCAAGGATCTGCGTGAATGCCATACCAAGTCCACTTTTTGCAGAAGTGGGCTTTTTTTATAAAAGTGTTGAAGGAGGTGTCTTTGATAACAGTGTTGACCGACGCTATGCTTGAAGAGATTAATTCAACCGACGTGCGCAAAGAAAAAGACCTGCTCGGGGAAATATCGGTTCCAGCCGGAGCTTATTTCGGTATTCATACCTTGCGGGCTCAGGAGAACTTTTCAGTCTCCGGGATCGGGGTCCATCCGGAACTTATTTTTGCAATGGCTCTGGTGAAAAAAGCGGCAGCGCTGGCCAATATGGAAACAGGCCTGCTTGATGAAAGGCGCGGTCCGGCAATTGTTCAGGCCGCGGGTGAACTTGCCGCCGGAAATTTAATCAGCTGGATGGTCACCGACGCCTTCCAGGGTGGCGCCGGAACCTCGACCAATATGAACGTCAATGAAGTTATTGCCAACCGGGCTATTGAAATCCTCGGAGGAGAAAAGGGCGATTACCTTATCATACACCCCCTCGACCATGTTAACCTCGGTCAGTCAACAAATGACGTATACCCGACAGCGCTGCGCATAGCGGCCATTAAGCTAGTCCGGGAGCTTTCTTCATCACTGGCAGGCCTGCAGGATGCGCTGCAGGGGAAAGAAAAAGAATTTAACACTGTTCTGAAGATCGGACGCACAGAACTGCAGGATGCGGTACCAGTCACGCTGGGACAGGAGTTCGGCGCCTGGGCGGAAGCAGTTGCCCGTGACTGGTGGCGGCTGTACAAAGCGGAAGAAAGACTTCGCCAGGTCAATCTGGGAGGCACTGCCGTAGGTACGGGTTTAAACGCCAACCGGCGGTATATATTTCGGGTGATCGAAATCCTTCGTGATTTGACGGGATTTGGCTTGGCCCGTGCTGAAAACCCCTTTGAAGCCACTCAAAACGCAGATATTTTCGTGGAAGTTTCCGGCTTTATCAAGGCGGTTGCAGTTAATCTCGCCAAAATATGCGGGGATTTACGCCTGCTCTCCTCGGGGCCGCGGGCTGGCTTCGGCGAATTGAAACTGCCGGAAGTTCAGTCCGGTTCATCAATTATGCCGGGCAAGATCAATCCCGTAATTCCCGAAATGACCACCCAAGTTGCTTTTCAGGTTATTGCCGCCGACCTGTGTGTAAACCTTGCCGCCTCCTCCGGGCAGCTTGAGCTGAATGCTTTTCTTCCCCTTATTTCCTACAGCCTGCTGCAGTCTTTGACCATGCTAATCAACGCCGCAAAGCTTCTTAACATCAAGTGCATCCGGGGCATTACAGCTGACGCCGGACGGTGCCGCGAGCTTCTGGATGGAAGCAATGCAGTCATAACCGCATTTGCCCCCTATCTGGGCTACGAAAAAGCAAGTGAGATAGTTCACCGGGCAATCGAACTTCAAAAACCGGTTACAGAACTGCTGATTGAAGACGGGCTTTTTTCCAGGGAAGAGGTTGAAGCTATTATTCATCCCGAAGAACTGACTACTCCAGGGGTGGCTGGAGCCCGTTTCTTCAAGATCAAATAAGGCATTGAGAACGGGAAAGATGAAAAATTCATCAACAAAGGGAGGTCAATGCCTTAAGTGCGATTTTGAGCCTTAATTCAAAGAACGAGAGAACCCGAGGTTAAGCGAGGGAATTGTTTGAGGCGCATAGCGCCGAGTTTTGACTTAAGCCCGAAGGTGAACGAGTTCGTACAAGTATAAGAGGCGAACATGAGCACGCTTAGCAGTTGACATCCCTGATGCAAGATTCTTTTCGAGATAGTTTCTAATGAATTAACTATTTAAGGAGGCCGATGAAGTTGAATAAAGATGAGTATACATGGCGCGAAGATCGCCTGAAAACAATCAGACATTATGAAGAAGCCGAAAGGCCGGAAGATTTTATTAATGACAATTCGATCGGGAGCATGCTTAACAATACCCTTGCGCCGGAACGCACACAGGTCAGGGAAGTCTTAGCAAATGCAAGAGAACTTAACGGAATCTCTTTGGAAGACACTGCTGTTCTGCTGAACTGCCGGGACCAGGAACTTGTCAATGAATTATTTTCAACGGCATACTGGATAAAACAAGAGATATACGGCAACCGGATTGTTCTTTTTTCTCCGCTATACATCTCCAACGGTTGTGTAAATAACTGCGCTTACTGCGGTTTCCGGGAAAAAAATAATGAACTGGAAAGGCGCACTCTTTCTATGGATGAAATCGGGGAAGAAATAAAAATGATGACTTCCAAAGGACAAAAGCGGCTGATTATGGTCTGCGGTGAACATCCTGACAGCGATGTTGATTATATGTGCCGCTCGATAGAAAAAATTTACCAAACTAAAAACGGCCGCAATGAAATAAGGCGGGTCAACGTCAATGCGCCTCCGCTTAGTGTAGATGAATACCGTCAGGTTAAAGAAACCGGTATAGGAACATACCAGGTTTTTCAGGAAACATATCACCACCAGACATATAGGAAAATGCACCCGATCAATACCCTAAAAGGCTCTTACCGCTGGCGGGTGTTTGCCCTGCACCGCGCCCAGGAGGTCGGTATAGACGATGTCGCCATCGGAGCTCTCTTTGGTCTCTATGACTGGCGGTTCGAAGTGCTCGGTCTGATCAGCCACGCCCGGAACCTGGAGGAAGAATTCGGGGTAGGACCGCATACAATCTCCTTTCCCAGACTGGAGCCGGCGATAAATACACCGCTATCTGTTTCTTCACGTTACCTGGTCAACGACAACGACTTCAAGAAGGTAATTGCCGTCTTAAGGTGCGCCGTGCCATACGCCGGGCTTATTCTGACCTGCCGTGAAACCCCGGAACTGCGGCGGGAGGCAATTAAGCTCGGCGTTTCTCAGACAGACGCCGGCTCCCGTATCGCAGTCGGCGGTTATGCGGAGATGGAGCGGGAGCACATCATGAACCGGCAGCAGTTCCAGCTTGGCGATACGCGCCAGCTAGACAGCTATATTATGGAGCTTTGCCGTGACGGTTATATACCTTCCTTCTGCACTTCCTGCTACAGGGCGGGAAGAACAGGCTGCAACTTCATGAGCTATGCTAAAAAAGGGCTCGTTAAAAATTTCTGCCTTCCAAACGCCGTACTGACTTTTAAAGAATACTTGCTGGATTATGCCTCACCGGAAACTCGCCTGGCCGGTGAAAAGATCATCCAATGCCACATTGACTGGTTCCGGGGCAGAATGCCGAAAAGAGTACGGAGGTTGGAAACTCTGCTGGCGCAGATGGAGGAAGGACAAAGAGACCTAAAATTTTAAACATTATACGAGGTGTGATGAAAGTGAATAATCTCAACGCTACGCCGCGCGGCCAACGGGTCCGGATCTCCTTTCTGGGGCGGCGCAATGCCGGCAAATCAAGTCTGATTAATGCTCTCACCAACCAGGAAGTAGCCATTGTAGCCGACCTGCCCGGCACAACTACCGACCCGGTTGAAAAAGCCATGGAGATCCTACCCATTGGACCGGTTTTGCTCACTGATACGGCGGGAATTGACGATACAGGCAGCCTGGGCGCCAAAAGAGCAGAAAAAAGTCTTGAAGTTCTTCAGAAAACCGATCTTATCCTGCTCGTTCTTGATCCTGAAGCAGGTTTTGGGGAATGCGAAGAGGAAATCTTAGTCACGGCAAAGAAACGCAATATCCCCATAATCGGTGTAACTAATAAAATAGATCTCTACCCCGATATGTCTCATTTAAAATGGGCAGATTCCCTGGCAATACCGTCGGTTAAAGTAAGCGCCCGCACACATGCAGGAATTGAGGAACTGCTCCAAATGATCGTCAAACATGTGCCGGGTGACTGGACACCCCCTACAATTGCGGGTGATCTGCTCTCTCCGGGAGATACTGTAATCCTGGTGATTCCTATTGATAAAGCCGCTCCCAGAGGAAGGCTCATTCTTCCGCAGCAGCAGTTGATCAGGGATGTTCTGGAACATGACTGTATTGCCATAATGGTCAAGGAAAGGGAACTTCGCCGCGTTATACAGGGAATGTCCATCCGCCCGAAACTGGTCGTGACGGATGCGTCAGCCTACCTCAAAGCAGCGGCCGACACGCCCGGCAACGTGTTATTTACATCTTTCTCTATCTTATTCGCCCGCTATAAGGGTGATCTCCACACCCTGGTAGCCGGCCTGAAAACAATTCCTTCGCTCGCGCCAGGGGATAAAATCTTAATTGCGGAGGCCTGTACGCATCATCCTGCAGCTGACGATATCGGCAGGGTGAAAATACCAAGATGGCTGCGGCAATCGGTCGGAGCGGAGCTTTGCTTCGATATTATGCCGGGAGGCGGCCCATTGCCTGAAAACCTGAAAGAGTATAAACTTGTTGTTCACTGCGGCGCGTGTATGCTGAACCGGCGGGAAATGCTTTTCCGTATTCTGCAGGCCCGTGAAGCAGGTGTACCCATGGTTAACTACGGTGTTTTAATGGCATATATTCAGGGAATTCTCCACCGTGCGTTATCTCCTTTTCCGGAAGTTTTGGCTCTTCTTGAACGGCAGCCGGACCTATACGATGAGGATGAAATTCCCCTGAGGTTTAAAGAGGCGATTGGAGGTGATAATTCTGGAAGACCGGTTTTCCGCGATTCTTGACAGAGCTGAAAGAGCTCATTCCCTTTCTAGAGAAGATATTGTGACCTTGCTTCGGGCTGAGGGTGAACAGTCACAAGCATTGTTTCAAAAAGCCGACGAAGTTCGTGAAAAGTATCTTGGCAAAGGAGTCCACCTGCGCGCAATTATTGAGTTCTCAAACAATTGTATAAAGAACTGTCTTTACTGTGGTTTAAGACGGGATAACCGGGAACTCACCCGCTACAGGATGACGGTGGATGAAATATTCTCCGCTGCCGTCAAGGCAGGCCGGGAGGGGTTTAAAACCATAGTGCTCCAGGCGGGAGAAGATCCTTACTATGAATTGGAGGTAATCGCTGATCTAATCCGTCGGATCAAATCATCTTCAGATATCGCAGTAACACTTTCACTGGGTGATCAAACTAAAAAAGCTTACCAAGAAATGCGCCTCGCCGGGGCTGATCGCTATCTTTTAAAATTCGAAACAAGTGGACCACTCCTTTTCGGACGGCTGCGGCCCGGAACAAACCTGACCGGCAGGCTCAAACGGCTAAGTTTATTGAAAGAACTTGGCTATCAGATAGGAAGCGGGAATATTACCGGTTTGCCTGGACAAAGTTTGGACTCTATCGCTGAGGATATCTTGCTGCTCAAGAAACTGGAGGTTGAGATGGCTGGTATCGGTCCCTTTATTCCGCACCTGCAGACTCCCCTGGGGAATTCCCTGCCGGGTGATCTATATTTAAACTTGAAAGTTCTGGCAGTAACACGCCTCTTGCTGCCGCTGACGCATCTACCGGCTACGACCGCAACCGCCGCGGTTCATCCTTCCGGGAGGCGGCTTGCCCTTAAAGCCGGCGCAAATGTAGTAATGCCTGATTTAACTCCCCTGCCCTACCGGTCTTACTATGACATTTATCCTGGGAGAACAGGAATACAGGTCAGTAACTCATATTCCTGGTGGAAGGAGGAACTGGAACGGATAGGAAGAAGTATAGCCGGCGGGTACGGAAATGGAGCAATTCATGCCTCCCCTGATTAGCAATTTTAAGCAGTCTTTAATGGAAGTTTATCTCCTTAAAACTTGGATGTTTACGCTTATTCATGTATAATCGAAAATAGCTTAAAAGGGAAAATATTAAAACTCCTATTTCTGTTAAAATCAAAAGAAAGGTGAAATAATTGATTAAAAAGGCTTTCTTAATTACCGGCTTGATTATCGCGCTGTTTATCACCGGATGCGCCAGGACGCAAACAGGTGACAAACAACAAAAGGAATCCTTAAAAATGCCTGATCAGATTACTGTTCAGGCCCCGATAGCCCCTGCAACAGCTCCTCTTCTAAAAATGGCCAGTGAAGGACTGCCTTCAGGCGTAAAAATTAACTTAATTATCTATAAGACAGACGAAGAGGCTACCACACGGGTAATTAAAAATGAGGCCGATTTCTCAATCCTATCCACTAACTTGGCAGCTAAGCTATACAACAAAGAAGTTGACATATCCCTTGCCAATGTGAATACCTGGGGCATTTTATACCTCATCTCCGCAGAAGACGGTGTAACCGAATGGAACGATTTAAAAGGCAAAGAGCTGTACGTGGGCGCCAGGGGTTCTACCCCGGATGTACTGACGCGTTATTTTCTCCATAAAAACGGGCTTTCAGAAAATGATCTTAAGATAACTTACCTTCAATCACCGGAAATTGCCCGAATGATAATTAGCGGGCTGGCGAAGAATGCCGTTCTTCCTGAACCGATGGTAACCCAGGTGCTGCTTAATAACAACAAAGCGAGGATAATAGAAAATTTTTACGAGGACTGGAAAACTATTGAAGGGGGAAATGCCGGACTGCCCCAGGCCGGAATGATTGTCAGAAACAGCTTTGCGAATTCTTACCCTTCTTTAGTAGCCTCATTCCAGCAAGCTTATGCCAGCGCACTGGACGAAACCGTAAAAAATCCGGCCGGTTCAGCTTCCCTGGTGCAGACCAGTTTGCAAATACCCGCTCCGGTTTTCGTTCAAAGCATTAAACGCACACATCTCAAATATGTTGAGGGGGAAAAAGCCAAAAAAGACGTGGAAATTTATCTTTCCAGATTATTGGAACTTTCTCCGGAGATGGTAGGTGGAAAACTGCCTGATGAAAAATTCTTCCTTAAAAACTAGGTATCTTGCGCCTATTCTTGGCCTGGTATTCTTCCTGGCGGTATGGCAATTCATTTCCGGTTTTTACAACCCGGTAATAGTCCCTTCACCAGCTGAAACATGGCGTTCTTTTTTTTCGCTGGCGGCCAGCGGTCTTCTCTGGGAGCAGGGGCGTCAAACTATAACCCGCGGCTTAGCGGGATTCGGACTGGCCGTCTTAGTAGGAACACCCCTGGGCTTTTTAATAGGACTTAACCAAACCATGGCCAGTATTTTTCAGCCCCTGGTTGTTGTTCTGCAGGTAACTCCGTTGATCTCCTGGCTTCTTCTAGCCATGATCTGGATTGGCTTTTCGAGGGTCCCGTTATTTGTAGTGTTCGTAACCACCCTGCCTCTGATCATTATTAACACAATCCAGGGTATCAAAAACGTTGACCTGCAGTTGCTGCAGATGGCCGCAGTTTTTCGTGTCGATAAACTGCGGATAATCAAGGAAGTCTATTTCCCGCAGGTGATCCCTTACCTTTTTGCTGGCCTTGCGGCAGCCCTCGGCACAACCTGGAGAGCGGCGGCTATGGCGGAACTGCTCAGCGTTAATCAGGGAGTAGGCGCAGGGATGGCTGTCGCAAGGGCGAATCTTGAAACCGCCGCCCTGTTTGCCTGGACCTTTTTTCTAATCATCCTTGGTCTTTTGACAGATCGGCTGCTTTCCTACCTGTCACGACAAAAACTGAATCAATGGAAGTGATCCCTTTAGACTATTTTGGTTTTAACCATGTTTATAAGTCATTCGGGCAGACCAAGGTGCTTGACGATTTTTCCTTTTCTGTGCCGTCAGGAAAAATTATCTGTCTGATCGGACCCTCCGGCTGCGGCAAAACAACTATCCTTAACCTTCTAGCCGGTCTGGAGCAGCCAGATACGGGCAGCATTTCCGGAACAGCAGATCTGCGAATAAGCTGTGTGTTCCAGGAACCGCGTCTTCTACCCTGGAAAACGGTCTCTGAAAATATTTCTTTTGTGTTGCAGGATCTGACTCTGTCCAGACAGCAGGAACTTATCGAGATGTATCTAAAAGCCATGGGTTTATATGAATACAGAGACAGCTATCCTAAAGCACTCAGCGGAGGTATGAAGCAAAGGCTCGCCCTCTGCCGAGCCTTTGCTTTTCCACATGACCTGCTTCTTCTGGATGAACCTTTTAAATCCCTTGATACCCCCCTGCGCATGGAACTAGTCCAACAGGTAGCCGGGATGTGGGGAGAAAACCCGCGCACCATCATCTTTGTCACTCACGACATCCTGGATGCGCTTCTGCTGGGTCATTTTATACTGGTTCTTTCCGCAAAACCTGCAGCAATGCTTGACACTTTGGAAATCAATATTCCTCTTGGAGAAAGGGATATTGCAAAGGTCCCTTTCCCCGTATACTACAACCATATACTTGCACTTCTTGGAGGCAAGACAAATTCACCTGAGCGACCCGTGACAACGACGGCCTGAGACGAACATGAGTGCGCTTAGCAATTGACCTTCCTAATGTAGGTTAATAACCAGGATAGTTGCCATAAAAAATGCCAGTGCTTTGACTGGCATTTTTTATCTTATATTTGTTATTGTTAACTTCTGCTATTTCCTAGTGCAGCAGTTTGACAATCAGCTCAGCCGGGTCCATAACCTTTATGGGATCAGCATCCGGATCGCTCATAACCTTTACTCCGTCCTCCAGCATTGTGATACAGAACGGACAGTTGGCGCTGATCAATTGCGGGTTCTTGGACAAAGCCTGTTCAGTCCTCATATTGTTGATCCTATCACCAAGATGCTCCTCCATCCACATCCGCCCGCCGCCTGCGCCGCAGCAGAAGCTGCTTTCACGGTTTCTATCCATCTCTACCAATTGCACACCGGGAATCATCTGCAAAACTGCCCGGGGCGCCACATATTCCTGCTGGTAGCGGCCAAGATAACAGGAATCGTGGTAAACCACTTTCTGGCTTTCTGCGCCGCCCTTGTTAAGCGAGAGTTTGCCTTCCCGGACCAACTGGTTGATCAATTGGGTATGGTGAATAACTTCAAAGTTTCCGCCAAAGGCCGGGTACTCGTTCTTAAGGGTATTCAGGCAATGGGGACAGGCGGTAACAATCTTCTTCACACCGTAGCCATTTAAGGTTTCCACATTTTCCGCAACCAGGGACTGGTACAGATACTCGTTGCCTGCTCTGCGGATAAAATCTCCGCAGCATTTTTCCTCGGTGCCCAGTATAGCAAAACTAATTCCGGCAGCCTTAAGGATTTCAACCATTGCCGAGGCGACTTTTTTGGCCCGGTCATCAAAGGAACCGGCGCAGCCTACCCAGTAAAGGTATTCCACATTGCTGTCGTCGCTCATCAATTTAACATCCAGATCCTTTGCCCACTCACCGCGATTTGCCCAGCCAACGCCCCAGGGGTTGGAGTTTTTCTCTACGTTTCTGAAGGCCAACTGCAGTTCGGGCGCAATGCTGCTCTCCATCATGACAAGATACCTGCGCATATCGACCATCTTGGCAACATGCTCATTGGAAACCGGGCATTGTTCCTGGCAGGAGAAGCAGGTCGTGCAGGCCCAAATCTCATCCTCGGTAACCACATCTCCGATTAAGGATTTCTCTAAGATTTGCGCTGCTTGACTATCCGCTGCGATAACCTTTTCAACCTGATCCGCAGCCTCCTCACCCGTATTAAATAACCCCTTCTTTAACATTAAAGTGCCTTTTTCAAGCATGTGCTCTTTTAACTGCCGGCTGAGCAGCTTCTTTGGATTCAACGGTTTTTTGGAAAGGTTTGCAGGACAGTTGTCCATACAACGTCCGCACTCACCGCAGGAAAGGCTGTCTAAAAGCTGTTTCCAGCTAAACTGTTCAATTCTTCCCACACCAAACTCGGTTATTTCTTCATCTTCAAGATTCATCGGCCTGATCTGAGCTCCGCGTGGCTGCAAAGAGGCGAAATAGGCGTTAAACGGCGAAAATAATAAATGCATATGCTTGGAATTGGGAATGTAAACAAGAAAACCAAACAGGATCAGCATATGGAACCACCAGAATAAATCCTTGACCTTTTCCAAGGTTTCTTTGCTGTAGCCTGCCAGCCATGAAGTAATAACGCTGTACGCCGGGGCAAAAGCTGCGGCCGGATTCGGCTCCAGGGCTAGCCTGGCTGAGGTGGCAAACCATTCGGTAACCACTACGCCGAAGATTAAGATTACAATTATGGCTGCTTCCGAAGTGCGGTAGAGGTAATCGGGTTTTAATACCCACCTTCTGTATACCGCTACAATCAGGACGATTACTACAATTAACGATATTACATTCTGAACCATAATAAAGTAAGGATTCGTGCTGAAGAAAGGCACTTTCATACCGAATAATCCCTCGAAGAGCAGTGGTATCTCACCAAGGCAGATAAAAATAAAACCCCAGAAAATAAAGAAATGCACAATTCCGATATTTTTAGCTAATAACCTTCGTTGTGCAAAAACGTTCATTATGAAATTCCCGAACCGCTGACCGGGGTTGTCCAACCTGTTTTCCTTTTCGCCTAAAGTTACTACTCCCACACGCCAGCTGAGAGCATAAAGAAAGGCTGCCACCGAAACTACGACAAGCAAAAGAAAAGCTACAATCGCTCCTGGCTGCTGCAAAACAGAAACCTCCTTTTTATTATAAAATTTAAAATTATTTTGCGCCTGTCCTATCTATAAATTAATAAATAAATAAAATTAAGTTAGTTAAAAATGAGGTTTACGATTTCCAATGAACACTATTCGGTATTATTTGTCTTATCATAAATACATCTAAAACGGGTGGTAAAACATACAAGCAGCAATAACCACTTGAAAGATTAACCGCTTAACTTTTCTATAAAACTTGCCCTGGAAACCATGTAACGTTCATGAACCCCTGAACCAATTATCTTACTCTCGTCGCAGGCAGTTACCTTAAAAACCAGTTTTCTGCCGTTTACTTCAGTCAGTTCAGCCTGCGCTCCAACTTTTACTCCAACAGGCGTTGCCGAAAAATGCCGAACATTTACATAGGTCCCGACAGTTGTCAGATCACCCCCCAAAAAAGGCTCCACGGAAGAAAATGCGGCTTTTTCCATAAGAGCAATCATGGCTGGCGTCGCAAGCACTTCTACATTTCCACTGCCGTGAACAGGGGCAGTGTCTTTCTTTTCTACAATCTTTTCGACTTTCCCCAAAATACCCGGCTTTAATAGTGCCTCCACCCGGTAACCATACCCTTAAGATTATAACTCTGGGCAATTAATTTGCAGATAATTACACAATGCCCATTAATCTTACAAGAAAAAGCAACTCTTCCTTAAATATTGTCTCCAACAGCTAAAACCTACATTAATTCATGTTAAATAATACTTCCCATGTGTTTTGATGTCAAGCAGAATTTGCTTTAAGGAAGATTTGCGGCAAGAAAAACCTTGACATCCTTTCATCCCTTTAATAGAATTTCATAAGGTAAAATTTTTTTAAATAAGCTAGGTGAGTTATTTTTTGGGGGTGATTTGAAAGGGCAGTTTTTATTTAAGATAGAAGATATGTTTTTAAGAACTTTAACCAAATTTCGAGAAGGGAGTCCAGGATAATGGCCGAAGCGAAAGCAATTACCTCCATGATGGCAGAGACAAGAGTTTTTCCTCCTGCTAAAGAAGTTACCGAGAAGGCCTATATTAAGAGCATGGAAGAATATAAGGCCATGCATAAAAAGTCTGTCGAGGACCCGGATGCATTCTGGGGTGAACTGGCAGAACAGCTTGACTGGTTTAAAAAATGGGATAAGGTTATGGTGGAAGACTTCGCCAATGCGAAACACGAGTGGTTTGTCGGAGGCAAAATGAACGTATCTTACAACTGCTTGGACCGCCACCTTAAAACCTGGCGCAAAAACAAGGCCGCTATTATTTGGGAAGGGGAGCCCGAAGGGGAAAGCAAAGTTTATACATACCAGCAGCTTCACTATGAAGTATGCAAATTTGCCAATGTTTTAAAGAACCTGGGCGTTGCCAAAGGCGACCGGGTTTCTATTTACCTGCCTATGATTCCCGAACTTCCCATTGCCATGCTTGCCTGTGCCCGCATCGGGGCCATCCATTCAGTAATTTTCGGCGGTTTCAGCGCCGATGCTTTAACAAACCGTGTGCAGGACTGCAGTTCAAAAATGCTTATTTGTGTGGACGGTTACTACCGCAGCGGCAAAGTCATCAACAGCAAGAACACTGCCGATGAGGCTCTTACACAGTGCCCCACTGTAGAGAAATCAATTGTGGTCAAAAGAATCGGCCTTGACGTAGCTATGAAAGAAGGCCGTGATGTATGGTTTAATGACCTGATGGCTGACGAAAACCTGTCTTCTGTTTGCGAACCTGAAGTACTGGATGCGGAAGACCCCCTGTTCATCCTGTATACAAGCGGAAGCACGGGCAAACCCAAGGGTGTTCTGCACACTGGCGCAGGTTATCTTCTGTACACTTACCAGACACTCAAGTGGGTCTTTGATATAAAAGAAGAGGACACCTGGTGGTGCACCGCTGATATCGGCTGGGTTACTGGACACAGCTACATTGTTTACGGACCGCTGTCTCTTGGAACTACCAGCATAATGTACGAAGGCGTTCCCACTTTCCCGAACCCCGACCGGTTCTGGAAGATAGTCGAAAAATTTAAGGTCAGTCAATTCTATACCGCGCCTACCGCCCTTCGCTCCCTGATGCGTGAAGGCGACGAATGGGCGCTGAAAAGGGATCTGTCCTCAATCAGAGTCCTGGGTACAGTTGGCGAGCCCATCAACCCCGAAGCCTGGATGTGGTACTACACTGTAATCGGAAAAGAAAAATGCCCCATCATGGATACATGGTGGCAGACAGAAACAGGCGGCTTCCTGATCCAGCCGTTCCCGGGCGCTGTTCCGCTTAAGCCCGGTTCTGCCACGCTGCCTTTCTTTGGAGTCGACCCGGTAATCTTAAGGGAAGACGGATCAGAAGTAGGCGTAAATGAGGGCGGCTGGCTCTGCATCAGAAGACCTTGGCCCGGCCTGATGCGCACAGTTTTCGGAGATCCCGAGAGATTTAAGAACACATATTTCATTCAGTTCCCCGGCCTTTACACAACCGGTGACGGCGCACGCTGCGACGAGGACGGGTATTACTGGCTGATGGGCCGTATTGACGATGTAATAAACGTTTCCGGTCACCGTATCGGCACTGCTGAAGTTGAAAGCGCCCTTGTGGCCCACGAAAAAGTAGCCGAGGCAGCCGTGGTCGGAATGCCTCACGACCTTAAAGGACAGGGCATCTACGCTTTCGTAACCTTAAAAGTCGGCGCAGAAAAGACAGATGCGCTGAGGAAAGAACTCACCGCCCACGTCCGTAAGGAAATCGGGCCGATTGCCACACCCGATAAGATCCAGTGGGCAGACTTCCTGCCCAAAACAAGAAGCGGCAAGATCATGCGCCGTATCCTTACGAAGATTGCCGCCGGCGATGTAAGTAATCTGGGCGACACCTCCACCCTTGCAGACCCGACTGTTGTTGATGGTCTCGTCAAGGATAGAGTCTAAGACTAAGATAAAAAAGAGGCCTCATTTCAATTGATAATGAGGCCTCTTTTTTAACAAAAATTTTCTTGACATGTACAGACCTCCTAAATAGAATTTTAACAAAGATAAAATTATTTAATTTTTTGCAAGGAAAAATAACCAGAGCTTTTTAATAGAACTTATCATCAAAGAATAAAATTATTATGGAGGTTGAAATGGCTAAAGGAAATTTCGGCACTGTGATAAACTGTATGGACGGCCGCACACAGCTGCCCGTAAATGATTTTTTAAGAAAAGAATACGTCCTTGACTACATCGACACAGTTACGGAACCGGGTCCGGTGAAAATGCTTGCAGAAAACACGGCCGGAGTAGAATCCATAAAACAAAGGGTAAATATATCTATACAGGCGCACGGTTCCAAGCTGATCGCGATAGTTGCGCACTATGATTGCGCCGGAAACCCGGTTCCAAAAGAAACTCAATATGAGCAGGTCAAACTGGCTCTAAAAAATGTATCCGGGTGGAATTATCCTGTTCAATTAATCGGCTTGTGGGTAAATGAAAACTGGGAGGTGGAGCCTATATAATAATATCCTTAACGTATTCTTTTTATTTAAACGTACTCTATTCTATTTATAAGAAAATAAATTTAAACAGGAGGTGCAAGTATTGGCTGACGACATAAAAGTTTTTGGTATGAAAGCTGAAGCTGGTCGTTGGATTTACGTAATTCTAGGTCTAATTATTAATATTTGCTTGGGTGCTGTTTACTCCTGGAGCGTATTCAGGAAACCTTTGGAGAAGCTTTTTAGCGTAGGCGCTACAGAAAGCCTGTTACCGTTTATTCTCTTCCTTGCCTTTTTTGCTGTTCTTATGCCCATAGTAGGCCCCTTTCTGGACAAATTCGGTCCAAAACTGTTTACAATTTTGGGCGGTATCATTGTAGGAATAGGCTGGATTCTGGGCGGCAAGGCCACCAGCATGACCCAACTGGCCATCTATTACGGAGTTATAGGCGGAATTGGAGTAGGAATTGCTTATAACTGCCCCATCGGTGTGGCTGGAAGGTGGTTCCCTGACAAGCGCGGTCTGGCTGTAGGGCTGACTGTTTTAGGATTCGGTCTCTCAGCGCTGATTACCGCTCCTCTGGCCCGCGCAATAATTACCTCAGCTGGTCCGTTAGCAGCGTTATCCCAACTGGGAATTGCCTTTTTAATTATCATCGCCATTCTCGCTCTTCCCTTGAAGTTCCCGCCGGCCGGCTGGAAACCCGCAGGTTGGAATCCGCCTGCAGCGGCTGCCGGCGTAAAAGCAGACTTTACGGCTGGTCAGATGCTGTCCACAAGTAGTTTTTATGGCGTATGGCTTTGCTACATCATCGGCACTCTTGCCGGTCTAATGGCTATCGGTGTCGCAAGTTCTGTCGGCCAGGAAGTCTTTAAGCTGGATGCCGCTGCAGCAGCCATGTTCGTATCTATATTCGCTATCTTCAACGGCGTCGGCCGGCCTATATTCGGAGCTCTGGTGGATAAACTAAGCGCCCGTAATGCGGCTCTTTTGAGCTTTATAATTATCTTCATCGCCGCTATTCTGCTTGGCAAGTTCTCCGGGTCCGGCTCCTCATCTTTATATGGGATCTGTTTCTCCTTGCTCTGGCTCTGCCTCGGAGGCTGGCTGGCCATCGGTCCGGCTGCCACCGGCGCTTATTTCGGCACCAAGTATTACGGGCCAAACTATGGAATAGTTTTCACAGCCTACGGCATTGGCGCTATCATCGGCAACCTGCTGGCCGGCAAACTGCGTGACCTCACAGGCAGCTACGTATCGGTATTTTTCCCGTATGTTACGATTCTGGCTGTAGTTGGTTTTGTCATTGCCTTGCTTTTGATGCGTCCTCCGCGTAAGGCGTAATTATTAAAACAAAGCCCTTAATATTAAAGGTCCTGCTGGTTTAATCCGGCGGGACCTTTAAATTCTCTAATGAAAATATTTGATTAAGTTAGAGCAAGTTAAAACCATAGACAATCAGAACCATCTTCTAACTGTATTGACCATCATATTCACTACAACTCCTAATTATTTTCCTTTTATCTTCTTAGGAATTATATCGGCTGCTTTTCCCTTTAATTAAATGGTTGTTTTCAGTCTCCTTATATATAATAATACGCATGAAATGTCAAACTTTTGTCCGTCAGATAGTACTAATCTTTAATGAATTTTCAGTTATAAAACCCTGTTCAGATAATTTTTGTCTCCTTCCCTACCAGGCGGATGGTCACCTGACCTGTAACCGTGTCCAGAATCATTGTTCTTCCCTTGTTGCCGCCGGTTTCCCTGGCTACTACCCTGATCCCGATCCGGTTTAAAATTTGGTCACTTTTTTCAACATTCCGCTGCCCAATTCTAAAATGATCAACACCGTCAAACATCTGTGCGCCACCAACCATTTTAGCTTCCAGATTATTTATTTTAACACCGTAGCTGAGCATGTCACGGATCATCAAAGGGATTCCGGTGTCGGCAAACTTGCCTGTTTTCGAGGTTTGCTTTTCAAATAGAGTACTGTCGGGAAGCATAATGTGAATTAATCCCCCTACCCGGGTAACAGGATCGTATATGCTAACACCGACACAGGAGCCGAGTCCTAGCGTTATTAAACAGTTTGGCTCTCTGGTTACTTTATATTCGGCAATACCTATAGAAATTTCTAAAGCAGCCATCAAACACTTACAACCTCGGCTTTACGTAGGAATTTACCGGGACAAGTACTTTATCCTTTCTTCGGGACTGATTATGTTGGTGATGCGGACACCAAAGTTCTCGTCAACGACGACCACTTCCCCTTTAGCAACCAGGGTTTCATTAACAAGGACTTCAACAGGTTCATCAACTAAGGATGCCAGTTCTACAATTGAACCGGGTGTAATGGACAGAACATCTTTAATAGGACGTTTGGCAGTTCCCAGAACAACCGTAACCCTTAGAGGAATATCCAAAATAAGGTCTATTTTTTGTTTCATTCCGGCTTGCGTCGAGTTGGAGACTGATTTCTTCATTTCTTCTGATAAAATAAAAAGTTCTTCCTGCTGGACTTCCTGTAAATCATCTTCTTCCTGCTTAAATGCTTCTTCTTCCCGGATCTCTTCCTGGTTATATTTTTCATACAACATTTTGGCCTGATTTTTGGCTGTATTTATTTCCATTAACTGTACAAATTCAGCATCTAATACATCCCCAATTGTTAAACGAAAAAATATTGCCACTATTTTCCCCTGGCAACGGCTGAGTACCCCGGTAATAGAATTTTCTTTAAGAAATTCTGTCCGGGGAGGTGAAATGTTGACGGCAAAGCCAAATAGATCCGCCATCGAGGTGGCAGCCGTTCCAACCATTTGGTTCATGGCTTCGGCAGTAGCGCTTATCTCCATCTCGGTCATCGGCTGACCCTCTGACAGGGTTCTTTTGCCTTCTCCACCCATCATCAGGTCGGTCATAACAGCGGCATCAGACTGTTTGAGAACCAGGACATTAAAACCGGATAATCCTTTGATAAATTCAATTTCAACAGCAAGACAGGGAGTGGAGAAAAATTCCCTCATTTCTTCGCTCGAACAAACATTAATCCTTGGACTGGTTATGTTTACTTTTTGATTAAATAAGTGCGAAAGGGCTGTCGCGGCAGTTCCGAGAGATATATTGCCTATCTCACCCAGTGCGTCTTTCTCCATCTCTGTTAAATCTTCTGTTAAAGAATCTTGACTTTGCCGGTTGTTCTGGTCACCCAAGAGAGCGTCTATCTCGTCCTGATTGAGGATATTATTCGCCAATTATTATCCACCTTCCTAACTGAGGGCATTTACCTGAATTGCCAGGTTCCGCTTTAGATAACCCGCCTGTACTTTAAATTTCAACTGGTCTCCAACATACATGTCCAACTCCTGGTCAATTTGCTTGTCCAGGGATAACACGTCCCCTTCCGATAAAGTAAGAAAATCTCTGACCATTATCACGGCGTCACCCAGGACGACGCTTAAATTAACCTCGGCCTTCTCAAGCCAGTAGCTTATGTTTTTTATTTCTTCATTAGCCTCAAAGGACTGGTTAAAACTATAATACTTGGACATATTGGATAATACGGGCTCAAGCAAAAGGTATGGAAAGCAAAAATTAATCAAACCCCGCGAAGAACCTAATACAGTAGTAAGAGTAACCACGGCAACTATTTCTGCCTGAGAAATAACCTGATAAAGACGCGCATTTGTCTCTATTGCCTCAAGCTGCGGTATAATGTCAAAAGCATCCGTCCAGGCCAGCTTGAGGTAGCTTAAAATCTGCGTATTCAGCTGACGCACAACGGACATTTCAATTTCAGTAAGATCGCGGACCTGCGACGGCATTTCACCAGAACCACCAAACATCAGGTCTATAACAGGAAATATAAATTGCGGGTTTGTTTCCATTATGGCAATTCCCTTGCAAGGCTTTGCAGAAAAAACATTTAAAATTGTTGGTGTTGGTACGGAACGGATAAAATCATCAAAGGTAAACTGCTCGACTGAAGCCACTCGTACAGTACATGTAAAACGAAGGTAAGCCGATAGAAAGCTTGACAGCAAGCGTGCAAAATTATCGTGCAGGGTACTCAATGTACGAAGTTGATCTTTAGAAAATTTATCTGGACTCCGGAAATCATAAAACTTATAATGAAGTTTCTTTTCTTCTTCCTTAAAATCGGGAACCTCTGCTTTTCCAGTCGAGATATCAGTAAGCAGGGCATCAATTTCACCCTGGGAAAGGATCTCTTTTTCTTTCACTTAATCATCCCCAACTATGCGCGGGCTTGAACCCTTTCCAGGGCTTGCAATATGCGTTCCTGCTGGAAGGGCTTGACAATAAAATCTTTTGCGCCCGCCTGGATAGCTTCCATTACCATTGCTTCCTGCCCCATTGCGCTGCAAACGATTATTTTTGCCTTGGGATCAAACTCGCGAATTTTTTTTATTCCCTCAATTCCGTTCATTTCCGGCATTGTTATATCCATAGTCACAACGTCTGGTTTTAGCTCCTTGTACAGTTCAAACGCAACAGCTCCATTTTCCGCCTCGCCAACAACTTCGAAACTATTTTTCACAACAATGTTTTTAATCATCATCCGCATAAAAGCAGCATCGTCAACAATTAAAATGCGCCTCATATTTTTGTACTCCCCTTTAAAATAATAATGCTTTGAAGAGCTTTTCCAGATTTTCCGGTGAAGTCATAAAGAAAAAATAGCCCTTTATTTGCCTGTCAATTTCACCAATAACAGTTTCAATCAGCAGAAGCTGGTCATCAGTATAATTATACTTGACCAGAGCGCTGCTCAAAGTTGCTCCCAGCATGTCAAAAGCAAGCTCAGGCACCTCTGTATACATTTTTAGACCGGTCAGGTCGCCTATTGCGCTGATAAAAGAACCTGACAGAATGTTGCCTGTTTCCCTGATTACGGACTTTGACATCTCATCAAGTTCTCTGGTCGTCCCCTCAGGCTGGCCAGAAACTACATCAACTAGCATAAAAGTACTGGGAGCGTCAAACATAAACATAACCAATCCCGGAATATCACCTGTTATTGGCATGTTAATACAGGATACTTCTTTTTCCGGTTCACCCCCGATGTATACTGCTTCTTCCAGAGGCATAAAGGAAGCTCTCGGAACGTCTATATCTATTTTCTTGCCGGTCATAGCGGCCAGGGCTGTACTGGCATGGCCCAGGCCAATGTTACATGTTTCCCTTAAAGCGTCTAACTGAATATCATCCAAATTATTATTCCCCCTTTAACAGGACTGGTTAAATCTCCCAGACAGTTGACTTACTTGGACAAGTATAATAATCTGTCTCGAGCCAATCTATACTGTCTCCATCCTGAAAATTGGTTTTTCACGCTATTAGTCCGCTAGGCACGGCGTTGTCATCGCTCACTCCGGCGCTCCGCACCGACAGCAGCACGGCTCGCTTCGGACCGGATTTTCAATGATGATCTAAAAACCCGGGTCATTGAATAACCGGTTTCGAAATAGTTATTTTTGTGTTTTCTCTATTTCGCGCTGCCAATCTGTATTGTCTTGCCCAACAAATCATCTTGAGTGCGGATCACACGTTGATTAGCTTCATATGCCCTGGAGATTTCAATCATGTTAACCATGTCATCAACGAAATCAACATTTGCTTGTTCCAAAAAACCCTGACTGATTTGTGGATTCTCTTCATCCTTCAGGCCGGCTCCTTGAGACGGCTGGCTAAAGCAACCGCTACCCTCATCCAGAAGCAATTGTGGTTCTTCAAATGTGACAACTTTAATTTTTCCTGCCGATTGTCCATCAACAGTAATACTGCCGTCTTTTGCCAGAAAAAAATCCCGCTTATCTACCTTAAGCGGTCCATCCTTCCCCAAAACCCTGTTTCCGGACATGGTTACAAGATAACCATCGGTGTCAATTGAAAATAACCCGTTCCTGGTGTATTGTTCTCTGTCCGGAGTCTGGATAACAAAAAAACCTTCCGAATTCAATATAAAGTCGGTCGGTACATTTGTTTCCTTGGCAACTGCAGGAGAAAAGTCAGTATAACCTTGAGCGGCAAAAGGAACCAGGCTGTCATAGTCAAGATCAGATATTTTTTCTGATTCATTCCTCCACAGATTTTCCGTATTTTCATTAATCAAATCCTTGAAACTGTTTTCAACAATTAAAGATCGTTTTTTATAACCGCAGGTATTAATATTTTCCAAGTCCTGGGATAAAAGGTCAAGTCTCTTCTGCTGAACATTAAGAGCAGCTGAACTGATGAATATTCCGTTGATCACTTTAACCCTCCTTCCTTAATTTACTTTTATACAAATTTAAAATTAATTCTACTTCTCCTTTAGGACGCCCGAATTCAACAGCCAGTTCCGAAACCCCCTGCCCTTTTTTATAAGCCCGATAAATACGCTCATCCAGGGTTAGAAGGTTTTCCTCAGAATAGTTATCTAAAGTTTTAGGCTGATTGCTTTCGATCCTCGCCAACGAGTCTTTAATTTGCTCTCCAAGCTCCATCAGTTTATTTACTTTCATTAAAAGTTCGTCTGATATTCCCTTTTCATCTCCGAAATGATGCAGATCCTGAAGGTTCTTTAACTTGGCCTGGTTATCGGTTGTTTCTTTTTGATCTTTTTCAGCCCTCGTAATATTCCTAAGTACAATTGCTAAAACAATTCCTATTATTAAAACGATCAACCCGAGGCCAAGGAATATGTATAGCTTCTGGTCCTGAAAAAAAACGATTAATAAATTTATGATACCCATAAGATCAGACATATGACATATCCTCCAGTTTATCGCGTAAACGAGAGATAGCCCGGGAATGCAATTGACAGACCCTCGATTCGGTAACACTCAAGACCAGGCTGATCTCTTTTAACGTAAGTCTCTCCTGATAGTATAAGGCTAAAATAAGCTTGTCCCTGCTTTCCAGAGAAGAAATAGCCCGTGCAAGAATTTCATGTTTTTCGTTTTGCAGAACAACATCAAGCGGTTCGGAATTGGTAAAATCAAGCAAGTTTTTACCCTCTAAAAAATTATCCTGATCTAAAGAGGTAACTTGCATTTGTTTGGAGTATCCATTAATTTTTTTCAGGTTTTCTTGCGAAAGGCCGGTCTTTTCTGTCAAATTACTCTCATTAACCTCTTTGCCGGCTAACGCAATTTCTTTTTTTGCTTGTTCAACCATATTAATCTGCTGCCATAAACGGCGGGGAACCCAGGAAAGCCGGCGTATCTCATCAATCATTGCCCCTTTAATACGTTGTTGAGCAAAGCTTGTAAAATTTATTCCTCTTTCAGGAATAAATTTTTTTATCGCTTCCAGCAAGCCCATAACCCCGCAACTTTCCAGGTCTTCCTTTCCAATACCTGCAGGTAAATGAATAGCCATCCTGCCGGCTAAATATTTAACCAGCGGCAAATAAATTGTGACCAGCTTTTCTTTTGTCCGGAAATCAGGATTTTTTTGATACTCTTCCCATAACTCCTTTTCTTCCGCTTCCATATTATCTCTCCTGCATTAAACCATTCTTTTAGACATTTTATTAAAAATAAATTTGAATATTTTATCCTTTTGGGGCTCCTTCAGATCGATAAACTCAACTCCTATGTGGTAAAGCTTATGTTTTTCTATTTCCTTGCAGTATGCTAAAAGAGCTCTTGTTAGAAAATGCACTGATTGATTGATCCCGCTTTCACTAAACTCAAGGGAAAATCTAACAGAAAATATAGTCCCAATCGGGTACTCGAGGCTGCTTGTTATTTTCATTCCCCCTGCGCTTAAGTCAAGGGCTTTTCCCTTCTCGTAAACCGGTTCTTGTCCTTCCTCTACTGCGGATAACTTGTATTTTTCTATGTCCAGAAGAATAGGAAGGCGAACAGATGTTCTTTGTTGGTCTTCTTTTATTTCTTCAGGCATCGAAAGCTCTAACAAAATAATGCCATTTTCTTTTTGCTTGCCCAAAACAAAAGTATAGAAATAGAAGCTTTTCCTGTCCTGAATAAAGCGCCCTAGAATTGCTTCCCCCGGCTGAGGAAGAAAGGGATAGCCCTCCTGTAAAGGCGCCATAATTGTAACAAAATCATCTCCGATATCCTGAACGGTAGAAGAATAAAAAGTTTTTTCATTGCTTCTGGCGATCTTCACCGGAAGGTTGATTTTCAGCTGACCTTGCTCATTAAGTGTTTCTTTTGACAACTTTGACTCCTTTTTAAAACCTCAGGTTATTTATAGAGCCTGAGCAATTTATTTATAAAAGCCTTCATGCCGGCAGGGTTTTTTGAGTCTGCATAGCAATCCTTTCTGCCAATTAAATTATTTAGTTTAATTGATATCTGAGTAAGACTTTTTGTCGCCTGGCTGTTTGGACGCGCTATAACAAAGGGAGTCTGATTTTTTACAGCCTCAACAAAAACATTGTCACTCAAAACAAAACCCAGATATTTCAACTTTATATTATTCAGAAATTTGTTTGTAACCAGGATAATTCTTTCCGCCGTTAAAATAGCTTCCTGTTCGCTTGAAGCCTGGTTTACAATAAAAAATACCTTTTCGTGTACCTTAAATTTTGCCAGAACCTTAATCAGACTGTAAGCATCAGTTAATGATGTCGGTTCCGGTGTAACTACCACTATCACTTCACCGGCAGCTGCAACAAATCCCAATACGTTACGTGAAATACCAGCTCCCGTATCAATTAACAAAACTTCTGTTTTATCCTGAAAGAAAGCCAAACTGCTGATCAGCTTTTCCCGCTGCGACTGCTCTATATTGGCAAGTTCCTGCAGACCTGAACCACCGGACACAATTTTTAGATCAAAAGGACCGTTGATTAAGATATCTTGAAAAGTTTTATTACCGTACAGCACATCATAAATGGAATAAGGCGGAACAATTCCAACCAGCACTTCAACATTGGCCAGCCCCAGGTCTGCGTCTAGAATTACTGTCCGGACCCCCTGCTTGGCTAAAAGAAGCCCCAGGTTAACCGCCATACTTGTTTTACCGACCCCGCCCTTGCCGCTTGTAACAGCAATAACAACGGGGCCTCCGGCAGAATCCGGAAAACCCAATTTCTGTTTGCCAAGGTTTTTCTCTTTAGCCAATATTCTCAATGAAGCAGCCTGATCATCCGGCACTTTTAATCAACCCCGTCCAGTATAAAAGAAGCTAAACTATGGAAATCCATTTGCATAATGTCATCAGGTACGTTTTGGCCGTTAGTTATATAAATAACCGGTAGTTTAACCTTATCGATCACATCCAGTATTGAACCTTGCGAAAGCGTCTCATCAGATTTAGTAAAAATCAGCTTGTTATAGCCGCAGGGCGTAAAATATTCTGCAGCCTGCAATAGATCAGCGCTTTTTGTATTACTGCTCAGGACTAAGCAAACATCGTGGGGCTTGTCTACTTCCTGTAAGAATGCCTGCAATTCCTTAATCTGATCATTCTTTGAAAAAGGCTGGCCCGCAGAATCAATAAGAATATAATCCCTGTCCTCATTTTTCAACAGCGCATTTTTAAACTCAGCTGGAGACATAACTACTTGAAGAGGCACACCGATTATTTCAGCATAAGTTTGAAGTTGTTCAATTGCCCCAATCCGATAAGTATCAATTGTTAAAATAGCCACCTTTTTCCTTTGATTTAAGGCCATCTGTGCAGCTAATTTGGCCAGGGTAGTTGTTTTGCCAACCCCTGTTGGGCCTATGAAACTCAAGATCTTCCCCGGGTGGATTCCTTCATATAAAGGTTTCAGCATATTAGATAAATAATCTGTCAAAAGAATTCCGACTCTTTTTTCATCCTCCCAGGCGCCTTCAGGAATAATTTGCACAAGCATATCTATGGGAGTTTCCCCAAGACCGTGTGTCTGCAATTTGTGTCTCCACAGCTCTAAATGTTCATTGCGGACGCTTCTCCCGTTCTCATGAGCAGTTACCATTTGCTCAAGCAAACTCCTCATTTCCTTCAATTCTTCCTGTATCGGCAAGCTTGGATCCGCCTTTTCATATAAAGACAGGTCTGCCAAAGCCGGATTAAATTTATATTCGGGTTCAGGAACAATACTCTCTTCTTCCGTGTTCACAGGGTCATTTTGTTCAAACTGCATCCTGTTCATAAACTCCTGCTTGGATTCAGGCCAATCCCGCTGCAGTTCCTGCTCTAATTCATAACCAAAACTGGTTTTGTATTCCTCTTCTTCAAGCGCTGCGGTTACCTCCAGCCGATGGACAAGAAATCCTAAAACGCCTTTGCCCCGCACTCTGCGCTGACTGATAATAATTGCCTCTGAACCCATGTCCCTTTTTATTTCTGAAATTGCCTGCTGCATATCCTCTGCAAAGTACTTCTTAACTTTCATTTAAATTCACCGTTCCGATAGATTCTACTTTAATTTCCGCTGCAATCTCATTCAACGAAATAACAGCAAGACTGGGCCAATATCGCTCAATCAATCTTCTAAACGGCAGGCGCACCCGCCCGGAGCATAATATTACCGGCTTTATGCCCATATAATTAGCCTTTTCAATAGACTTTCTTACGTTTTCCAGAAGCGTTTGAACTGTTTTTGGCTCCAGTAAGGGGTAAACTTCCGTCTGACTTTCCTGAAGAGAATTGACTAGTTTTTGCTCCAACATCGGATGAAGGGTAATAACCGTTAACTTATTATCTTCCTTCATATAAAGCTTGCATATAGTTAACCCCATTGTAGATCTTACATAGTCTGTTAAAAAGTCTGTATTCCTTGAAGATCTTGCGCCATCGGCTATTGCTTCCAAGATTGAAGTCAGGGTACGGATGGGTATATTTTCTTTAAGAAGGTTCTGCAATATTTTTTGAATCTCCCCCAGGCTTAAGACATTGGGCACCAGTTCTTCTATCACCGCAGGGTTTTTGACCTTGATTGCGTCACATAGATCTTTTACATCCTGCCTGCTGAGCAGTTCATGCGCATGCCTCTTGATGAACTCGGTCAAATGAGTAACCAGTACGGCAGCGCAATCGACTACCGTAACACCCTGGGCAATAAGACGGGGTTTTTCCGTTGAATCTATCCAATAAGCCGGCAAACCGAAAGTTGGTTCCTGGGTAGGCAAACCGTTAACTGGTCTATTATCCTCAGCAGACATTAAAGCAAGTTGGTATCCGGGTTTAAGTTCACCCTTTCCGGCCAGCACTCCTTTTAGGATGAACGTGTAAGTATCCGGATCAAGCTGCAAATTATCCCTGATGCGTATTGGCCGCACATAAATGCCCAGCTCTGTGGCGCACTGCCGCCGGACAGCAGCGAGCCTGGCCAATAAATCCCCCCCTCGGGACTCATCGGTCAAAGGAATCAAATTATAGCCAATTTCAATCTCCAGTGGATCAACCATAAAATAGCCTGCAACACTTTCGGGTTGTTTTTGTTCTTCTTTTGTTTTTAGGGTCTTTTCCCGTTCCTCTCTTGCCGTCCTGTTTTTTTCTTCACCGGTTAAATTGTAAGAAAGAAAAGCAAAACCGCTGCTTAAAAGTAAAAATAATAGATGAGGCATGGTAGGAATCAAAGCTAGAATAAACAAGATTGCGGCAACCAGATACAAAGCCCGCGGGAAATTTAAAAACTGTCTGGAAGCTTCATCCCCAAGA